>CADABQ010000117.1 GCA_902786205.1 uncultured Lachnospiraceae bacterium | reverse complement strand
CGTAAATCCTTTATTCAGGCACTACAAAACAGAGTAGATAATCAAATTTCCCTGACGAAGGCGGAGCAGATTTTTTATGATACCTATCGGACACTGATTACGGATAAAAAGAATAAGAAAACGAAAGAAATCACAAATACCATTTGACCTTGTAGGATATGCTTGGTATGATAGTAATATATTTTCTAATGATACAGATTACATTTAGAACAGACAGATTGGAGGCTTTTATGAGTAACCTATTCCAGAAAACCAGCTCCAACTGGGCACGATATGATAAATACGAATGGAAGGAAGATAAAGAAGGTACGTTGTACATCACACCTTCACCGGATGCGAAAGTGTCTCTTTATAATCCGCTAAAGGATTCGGAGCAGATGGTATTAAAGGCGGTAAATCTTGGACTGATGTGCATGGACAAAAATAATACACAGGAATGTTTGCAGAATGCCATTATGGATTTTGTTACCGGTTACGGACTGCTTGGCTTTATGACCGCCCTTCCTACCACGCCGGACTTCATTACTTATCATGCGGTATATTTGCCGAAAAATCATTTTATCAAAGAGGAAAGCATGACCACGGAAAAATATCTTTCTTACTTCTTTCCCTTTGATAAGATTGATTTTGTGAAAAAAGGAATGGAATCTTCATGGAGAACGGACGATGTGCAGATGATGGCACTGATTATGACCATGAAAAACAAACCGCAGGCAGTAATGATGAGTTTTCAGAAGGAATATGCAGAACGATATGACTGGCTTGTAACACTGTTCAAGGACTGGACATTTACCTTTATGTCAAGCTTTCTCTACTATCAGGACTTTGACATGCTGGATGATATGCAGAAACAGCTTTACCGTCAGGGCATGGCGGCATTTGGCGGTATTGCACCAACCTATCACATAGAGCTACTGGAGCGTCCTACCATTGTCTGGGACTTCCATTCGCTTCTGTGGAAATGCCTTTGTTGCCTGCAGACCCAACAGCGTATTTTGCAGTGGCAAATGCAAGAACCGGTATAATGTGTATAAGAGCCGGGCGAAGGATAAAGAATAAAGAAAGGACTGTTGATTTATGGGAAAAATCAATGTTGATGGTACAGAAATACAGGTATTACAGATTGAAGAAGATGATTACATTTCCTTAACAGATATGGTGCGGAAAATTGATAATGGACCTGCATTGATTGAGAAATGGCTCCGTAACAAAAATACAATAGAATTTCTGGGTATCTGGGAAGAAATGTATAATGAAGATTTTGATATTAATGCATACGACGAAATAATGCATGAAGCTGGACTTAATCGTTTTATCATGTCGGTTAAGCAATGGGTAACCAGAACTAATTCCAAAGGTATCATAGCCAAAGCTGGAAGGTATGGTGGAACATACGCTTATAAAGATATTGCTTTTGAATTTGCGAGCTGGGTATCTCCGCAGTTCAAACTTTATCTGATAAAAGAATTTGAACGGTTAAAAAAGGAAGAACAGGCATTGCTTGGCTGGAGTGCCAAAAGGGAGCTTGCAAAAATCAATTACCGTATACATACGGATGCCATAAAAACAAATCTTATTCCGGCAGAGCTTACACCACAGCAAACATCAGTCATTTATGCATCCGAAGCGGATGTATTAAATATGGCATTGTTTGGTATGACAGCTAAACAGTGGCGTGAAAATCATCCTGACAAAAGAGGAAATATCAGGGATTATGCCAGCATTAATGAATTGATATGTTTATCTAATATGGAAAATATCAACGCTGTTTTAATTGAAGATGGATTAAGTCAGAAAGATCGTCTGATAAAACTGAACAAAATTGCCATACATCAAATGTCCATTTTGGAAGAACAGAATTCGAAAGTGTTGAAGTAGTGATGCTTTACTGATTTCAATTCCCCCGAATTCGGGGGAATTAAAATTTCATAATAATTACAAAAACAGTTCCGATTTTCTATCGGATTTCTCCTATTAGTGAGACAATAATTATTTTTACACAAACCGGCTTATTCGTGGTAGAATAAAACCACAGATAAGCTGGTTGTTTGTTTTGAAAGGAGAATCTTATGAAAACAAAACACCGGAACTTAACAAAATCACTGCACTCTACGAGAGATTATCCCGTGATGATGAGCAAAGCGGTGACAGCAACAGTATCGTAAACCAGAAGAAAATGCTGGAGAAATTTGCAACCGAGCAGAGATTTATCAACCTGCGTCACTATACGGATGACGGATGGTCGGGAACAAATTTTGACAGACCGGATTGGAAACGTATGCTTGCGGATATTGAAGATGGCATTGTAGGATGTGTTATCGTAAAGGATATGAGCCGTATCGGGCGTAATTATCTTGAAGTCGGCTTTTATACGGAAGTGCTGTTTCGAAAGAAAAATGTGCGATTTATCGCCATTTCCAACAATGTGGACAGTGCTCTAAACGATGGCAGTAACGAATTTGCTCCATTTCTTAACATT
>CADABQ010000116.1 GCA_902786205.1 uncultured Lachnospiraceae bacterium | reverse complement strand
TGGCATTAATCGTGGTCAGCTTAAATACTTTGGTGCTGGATTGACAGATACAGAGAAGAATACAGCAGTATCGCAGATGGAAGGACTTCTTAACACATTAAATGACGCAAAGGAATATGGTTCTTTGCTTAATGTGGAAAGCTATGATTGGGAGCTGTTAGAGAAATTTGTAGAGAATACTGATACGGAAAGTCAGATATCTTTTGATACGTTTGGATTGGATGAGACTGCAGAGCAGTTGAAACAATTGATTAAAATTGGCAAGGTGATGGCACAGAAGTATGAGGTTGTTGCTACTAATCCACCATATATGGCAAGTAGTGGAATGAGTGTTAAATTGAGTAATTATTTAAAAGAATATTTTTTTGCCAGTAAAGGTGATTTGTTTTCTGTATTTATAGAAAAATCTTTAAAAATTACCAAAAAGAATTCATATGCTGCACTAATTACACAACAATCTTGGATGTTTTTATCTAGTTTTGAAAAACTCCGAGAGAATCTTTCAAATATTGATTTTTGTAGTATATTGCATCTTGGAGCACATGCTTTCGAAGAGTTAAGCGGAGAAGTTGTGCAGACAGTGGCATTTGTGATGAGAAAATCAAGGATTTTGGATAGTGTTACGATTTGTGATAGACTTGTTAACATAGACAATTGTAAGAAAAAAGAACAAGTATATTTGAATGGGCAAAATCGAATATTAAGTAAAAAATCAGATTTTGAATTGATTCCTGCTAAACCATATGCGTATTGGATTAGCGAAAAAACATTAGATAATTTCAAAAGCGAAAAACTTGAGAATCTTGCTGAAATTGTATCAGGAATGACTACTGGTAACAATGAGGTGTATTTAAAAGTATGGAATGAATTAAACATAGAATCAATAGCATTTGATGAAATGGATATAAATAATATTGATTTGCAAAAAACAAAATGGATACCATATCACAAGGGTGGGGGAATGCGAAAATGGTATGGAAATCAAGATTATGTAGTTAATTGGTCGCGTTCATCAGAATTTAATAGAGCAAAAACTACAATGACGCATGTTTATTTAAAACCATGTATTACATGGTCTGATATTTCTGGAAATTCTTTTGCAGGCAGATATTGCAAAGGTGGATTTATGTTTGATGTAAAAGGCTCTTGTGCTTTTTCTTCTTTAGAGAACTTACAATTGTTGATTGGTATATTTAATTCAAAAATTACACCAGTATATGTAGCAGCATTGAATCCAACTACTACGACACAAGTTGGTGATCTAAAAAGGATTCCATATATAGAACCATCTGAACAGGATAAAGTTTTATTAAGAAAATTGGTTATGAAATGTGTTAATTTATCAAAAAGTGAATGGGATTCATTTGAAACATCATGGGATTTTAAACGTCATCCATTAATATCTGTTATTTCGCAGAATAGAACAGTTTTTGATAATACAACAGATATTGATTTAGCAGAATGTTACACCTGCTGGGAGAATGAATGCAACGAGCGTTTCAATCAACTCAAAGCAAATGAGGAAGAATTGAATCGTATTATTATTAATATTTATGGCTTGCAGGATGAATTGACACCAGAGGAAGATGATAAAGATATCACAGTTCGCAAAGCCGATTTACAGCGAGAAATTAAGAGCTTGATTTCTTATGCTGTCGGTTGTATGTTTGGACGATATTCTTTGAATAAAGAGGGCTTAGTTTATGCCGGTGGTGAATGGGATGAGAGTGTTTATTCAACATTTGCTCCAGACAGGGATAATATCATTCCTATTTGTGATGAAGAATATTTCTCGGATGATATTGTTACAAGATTTTGCGAATGGGTGCTTGGCAACAAAGGTAACACAAGCAGAGAAGTAATTAGAAATTATTTCTTAAATGATTTCTTCAAGGATCATTGTAATACTTATTCTGTTACAGGATCTGGTAAGCGTCCTATTTACTGGCTGTTTGATAGTGGCAAGCAGAATGGATTTAAAGCACTTATTTACATGCACCGATATGATGCTGATACAGTCGGCAGAGTTAGAACAGATTATCTCCATAAGGCACAGAAGTATGTAGAAACTGCAATGCAGAGTGCACAGTATACGATTGACAATGCAACATCAGCATCAGAGAAATCAAAAGCCACAAAGGCGGTAACAAAGTACACTAAGCAGCTTGCAGAGATGAAGATATATGATGAAGCCATTGCTCATGTAGCCAATCAGAGAATTGAGATTGACTTGGATGATGGTGTAAAGGTAAATTATGCGAAGTTCCAAGGTGTGGAAGTAGCGCAGGAAGGTAAGAAGGCATTAAAAGTAGATTTGTTGGCAAAGATATAGAGTGAAAGAATGAGGTGAATTGAAAATGAAAATCAAAAAATTAACATTAAATAATTTTATGGCTTTTGAAAATGCTGAAATAAATTGGTCTGATAATATCAATATTATCTGCGGTGAAAAT
>CADABQ010000115.1 GCA_902786205.1 uncultured Lachnospiraceae bacterium | reverse complement strand
AGATCCTGTAACAGAATAAGTATTACAATGATCCTTGAAGAAATCATTTAAGAAATAATTTCTAATTACTTCTCTGCTTGTGTTACCTTTGTTGCCAAGAGCTTTTGCAATAAAATCAAGGTTTGTTTCCAATGATTTCTCACCATATACAATTTTCACCCATTCACAGAATCTTGAAACAATATCATCCGAGAAATATTCTTCATCACAAATCGGAATAATATTATCTTTATCTGGATTATAAGTACATTTTTTCACACCATCATCTGTCTTATAATAAAATTCGCCTGTCTGAACAGATGCTCCCTGTGCTCCTGCAAATCCAGTTCCACATACCGGAGCTGACGCTTCAAAGAAATGTGATTCAAATGGCTGTCCTGCCAAAACAAGACCTTCCTCATCCAATGAATATCGTCCAAACATACAACCAACAGCATAAGAAACTAAGCTCTTAATATCACGCTGTAAATCTGCTTTACGCACTGTGACATCTTTATCTTCTACCTCTGGTGTTAATTCATCCTGCAAGCCATAAATATCAATAAAAATACGATTCAATTCTTCCTCATTTGCTTTGAGCTGGTCGAAACGCTCGTTGCATTCATTCTCCCAGCCGGTGTAACATTCTGCTAAATCAATATCTGTTGTGTCATCAAACAATGCTCTATTCTGCGAGATAACAGTTATTAATGGATGCCGTTTGAAATCCCAAGAGGTTTCAAATGAATCCCAGTCAACTTTACTATTGTTAATATTATCATTTACCAAATTATGAATAATTTCTATTTTATCTTTTGCATAACATACTGGCAAATTCGCAATAGCGCCTGTAGTCATACTTAATGTAGGATTTAATACCTCTAAAAAATGTGATGCCACTTCACTACAAAACAATCCAAGTATGAAATATAAATCTATATTCTCATCAGAAAAACATGTAAGTCCTACTGCATCAAAAATATGTGTAGCAGGGGAATATCTACCCGACAATTTGTACGAAGCTATTTTTGACCATGTAACACCTTCCTTAAAATAAAACTCTGGATTTCTTATTGTGGAACCTTTACTATTTTTTATTCGCATTCCATTGTTTTCCCAATCCACAACATATTCATTATTTCCATACCATTTTCGATAAGTGCCACCCTTATTTAAGTAAAACCATTTCGTTTGCAATTTATTTTTTTCAACTTCAAACCAGCATCGAAGGAATTCATCATTATTACCTGTTGTAAATCCAGTTTTTGGATACGCAATTTCTCCTAATTTTGCATTTTCAAAGGCTTTTACAAATTCATCACTTACCCAATAAGCAATAGGCAACCCTGGAATTTTTTCAAATTTGCTTTGTGTCGTAACATAACGTGTTTTTCCCTGTAAAAAACATAATTCTTTTGCTTGTTGCGAATTCTGCTCTACTAATCTACAATAAACCTCATTGTAGTTATATATCAAACTTTTTCTTATGACAAAACTAGTAGTTTGAACTACTTCACCACCTATTTCTTCAAAAGCTCTTGCACCAAGATGTGCCATGTTTACCATATCAACATTTTGCATTTTTT
This sequence comes from uncultured Lachnospiraceae bacterium, assembly GCA_902786205.1. GTDB lineage: Bacteria > Bacillota > Clostridia > Lachnospirales > Lachnospiraceae > CAG-411. The sequence goes on along the minus strand of CADABQ010000115.1, from coordinate 494 downwards.
CACGCAGTTTTTCAAAACTAGTCAAAAACATCCATGCGTGCTGTGTAATCATTGCCTGAAACCCGTTCTTCTTAAGTATTTCACCACATCGTTCAATAAACACAGCAAACAAATCCGCCTTACTATCCGGATAGTTCTTCTTCACAAAATTATTCACTTTTGCACTCAGATTACTTGTTCCAGCATATGGTGGATTCGTAGCAACTATCTCATACTTCTGTGCCATAACTTTGCCAATTTTAATCAATTGTTTCAACTGCTCTGCTGTCTCGTCCAATCCAAATGTATCAAAAGAAATCTGGCTTTCTGTATCTGTATTCTCTACAAATTTCTCTAACAGCTCCCAATCATAATCTTCCACATTAAGCAAAGAACCATATTCTTTTGCGTCATTCAATGTGTTAAGAAGTCCTTCCATCTGCGATACTGCTGTATTCTTCTCTGTATCTGTCAATCCAGCACCAAAGTATTTAAGCTGACCACGATTAATGCCA
>CADABQ010000114.1 GCA_902786205.1 uncultured Lachnospiraceae bacterium | reverse complement strand
AGCCGAAATGCGATACCTGACAAATCTACGCAATTTGTGCGAAATGTTCCGCTATCCATCTCCGGAGAATCCAGGCGGCAGGCGGGGCTGCGGGAAAATCCATGTGGGAAGTTTTTGTAAATAAAAACTTACAAGCTCTACAAATTCAAATTCTATTTCCAAGGTCTCTTTTTCTCTGTCCATCCCTTTGATTTCCAATGTTCAACATCCCGAGGATTAAAACCATTCTTCTGCATTATATGCATAATCCAAAACATTCCCTTGGTTTTTATCCCTGGTTTAACATTTCCCGAATTATGTATAATTTTCTTCGCAATACTTGATGTTGTTTTGTCAATTACTCTCTTTTTCTTTTCGCTTACGCCGTTCCAATCGACCGCCGCAACACCTACTCCATATTTATATCTTTTAGCCACTCCCCAGAAAAACAGACTATCCATCATAACTTTATTAGTCGATTTCATGCCTGCACCTGCAGCTGTGGATATGCATACTCCTTGTTTCTTAAACATAGATTCTTCTGGACTATGCACCATCCATCTGTATCCGTAATGGTCTAAAAAAGCTTTCATCGCTCCAGTCGCATGAAATACATAAACCGGACTGGCTAAGATAATAACATTTGCTTCATCCATTGCATCAGTAAGAGGCTTTAGTTTTTCATAATGCGGACATTTTGTCTCGGATTCAGTGAAACACTTTGTACAGCCTACACAAAATTCTCCAAAATCTTTTGGAAGAAAAAATTCTTTTATATCGCTACTTATTTTCTCTGCCAACATATGAGCTATATGATATGTTGAGCCTTTATGACTTTGACCATGTATAATTACTATCTTCATATTTTCTCCATTTGCTTCGTGAAATTCAAATCTTCTGTTCTATTCATCCCAATAATCTATCGTATCTTGAGGTGTAGTATCAATTCCAAACAACTGCCACATAAAATCCTCTTTTTCATGATAAAGATTGATTATTCGAATGTATTTATCTTCTATCCTATAAAACACATAATTTCTAGACACAAATATGTACCGATAATCTGACACCACATCAAACATTTTCGATACCTCAGGACCCTTTTCTTCATAATCACAAAGCCCTCTTATCGTATCTGTTATGCTTTTGATAATTTTCTTTGCTTTATCCTCGCCATATTTTTGTGATATTGCCGATTTTAATGAACGTAGTTTATCCGCTGCATCAGGAGTATATTTTATCTTTTTCAATCAATTACCCCCAATTCCCGTTCCAAATCATCTGCATCAATCCAACCTTCAATTTTAGCTCGCTCCTCTGCTCGCTTCAAATCAAGCATCAGCATAGCAACCGCCTGTTCCCTCAACGCTTCTTTGCTATTCTTGGTAACAATAAACGGAAGACCTTCAACATTTAGAGATTGCTGTATAAAGGTATTAAATGCATCCGTCAATGTCATTCCAGATTTTGCATAAATATCCTCAACCGCTCTTTTGATTTCTGAATTTATTCTTACTTGAAACGTTGAATCCTTTGGTGCAATAGCAACATTCAAATTTGTATCCATAAAACATACCTCCTCACTTTTTCTACATTATAATACTTCTTTCACCACGCGTCAATACATTGTCATTACGCACACCTTTATGATATATACTTTCTATGAGACAATTTCACATTGTTTTGATTAACCATAGCATAATATCTGAGAGTTGTATCAATCTGCTCATGCCCAAGAATCTTCTGCACCTGCTCAATCGGCATACCTTTCCACAATTATTTTTTGCATCATCTGTTTCAAGCCATAAACCTAATTCATTATCTCCCTTTTCAGAATTATGTGTTTCTTAACCTAACAGTATAAATATACATTTCACAAATTACACATACATTATAAAAATTAAATGCCATACGCAAAGGCTTTTCAGAACTTCTGGAGAGCCTTTTTTCACGTCCTGAAAAACTACACTTTAGTAAGAATAAGAAAATATTTATTTTTATTAAAGGAGTGAAAGTTTATGGCACTGACAGACAAAGAACTACAGGAGTTTATTGACAGTCTTTCTACAGAAGAACTGGAACAGTTACAAACGCAGTTGAAAGCAAAAGAAAGTTCTGAAAGCAGTTCTGACTC
>CADABQ010000113.1 GCA_902786205.1 uncultured Lachnospiraceae bacterium | reverse complement strand
GATATCGTGTGTGACCATTACGATCGACTGGCCCTTCTCATTGAACTTGGTGAGTGTATCAAGAACGGCCTTACCCGTCTGTGAATTCAAAGCTCCTGTAGGCTCGTCAGCGAAAACAAGCTTCGGATCATTGATCAATGCTCTTGCGATGCCGACTCTCTGAGCCTCACCGCCTGAGATCTGTGTGGGGAACTTGCCCCAGAGAGTCTCATCGATATTAACTGCCTTAAGAAGTTCACCGGCCTTCTTGGCGAGGACTCTCTTATCCTTATAAACGAGAAGGCCTGCTGCCATGATGTTATCTAAAACGCTCATCGAATCAACGAGATACACCTGTGAATAAAGAAGTGTGGACTTGCCGGCACCGGATGCGCCCATGATGATCGTAAAATCACCTTCATAGATCTCAAGATCTATATTCTTAAGAACGTGCTGCTGAATGCCGCCGTTTGAAAATGTCTTGCAAAGTTTCTTAGTTTCAATAATGTTTTTCATGTCTTTCGACCTCCTTATAGCACAAAGGATATTCTTTTAACCCTTAAATGCCTTTAAGGAACTCTTAAATAGTTCTTAAATCGATTTCGAAAACAAAAAGCCTTCACCGAAGTATTGTACCACGGGAAGGCTTTCAGGATTTTGATTATTGATCTGTCTAACGCTCGTCAAGAACCTTCTGACATCTGTCACTGATTATCTTGATCGTCTCGTCTATGCCTTTCTTATCAGCATAATAAGGCTGTAGTTCTTCATGACCTTATAAACTTGAGTGTCATATGCAGCAACACAGTCGGCCTTTTCAAGCATATGGACATATCTCTCGATATCGGATTCATCTAAGACTCTGCTTATGTGTCGTTCTTTCAAAGTGATGTTTGCCTCTTTTAAAGCTGTCTGAGCATATTCATTAAAAGCAACTCGATTTATCGGATTCTCATTTTTTAGTGCCTTCTGAGCCTCATAACATAAAGCAGCCTTTACAAACTCCCATGACACATTCAAGTCAGATGAACATGCAGTTACGGCTATTGTGTTGAAATTCGTTATCATCGGTCCACGACCGTCAAAAGAAGGTGCACCATATATATCATTAGACGGATCAAAACAGGGTTGATCGACCAAATCAAAATATGCATCACCAAGCACAACCCATTGAGCGCCATTTACCTCAGTTTCATTTGAATATTGATTCTCAGGAATGTTATTCTTTGAATACTCAATCAGAGATCGGAACTCGGCACTGTCAACCTTTACTTTCTTTTCTGAGATGAATTGATCATGCATTGAGCAGAAAAGGAAATAGAAATAGTCTTGTCTGTCATTTCCCAGACTGATAGGATCAATACCGTTGCACGTTTCTTTTACGAATCTGCTATATTCATCAAAAGTAAAACCATTTTTCCCATAAGCTACGTTTTCTTTGTCGGTCATTATTCCCAACACATTCATCGTTAACGGAATCTGATACAATTGACCATTTGCAGCAAATGCTTCAAAAGCGTTTTCAAAATAGTCCGCTTTATTTAGACCATTCTTGCCATCTATGTAAGGATACAGATTTACAAGAAAATCCTGTGTATCCAACTGAGTAGAATCACCTAGACCGATAATAATATCCGGGCCGTTACCATTGCGGATATCAACGGCTAATTGATCCGTGATAAGGTTAACCGTATCGGCTAGTGTTGCCTCTGCCTGGTAATACTCGGGGAGGCTAAAAAATGCACAGTCATATCTGGTTGAAATATAAGCAAAATAATCCTTGCTATTTCTGTTGAATTCTTGCTGGGTTTCTCCCATCAATGTATTAATACCCCAGATAGGAGCAATTTCAAGAACCTTTTTGCCTGCATAAGGATTCTTGTCGGTTTTCTCAAGTATTGTCAGTTTGCATCTACCTGGAGTCTCATTACGCGAACTTCTTAAATCTTTAAACACTGCCCTCTTATTGTCAGCATATTGAAAATTCCCGCAAGAAAGATAATACATATTACAATCAGAATAGTTGAAATCCAAAACCACTGATTCTGTATTATCTTCCAAGGTATACTGCTTTATATCATGTCCGTCATTTTTAAGTATTTTTCCATCAAGACACACTTGTGCGCCATATTGATAGGTTTTCAGAACATCATTTGATTTAATTATTTCTTCTTTTCCTGTTTTCAAATCAACCTTAAAAAATTGATCAGTACTGCTTACGTACACAAGACTATCATTCCATATATTTGCACTTCCAGGAGTGCCTTTGTCAGGTACAGTATCCCAAATAACTTTACCGGAATGATCTATTTTTGTTATATCCGATTTTACTACACTGCCATCAATCCAATCATAAATAAGAATATAACCATCTTCTATTTCAAAAAGATTATATGGTTGGATGTCATTTCTAAAACTCTTAAGCGAAATATCAAACTGTTTATTCCAACTCAGAGTTTCATTATCAACACTATAAATGGCAGCGATTGAGTTTTCTTTATCAACCAATAAGGCATTCATTCCAAGTTTTGAATTACCAATGCAACAATCAGAATAAACTCTTCCGGTCTCAAAACTTAGCAGGTCTGTCTGTTGCTTTAATTCACCATTATAGTCATAGAAATTGATATACTCTTCATTTGAATCTGGCAAATCTTTTTCAGCACTAACATAAATGGCAATATATTCTTCGTTATAACATTCAGGCGATACATAACTATACAAGTATTCTTTTCTGTTCATATACTCATCGGCCAGAACGAGATTATGATATTCATAAAAAGATGCTGTTTCAGGAACAGTATCCGGTGTTTTTGAATTGCTCGTTTTAACTTTACTACATGCATTCAATAACATAATGCATAGCAGTAAAAAAATAAGAAATTTAACTTTCATGTTCGACCCAGTATTCTGGCACAAAGCCA
>CADABQ010000112.1 GCA_902786205.1 uncultured Lachnospiraceae bacterium | reverse complement strand
CAACTCTAACATTTGATCTTAAGTATTGTTCTTCTTGTAAGTTGATTATCTCACAGATCTTCGGTTTTGTGGAACGGTCGGTTATTTATCGGTTACTTTCTAATTTATAGTTAGACGATAACACAGTTTCAAATGTAAAATCCTCTTTTAACTCAATTGACTTATATCGTCTCCTATCCACTAATAATGCCGCATCTTCATTACTCATCCCTGTTGCCATCACAATATCATCGGCATTTGTGTATACTCCCACCTTTTCAAAATACTGGGTAATTGTACTTTTACCCGAACCATTTGGTCCTGCAAGAACCAAAACCATTGGCTTTCTATTCGACATTTTTCTCCTCTCCATTTGCATATTTCACATAAGCGTTATGAGTTTTTGAATCATATTTAGCTACCGGTTTTTTACAAAATTCAGCCTTTGCTACTGCTGCTCTAACCGCCTCTATAGCTCTCTTATCCATTTCTTTATCCGAACAAGAAATATATTGACCTTGATCGGCAGAAGAAATCACTTTTACTGAATATTTTTGCAACTTCTTTACTGTAACGCTCATACAATCATCCTCCTTATCACATTTCTAACTCCTTTAGTATTATTATATACCATATAATAATTAATTCCAACCTAAGTGCCTATTTTCAAGCAATTCTACCTCCGATAACTCATCTATAAAAAAACCTTTTTCCTATAAGCATTATTAATAATGTTAACTTATTTTTCTGTACTCGTAGCTATCTTTGGACTATATTTTATATCTCTATATTGATAAGTTCCCTTATACGGTTCACCAAACAAATATTGATTTGTTTTAAATATGTATTGTCCCTTTTCATTAATTTCATATGGTATGATTAAAAGCTTCTCCTTATACATAGACAAAACAACGTATTCCCTTTCATATGTTACAAACTCGTATTTCGTCTTGTCTTCTATTGAAATACTAAGTTTAAACATTGTTCCATAAAACATTAGTAGTAAGCTCATTACAAACGAAACTGATACTATAATACAAATCAAATTTTCAAACCACTTCCTTTTAATAATTGCTTGTAATTTATCTATATAAGTAATCCCAAAAGCCGAAAATAACCCAAGACCAATAACGCTATCTACTGTAAAACCTGCATTGCTATTCAACCAATAATTAATCGTCCTAAAAAAATTATTTGTCTTATGTGTTTGCTTCATAATTTCCAATAGATTGTATACATTAAATAAGCCTATTGCCAAACCAATAATTATACACCAAAAAATAGTTTCAGTTTTTACAAAATATCTTTTCTCAATTTTCTTTCTTTTCTCAATTTTCTTTCTTTTCTCATAAAACTTTTTCAGGAACACAGGCATCAAATATATTAGTAAAAGTACTAAGATGCCTCCTACATACCAAAGCCTAGTATCTATATTGGAATCAAAATATTTACCAGGCAAACCATAAAACTTTTCACAGCTTATTTGATACGCTTTCTTATAAAAATTGTTTATTAAAGGATAAACTACCGTGCATACTCCCAAAATAACCATAATAAATTCTTTTTGTGACATAATAAAATCAACAATAGACTTTTTTTGTTTTATAGCTTTTCTTTTTGTTCTTTTATTTCTTTCCCTTTTTTTCTATACGTACTCTCCTTTTCGATAAATTTATTACCACTTAATAGTTCACTATTTTTGTAAGATTTTTTCTAAAAAATCCCACAAACAAACGTTTGCGGGATTTTCTTTATATTCTTTAATTTTATAAATTCGCTTTTTATTATCTCTTTGTTAACGATTTGATATCCTGAAAAGCCCGGAAATAGGGGTTTTGTATATAATGGTATCATAATTTAAGACACTTTCAGAGACATTTCTTAATGAATTTGATATACTCATAATATCAAAACGAAAGAAGGAAAAAATATGTCTCGTACAAGAAGAAATTTTACTGCTCAATTTAAGTCAAAACTTGTGTTGGAAGTTCTTAAAGGTGAGAAAGATATAAATACAATTGCAACAGAAAATGATATTCAGCCTAATTTGCTGCGTAACTGGAAAAAGGAGTTTCTAGACAATGCTGCTCTTGTTTTTGATGACAAACGAGAGGAAAATGTCAAAGAAAAACTTGCCGCAGAACGCAAGGAAAAAGCTGCATATGCGAAAAAAGTAGGTCAACTCACCATGCAGGTGGATTGGCTCAAAAAAAAATCTGAAGAATTGCTTGGACCTG
>CADABQ010000111.1 GCA_902786205.1 uncultured Lachnospiraceae bacterium | reverse complement strand
TGCGAAAAAAGTAGGTCAACTCACCATGCAGGTGGATTGGCTCAAAAAAAAATCTGAAGAATTGCTTGGACCTGACTACGAGAGTAAATTTAGTAAAAAGCCATTCGAAGACTAAGGGAAGCAAGCTTCCGATTTCTGTTGTTGCAGATCTTGTAAGCATCAACAGGACAAGCATTTATTACAATGGAACACCGATTTCTGATGAAGAACTTGAATGCAAGCGTATTATTGATCGTCTTCATACAGACAACCCAACGTGGGGTGCAAGACAAATGTCATCGCAACTAAAACAGCGTGGTTACAAAGTCGGTAGACGCAAGGCGCGTAAATTTATGGATGAAATGGATATCAATCCAATATACCCAAAGCCTAATTTATCAAAACGTCTAAAACAGGCGCAGGTGGTTCCATACTTACTTAGAAATGCCGTCATAGAGCGTGCAAACCAAGCATGGTCTATCGACATTACATATATTCCAATGAAACATGGTCACTTGTATTTAACAGCTATCATAGATTGGCATACTCGTTGTATTGTAGGTTGGGAGCTAGATGATACTTTAGACACACGTGCATGCATAGAAGCGTGTGAAAAAGCATTCAAAATAGCCAAACCAGAAATTTTAAATTCAGACCAAGGAAGTCAATTTACAAGCCAAAAATACAAGGATTTTCTAAAGGAGCATCATATCAAGCAAAGCATGGATGGAAAAAGCCGTTGGGCTGACAACATCATGATTGAACGCTGGTTCCGTACCTTCAAGTACGAAGAAGCATATCTTACCGAATGGAAAAATATCAAAGAGGCACGTCAGGCTATCGCTACTTATATTCATAAGTACAACTTTGAGCGTTGCCATTCTGCAATCGGTAATGTTCCTCCAGCATCGTTGTATTATCCAGCAATGCTTTATGAAGCTGCAAAAGAAGTAGCCTAATTGGATTTTGTCACTGGGAGGATTCTATCCTCCTAAAACCATGGATATCAGTTCATTATAAAAATCTTTGATTTTTGTCTTGACAACTGAGCCATTATAGTATGTGGCAGTGTTGCATATGTATTGTATGTCAAGGACTACCTACACGTTTCCAGAACTACGCATCAAATTTACTCTCCATAATATCCAGTATTCGCCAACTGTTGCCATTTTAAATACATTTCTTTATAATTCTTTTTAATAAATTTTCTAATTTCTCTTACTTCTCGCTCATTTAATTGACCTTGTTTCTCAATAGTCGTATCTCCATCACTTTTTACAAAGAATTTTGCTGAACCTGCCTCTGTTAATTTTCTGTCACTCGCATGGACATGCATAGCCTCTATAACACAGCTTGCAGTATAATATAAATAATAACCACACACCTTAAATTCATAATACTTCGGCATCTGCTTCCTCCATAAATTCTTTATTTTTATTGTAATAATCTAACACAATCTGAATTTCAATATCATCCATATTCGTTTCTACTATTTCATCTTTATAAATAACCGCTGCATTATTTAAGCAGTTAAGATTAAGCACTCTTATATAATCGCCCTCTTTTGTATAGGCATATCCATTGATAATCATATTTGCATTATCTGCTATATCTTTTACACTAAGCTGCATCATATATCTTAACCTCCCTGATTGGTTTTAAAAACGTTTCAGTATCATAATATAACATATTAAGTATTGGAATTAAATCTATATATTCTTCAACTTCTGGCATTTCTTTATACTTTGCCATCACAACCAGATATCCATTATCCCACTCAACTACTTTCGTATATCTCTCCAATTTATCAGAAGTGATAAAACGAACTCTTTGGTTATAAAATTCAAAAATTGTATACTTTCCTTCATTAGTTAGAACCGCATAATCTTTCATTTAAATCACTCCAATCAAATAATCTCTTTTTTATATTATAATAATACCACAGTTTACATAAAAAAACACCCCAGAACCAAAATTCTGAGGTGTAATATACTTTTTTTGAAATGCCATAAGGCATGCTGAATTGTGAAATTCCTATCTCTTTGAGAACCAAAACTAACGTTTGCAGAGCTTGAAAAGCCCAGAAATACAGGGTTTGTAGATTTTATTGTTGCATACGTGTTACTTACGCAGTGCTACTCAAAACTACCTAGTGTCTGCTGATTAAACAGATATTTGTAGTTCCCAATTGTTATTTTTCTTCCATTTTGAGAACAGATAAAAAAGAGTATAAAGTAT
>CADABQ010000110.1 GCA_902786205.1 uncultured Lachnospiraceae bacterium | reverse complement strand
GGTTCCATGGTAAGGACAGCAGGAAAGAATGCGGATATAGCAGAAAAAATGAGCCTGTTATCGGAAAAGCAACTGTTTAAAAAGGCAGGAAAAGGCATTGCTATGTGTGAAGATGCCAAAAAAGAAATGGAACAGCTTATCCAAGAAATCCGAACTATGCTGGAAGAAGATGCAGATATTAAAAGGCTGTTTATAAGAAAAACAGGGGCAGGACCACAAGTAGAGATTGCAGGAGTGGGGAAAGTATCTTTAGAGGAAGCAGAGAAGCTGATTGGTAAGGATGTACGGTGGAGTAGAGGTGGTAGTGGTACAACTATTATTCCAGATAAAGCAAAAGATATAGCGAAACAAGTAAAGTCTAATAATGGTGCTCCACCAAAAGGCTATAAAGGTGGAAGAACGTATAAAAATATGCCATTGGAAGAAGGGGCACAGAAATTACCAGAAGGAGTTAATTATCGAGAGTATGACATTAATCCCTATGTTAAAGGGCAGAACAGAGGTGCAGAAAGAATCGTAATAGGTGATGATAATTCCGTTTGGTACACAAATGACCATTATTATACATTTACACAAATTGAATGATGGAGGTAATAAGGTTGATTTATGAAGAAAGTATAAAGCTGTTGAAATGGCAAGGTGTTGAATTTGAAACAGGGCTCACGGTTGAAGAAATAGCAAAAATTGAAGATATATATAAAATAAAATTTCCGAAGAGCCTAAAAGAATTTTTAATGATGGCTTTACCAATATCCAAGGGATTTTTTAACTGGAGAAATCTTGACCAAGACAATGTCATGTTTATCAAGAAAATTATAAATAGACCAACTGAAGATGTTGACGAATTAGCAGAGGAGGTCTATTGGTGCGATGATTGGGGGGAAGAACCAGAGAATGAAATAGATATTGCACTAATTGTAAGAGAACGATTGAAAAGTGCACCCAAGTTGATTCCTGTTTATGGACATAGATATATACCTATGATTCCAGAGGATAATCCTCCAATAATTTCTATACACGATATAGACATCGTTTATTATGGTCAAAATCTAGAAGATTATTTTAAAGTCGAATTTGGTGGGAAAGAGCAGGGAAAGATAGAATTTAAGAATATCAATCCAATACCATTTTGGTCTGAGATAATGTAAAGTGTTTAATTATATCTTTATCTGTGAATATTAAATGTTATAACTGAATATTGTTGCTTCAAAAATATAGAATGCATTGTTTTCATGGAAATTGGTGCTATGGAGACAATGAGTTTTTGTTATGATAATTTCAAATTCTTTTCCAGACTGCTGATATCGTTCTACTTCTTTCAAATATTGTGCCAAAAGTCTGACTTTTTGTATCTTACATAGAAAAAGTATTCAGCTGACTCAAGAAATCATCAAGTCAGAAATCTTGAGTTTAATGCAGTTTTTCTATCGAAAATGCTCCATCCGTAAAGGAGGAGTAGATTGAGTAAGCAGAAGGTAACATTTTGGATTGAAGAAGGAGAAGTAGAATTATTAAAAGAAAAATTTAATACAGATAATTAGTCGGAAGCATTATATATGAATATGGTGATGCTGATGAAATTAATATTATTGAAATATTAACAGATCATAAGTATTAAAGAAAGGTAAATATAAATGAAAATGAAGCATTTAATAATTGAAGGTTTTTGTGATGCGGATGAAAATAGAAGTACATATCCATGCGGTGGAGCATTAAAATTTGGAGTGCATTGTTTTGAGTGTTCAAAATTCAGTTATACATTTTGTCTGAATGAAATTGCAGTATCAGATAGTGAAGGGATTATTGAAGAATGGATAGGTTTTGGTGGTGAAATGGAACCAAACGAACAAGAAAAAAAAGATGAATACGTTACTGAATGGAATAAAATATGCAAACAAAAGATAAATGAGGCGTACGATAACTTTATAAGTTATAGAGAAGATGGTACAGACAGATGCTAAATTGGCAGATGAGTTAGCAAAGCAGAAAGAAGGAGAAAGGAATGACAGAGTTATATTAATATGAATTATGAAAATACCATCATAGATAACCAAGCAATATTGGAATTTCGGGACGGTGTAGAAAGAGAGGTTCGTTTCTGTACGGATGCCCTGAAGAGAATGGCGCAAAAAATCCAACAGATGCAGATGATGGATGGATTTGAAGGAGAAGCCGCGGAGAGTATCAAAACCTATTTTTCTGAGGTACATTTATTTTTGTTGGAAGCGATAGGGGAAGCCCTGACAGAATGCGAATCCATGTTGAATCAAT
>CADABQ010000109.1 GCA_902786205.1 uncultured Lachnospiraceae bacterium | reverse complement strand
CAGCTACAAGGAGATTAAAGTGTGGGCCGCTCAATATAATGTTTCTGTTGGATATGACTACACGCTAATTGGACAGTATAATGGTGGAACCTCGAATCTTCTCTACCGCCTAAGTGAAGAAGAAGTGGAACAAGTAATTATCGATGAACTTACTACAAACGATAATTATAAGAGTGAATTATTAAGCGAAGCATCTGATAATAGGAAGAAGACACCAGATGACTATATTTGTAGTGTCTGCAATTCGTCAATCTGTGTGGCACAAAACGGTAATGTTTTTCCATGTGCGGGTTGGCAGGGATATATATTAGGTAATTTAGCAGATAATTCATTGGCAGATATTTGGTATCACTCAGGTAAAGTGGGTTATCTTCGCAGTCTGAAACGTAAGGATTTCAAGGAATGCGAGGGTTGTCTTCAACGAGACTATTGTACTGTCTGTATGGTAAGGAACTATAATGAAAGTCCATCAGGCAATCCTCTTGAAATTAGTAAATATTTCTGTAAGGTTGCAGAGATAAAAAAGAGATTGGCTGAAAATGGAAAATAAAAAGATGCAGATAAAAAGTTCAATTTCTGCAAAACTGAATTATTTGTTATTTGGATTTTCTGCTTCCTGTATGAAAAGTTAGAGTAGATCTCGGATGCTGTCCGTGGTGAGTGTATTGTGTAATCCGCTCCATACCCGTTCACTTTTAAATCAACAACAGTTGCAATCCAGAATGATAATCGTAGCTGCTGTCACTATAGATAGGTGTTTGCACCTGTACTCGGTCGATTGCTTATAGCGAATGATGCAGACGCTGAGCTGTGGACAGTCACCTTTACAGTTGGCTACACTCCCCATATGCACGCTCTTCAGCAGTATCAAGCGCCTGATGAAGGACAGGCTAAGTCATCCATATAGACACCTATACCATAAAGAATCCCGTCTTCAAGTGCTGGATACAACAAAACAACTAAATTATCGTAAAACTGCTTTCCCGACAAACTTTCTGCCAATTTTAGCTACGTCAAAGAATATCGTTGCTCAGACAATGCCTTTTGCAAGAAATTCTCTGACTGCATCGGCAACAAGAAATCGCCGGAATACAATTACCCACGCCCCTCAACATACATAGAATATGTTATGTTGGAATTATTCATTTTCCTGATTTCAAAACTAACAGTTTTGCCATCGAAAGGATTCTTATATGAAAGAGTCTTTGGAACCAAAACCACAGGAGTTGTCCTTGCCCAGATTGTATTGCTCTCGTCATTTTGTGGTATTTCCTGTTCTCTTGATTCCATATTATCTACTAGGAATAGAGGTAATAGCAGCCCTCGTCCAGTAGGAATGTCGCCATATTTGATTACATGCTTTTCTTTTTTTACTTTATTCCCTAAAATGTCTTCTGTATATTCCTCTAGGCCCATAACATCATCCCCCGTTGTAGTAAAGTAATCCAAACCGCAATAGGAATACAGACATTCATATTCAACAGTTACATCCTTAGCCAATCCTCCTCCAATTTGCTTAATTGACAGAACTATTACCGTATAAAAAGAAGAATAATCATCAGCATTCACATTCAGTATATTATTATTTGCGACATAATAATTTTTCAAGGGGTCAGAATAAAGAGAATCCGAAGAGTTTTTTCCAGAAGCGAGAGAGAGGAAAACATGTTTCTCAATTTCGAAATATTGAATTTCAAACAGGGGATTTTCTTTTGCGATATTAATGCCAGACTGGATTACAGCGTTTCTTTGCGCCATCCACACATCTTTAAATATCAGCACATTTCCAAGAGCCCCTAATATATTAAGGATAAGCAGGAAAATATTCAGGTATTTCGTGTATCTATTCAAATCCCTTTCAGGCAAAATCTTTCTTTTCTTCTTTGTCATATTGCTCTTATTAATATTTCCAAACTCGCCAATGCAAACGTAGGACTTTTATGAAAGTGCATCTGTATTTTGCATTTTAGTTCAATTTACATATTTCTCCGTATAGTACCTACTCTTTTAATAAAAAAAATATGTTTCACCGCAAATTCTTGCATTTTTCTATTTTCCGAGCGCTTACTCTGAAAGAGATGCCACGTGTATGATCAGTGGTATTGCGGTGAAGAATAGGAGTAGCATAAGAATGAAACTCCAGCAACAACCCACATCCATCCAACATCTTGTTCGACAATCAACTATTTTACTGGAGATCCTATCCTTATACACCATACCGCCATTTTCTTCTGGTATGAAATGATTCTTCAGAATGCTTTTATAAAAATAGTTAGACACAAAATGATACAGGTAATCTAAACAAACATAC
>CADABQ010000108.1 GCA_902786205.1 uncultured Lachnospiraceae bacterium | reverse complement strand
TTTAGTCATTCCACTACCTAACCGAAAAGCAAAAGTCGCCAAATCGGCATAAATAAAGGAGTTCGGGGATTTTTTACCCACAATTATCCCCGAAGAGCCCTTTTTCTTTGGTCAAAATAAAAAAAGATCTTTGATAACAAACAGTTTGTCGAAACTATGGTGGTGTGGCAGGCTTACATATGATGAAAAAAGGGAAGATCCGTTTGAATTGACTAAATATCTCATTGATGATTATGCTACTAAAATGTTGATCATATTTTCCAATAATTACATAAGTAATCATGATATTACTGTAGGACTGTTTTCTGCGTTGAAATATCTTGAAGACATTGGATATAAAATAAAAGGAAAAAAACATAGAGATGTATATTATGAAGCAACTAAGTATCTAAATGTTTTGGGTGGAACATACATATTAGATTATTTTACATCAGAAGAATTAGAACAAAAAATTGTAAAATATATGATGTCAATTAAAGGGGCAAGTAGTGCAGAATAGAAATATAATCGAAGATATTATAGGTTACGTAGAGGACTTGCACTGATTA
Source organism: uncultured Lachnospiraceae bacterium (assembly GCA_902786205.1). GTDB lineage: Bacteria > Bacillota > Clostridia > Lachnospirales > Lachnospiraceae > CAG-411. Next base: position 1,781 of record CADABQ010000108.1, on the reverse strand, counting down.
GAGATGCAGTAAATAAATGAATTTACAAAACATACAATTTAGATTGATTTGCATGATATAATAAAGGTAAAATATGCGAAATTTCAAGGAATGGAAGTAACATAGGGAGGGTAAGAAAGCATTGAAAGGTGATTTGATGGCAAAGATATAGATAAAGGATGGTGAGATAGATGTATTTAGAAAAGATTCATATAGAGAATTATAAAGCAATTGGAAAATTGGACATTGATTTAAAACCAGGAGTGAATCTGCTCATTGGTGATAATGGAGCAGGAAAAACTTCTGTCCTTGATGGAATTGCTGTGGCTCTTGGAGGTTTGTTTGTCAACGTTGCAGGTGTTAGTACTAAGAATATTGTAAAAGATGATGTTCGTATGAAGATAAAGTCGCTGGGTGATTCTTCAACAACGATTGAATACTGCGAACCTGCATTAGCTGGATGTAAGTTATATGTAACAGAAGAGCAGAAATTTGAATGGAACAGAATTAAAGAAGAAGTGTCAGCTACACATACTAAGATTGATGATAAGAATGTATGTGTATGGATGAAGAAGCTTACTAATAATTCAGATAGTACGTTACCATTGATTAGTTTTCAAAGTGCTGCCAGGGCATGGAGAGTAAGAAGAGGAGATTTTGGAACGGAACTAAAGAAGAAATTGGATGATAGACGATGTGGGTACATTGGATGTTTGGATTCTTCAATGGATGTAAAATCTATTCAGCAGTGGTGTCTAAAACAGGAAGTAGTGCGTTCAAATAAAGGAACAGTGCGCGAATATGAAATGTTTAAGAATATAGTGGCTTCGTTTATGAAGGAAATTAATGAACTGACTGAGGCTCCTTCAATTTATTACTCTCCGCAGTTTACAGAGTTGATTTATAAGGACGATAAGTCAGAGATGCCAATTTCAAAGTTGAGTGCCGGTTATCAGTCTCTGTTGTGGATGGTTATGGACCTGGCATATCGTGTATGTATGCTTAATCCAGAATTAGAAAGCAGAGACCAAATTACGGGTATTGTGCTCATAGATGAAATTGATTTACACCTTCATCCAAAGTGGCAGTGGAATGTAATTGATGCATTGCAAAAAACATTTGCAGGCATTCAGTTTATCATTGCAACCCACTCTCCAATTGTTATATCTGCATCAAAGGAAGCAAATCTGATTTTGTTGGATGATGCACAAGATATAAGCTATCTACCAGATTGCTATGGATATGAAGTAGAGGATGTACTGCGTTATCGTCAGGAGAGTGTATCAAGACCAAAGAAGGTGAAGCTGCTGGTAGATGAGATAGAGAATGCGATTGATGATATTGACTTTGATAAAGCTGATGCCGCATTGGAAAGATTAAAGGATGTGCTGGGCAAAGATAATTCAGAGTACAAGAAAATGGCAGGAATGATTTCGGATGCGAAGTTGATAGAGGAGTGCTGATATGCTGTATATAGAAAAAGAAGGTTTGCCGAATGATATAAACAGAAAAATTATAGAGTTGAGCAAAAGCGAGGAATGGAAAAGTATCAGCGAAGATGACACAACAGCAATCAGAAATGCTTTTGACAATGATTTCCCTAAGAATGAGGTGAAAGAGATTTTACTTCATGAACAACATGGAATTTGTGCATATTGTATGAGACGTATCCGTATGGACAATCATTCCAGAGTAGAGCATCTTGGATTGTCAACACTTTTTTAGACAACTTTTTTAAGGTTATTTTTCCGATATTGTACTGGTGTTTGATAACCAAGTGAAGAATGTATTCTGCAATGATT
>CADABQ010000107.1 GCA_902786205.1 uncultured Lachnospiraceae bacterium | reverse complement strand
AATGCATATCTTGAACAAAATGGGTATGCGAATGATATGAATGATAAGAGACTACATCATGAGATATATCTATCGGATGCGAGAAAAGTTGCTCCAGAAAAATGGAAGACGGTTATTAGACATCCGATTAAGAAAAAATAAAAATTCTTATTTTTAGTGTTAGAAGGGAAATTGTAAAATGAGTATAGAATATAAAGAAATTCACGAATTTGAAGCTGAACAATTGAAGGACTTATTTCTTTCTGTTGAATGGTCATCAGGTCATTATCCAGATAAGTTAGTAGTAGCAATGAAAAATTTCCAGACTGTGTATTCTGCATGGGAAGGGGAAAAACTTGTAGGAATGATTTGTGCTATGGATGATGGAATTATGAATGCATATGTTCATTATTTGTTAGTAAATCCACAATATCATGGAAACACGATAGGAAGAACATTGGTAGCTATGATGAAAGAACATTATAAAGATTATCTGAGAGTAGCAGTTATTGCATATGATAACGAATTACATTTTTATGAACAATGTGGATTTGTAAAAGGTAATGATGCATCACCAATGTTTATTACATCATTATGGACATAAATTCATATTTAAGTATGAAGTGATATGGTAGATGTGCTGAAGGGGTAACAGGGTCGCGGATTCGAGGTTATTTTATATAACGGGGTTTCGCTTGTTTGCTATGCAAAAAAATCAGAAAAAGATGCAGATTGAAGATTTTTATATAGATATAAGGTTGCTGGTATGCTAAAATTTAAGAGGAAGCAAGTGGATTGAAATTCCACAGTATCGGCAGGAGTGACGCGACTTAGTTCAATACGAAAAAATCGGTCTGCAGTTCGAAGGAAAGGGTAGACTTTCTAAGACGGGAGTCTGCTTTTTCCTTCGCCCTGACACCGATTGTTTCCGATACTATTTAGTGAACGATAACAAATAATAATTTCTCACAGATGGAGGTGTACAGATAATGGTAGGAATATATTTGAGCGGAACAGGAAATACAAAGCATTGCACAGAGAAACTTATCTGGTTTCTCGATTCTTCTGCAGAATGTATTTCGCTGGAGAGTTCGAATATCAGACAAAAGATAACAGATCAGGATGTTATTGTGCTTGGTTACCCTACACAATATTCCAATGCGCCCTTAATGGTCCGTGACTTCATCAAAAGTAATCATGAAATATGGAAAAATAAAAAGATCTTTATCGTGAATACGATGGGACTTTTCAGTGGTGATGGAACTGGATGTACAGCTAGAATACTGAAAAAATACGGTGCTAAGATTCTTGGTGGAATCCAGATTAAGATGCCGGATGCTGTGTGTGACAGTAAGCTGTTGAAAAAATCTGCGGAAGAAAATAGGCAGATAGTTAAGTCTGCTGATTGTAGACTTGAAGCAGTGGCTACTGAATTTAAGAGTGGTCGTTATCCTCAGGAAGGATTGGCTTTCATCGATCATCTGAAAGGTTTATTCGGGCAGAGATTATGGTTTTATGCAAAGACGACCGGATATACGGACAAGCTTAAAATTAGTGATGAGTGTATAAGCTGCGGTCTTTGCGTGCAAAACTGCCCGATGAAAAATTTGACAATGTCTGCCAATGGGAAGCCTATTCAAAAAGGTAAATGTACGATGTGTTACAGATGTATCAGCCATTGCCCTAAGCAAGCAATTACACTGCTTGGGAAAAATGTTGTAGAACAGACGGTTATTGAAAAATTCATTGAATAAAACGTTACATCCTATACTGATGAAATATAACTTTCAGTTTATTCTCTCAAGTAGTAAGCACGCAAAATTGAAATTTACACAATAGGCATTTACTCTATTTGCCTATACAACCATTAAGGCAACTCAACACTTGTATCGGTTCGACATACCCATTTTAAGGCGAAAATAGGTGTTCCACCATTCCCTTGTACAGTGGGTCTTGAATAGGTTACTTGTTGGAGAACCGAGCCATGTGGAGTGTATAGTGTGTATACAAAGGAAATAGAGAAAAAACGACTTGTTATTTCAAGGTCAAGGGTAGTCTATTCTTATATGCACTATAATCCCTGCGGTAAGAAGTCATACTACGATGAAAGAGAGCTTGACGGATATATTGATGCTTATATCAATCTTTCGCTTACTCCTATTATGTTCGGAGGGAAATTGCTTTAACAACCAAATATCTTTATTCTGAGGTCAGCGAAAGTTGACCTCCATTTTTATGCAAAGGAGTTTTTTATTATGAAACGAACTCACGTTAAAAAAGGTCTTGACAAAACCATTCTGATGTGATATAATACCATACAGAATAAACCTACTAATCAAATAAGTAAAGTATACAATGAA
>CADABQ010000106.1 GCA_902786205.1 uncultured Lachnospiraceae bacterium | reverse complement strand
GCTTTTTATTTATATCTTTATTATAGCATAGTCATTGTCTATTATAATTCATTATTCTAATATAGAATTATATTTTTGATTTAATCAGTGTTTCCTTAGTTTTTTCAAACAAGATTCAATCTTATCCTTAGTTGAAAATGCAATATTCTGTTCATTGAATTCCGAGATTGCAATCAGATAAAAACAGTTTTTAGTATGAGAGAACTGAGCAATTGTCCCGTAGGGATAAAGTTCAGCCTTTGAGCAATCGTCAGAGCTTGAGGGCGAAATTTGATGCTGCATCAAGCTATCTTTTAGCTGATTTTTAATATCCTCCTCAGAATAGCCGCATTTCTTCATTCTGGACAGCCACATGCCATGCAGAGTTCTTTCTGACACTAATGGGAATTGGCTTTTTTCGTTTATGCCTGATATATGAGTTTCAAATGTAGTATCCACAGGGATTACTATAATATTATGGTTCTTTCTGTTATCAAATCCATATGTAAAAATATCTCCATAAACCGCATTAAGTATATTATTACCGTTTTGCCATAAAACAATGTCATCCGAATTTGTAATAACATTATTCGTTTTCAGTGCCAAAATAAACGCATCGGATAAAAAACATACAGTATCTGATGTCTCAATGATTGTTTTCTGCTGTGGATTGATGGAAGTGTCTTTTCTGATAATTTCTTTTATTTGTTCGACTGCTTCATCTATACAATTCGGATCTAAAATGTTTTCTGCTAAATACGAAAAGTTATCTTCTATCACCTGATAGCTGTCGCATCTTTCCAAAGCACTTTGTAAAGAACTATGAACATTACGTTTATTATGAAGTATTTCGGATCGGACAGATTTTTCAAAAAACAAGAAATCGTCGTTCTTTCCTTTAATATTCAGACCTTCAATTATCGGTAATCCGAGTATTTATACATGATCCTTTTATTATCTTAAGATACTCTGCAATATTATACATCCCATTCTCCTTTGAAACATTTGGAACTTTCTGTGAACCTCTCATGAACCTGTCAGGAACGAGTTTAAAAGCTGTTTGCCGTAAAATAGACGTATCGAAACCGGTAGTCGAAATAAGTCTATTGAGGTGATAAGCCTTGAATAATCAGTTCAAAAATAGTATAATCAAAGCAACCCGTCCCGGCATCATAGATGTCTGGAATGCGTTCATGGTTGAGGGAGCGGACTTCACTCAGAATGATCATGATATTCCTTTCTCGCCAACAACTGCAACGAAATTGCCGACTGCAATCATTGATTGGGTAGAAGCACGTCAGATTTATAAAGCTGCAATTGCAAGTGGAAACAAAAACTTTCATTATGATGCGTTCGTATGCTTTTATGTTGATGATTACAAGTTTGACAGACCCAATGCTGAAATTGGAACCGGTGACAACATCTGGACGGATTACAAATATATCCTGAAAGTATTGCGTCACTTTGAAGGTGCAATAACACCTGATTTCAGTATTTGTCAGGATTTCCCTGAGCCAGTAAAAATTTATAACATTTATCGTATGCGTGCATACGGATACTGGTTGGGTAAACAAGGAATAGCGGTCATAAATAATTGTCGTTGGGGTACACTTGAAACTTTCGATTATGTATGGGATGGTTTGCCGTCTGATGATATACTTTGTATCGGAACCGTTGGCGGAAGTCCCCGCAAGCTGATTGATCGTACCCGATTTGAAGATGGTTTAAAGGAAACCGTTCTCCGAAAAAGTCCTGTAATACTGCTGACATACGGTTCTGCAAATTATCCCTGTTTTGAAACTCTCCGGGAAAAAGGCATAGAAATCAAATCCTATCCAAGCCGTACAGCTCGTGTCTTTGAAAAGGGGGCGAGCGTATGAGCAAAGGATACAGTGGGCTTTTCAAGGGAACAAAGGGTGATAACTATCATAAGCGGATAGCATATCAAGTTGTACACAATCTTATCAATAGTACTCCCGGAGCAAAAAAGAAAGCTATGGCAGTTGGTGCTTATGATGAAAAAACAGGAACATATGTGGCAGCCTTTGCAGGCGAGATTCCCAAAAAGATTCATCCAAAGCTCAGACAACTCGCAGAAAGAGTTGGTGAAATAGGATCGCTAGGAAAGAGTGATCGAAGCACAGTAGGCGTATGTGCTGAGTTCCATGCAGTGAATGATATGCTTTTTGCAGGGTGTAAGCTTGAAGACATAAGACTTACACATGCAATTCGTCCCAGAACTGGAAAATTTATGCCCTATTGTGTTAAGGCAACACCGCATATATCGAAAAAATATCGGATTCAAAAGAAAAACACCCGACAAATAAGCCGAGTGTGATAGAGATATCCTGTTTTTAGTTC
>CADABQ010000105.1 GCA_902786205.1 uncultured Lachnospiraceae bacterium | reverse complement strand
ATGCATATTCCAATAAGGATCGTATCGCTGTCATGCGAAGATTACATGTCTTTGGAGCTAATTTGCGCTCTTTAATCATCCATGCTTGATAGCCCGTCAGTGTCTCTTTGTCAAAATGATTGAAAGTGATTGCATTGCGTTTGATATTGATTTCGTTTTCAAGATAATCAATAAAACAGTTCAAACAATTGCGATAGCTCTCAACCGTATTCATGCTTACTTGCCGAATTTCTTTTAAATGATGATCCAAATAGGTACGTGCTGTATTCCAAAATATTGCGGTCTCTTTTTTACTCATCAGATACCTCCGGGATACGATCGTTCAAAGACATTGCAAGATCTTGGTAATCATTATAGAAATCCGGAACGAATCTGAAATAATACAAAGTATGTTTGATACAGTTATGTCCCATATATCTCATCAGATATGGAAGCATTGCGTTAACATCGACGCCTTCTCTAACCCAGCTATTAATCGTTGCCCACGCAAAGTGATGCCTGAAATCGTATAAACGTGGATATTTCCCGATCCATTCAGGGAATGCGGTCTTCCACACGATTTGGAAGTGATAAACAATAGCGCTAACCGAATAATGCCGGTCAATATCACTTGGAAAGAAATACTTTCGGTTTGGAAACATGGAACGTATATGTCGATCATACTGAGTCAGGTAATCAGCTAGTTCATTACTGATAAATAATCTGCGGCTGACTGGTCCTTTTGACTGAAGAATATCAATATAGTTTTCCTCCAGATTGACATTTTTCGAAAGAAGTGTTCTTCCTTCTTTCGGTCTGACACCACAACAGTATAGAAATCGAAAGAATGCGGGAATTACGAGTTTGCTTGGATATTTTCCGGAGGCGTTATAATAGCTGTCACATTCATTAAAGAAAAGAGATATTTCTTCTTCTGATAGAAAGTACGGAGGATCCGGATTCAGTTTTGGCATCTGTTTTGCAGGGATAATATACGCTTCTTTCAACCCCAGATTATAAAGATACCGAGAGAATTCTCGCAGAGGTGCCATCGCGTTATGAAGGCCACCTGACTGGCCTTGATAAAGATTCAGAAAAGAATCTGTACTGTCTTTGTCAGGTACCAAAACATCCGGATAATTTTCTGACATATAGGAGCGGTATTTATTGAGATACCGTTCAGCTGTTTTGTAGTCGTAACCCAGGCTTCGTTTGTAAACAATGAAGTCATTAAGCCGCAAATTTAAACTGGTCTCCTTCATACTTTATCACCAGCTTTAGGCACCCGCAGTGTTAAAGATGCCATAGTCTTCTGGTCAGTCGCAATATACACCATTGTAGAATCCGGGTTATTATGACCAAGACCATCTGAAATTACAGGCAAAGGTACGCCTTTACGAACCATTCTTGATGCGGCGTTATGTCGAAACATACGGGTTCCTGTAAGACGATTGTTAATTTCAACTCCGGAAGCACATACAACATTTCTGACAATGTGCCAAGTATTGTTCAATTTGATATGCGGAGCGTTCTTGGAAAGAAAAAAGTATTTTTCATCGCAAATAGGACGCTCTTTCAAAAGGTAATCAACCATGGCATTGCCGAAAGATGAACGAATCGGCAAATCTAAAGGTCTTCGTGTTTTGGACTGAACAATAGATATAACACTATGTTTCCAGTCAACATCAGAAAGCTTAAGATTACAGATATCACAGCCTCTGATTCCCGTTTCAAATGAAAGCAGGCAAATGGCTTTATCACGGAATGAAATATCCGAAGAGATCAAATGATTTTTAATCAGGTCACATTCTTCATCAGTATAAACATCAATGATATCTCGCTTGCGCCGCATTCTTGACGGAATCTCAAGTCTGTATTTTTGAATTTCGGGAAATATTTCATAAAATCGTCTCATCCCGGAAATTGCAGTCGTCAGGCTTGACGGATCATAATGTTTTTCAAGCATATCTTCGATTGCGTTGATGGTATCACCAGCCTGAATATCCGATAAGTTTTGATATCCGAGTGAAGACATGTATTCCAGAAGATATCTCATAGGTGCTCGATTTTTTATCAGCGAAGCTTTACTTAAGCCTAACGACTCTTCATACAAATCATATTGGTGTAAAACCTCTAACAGTCCCTCGGAGATGTGCTCTTCAACAGGAATACTGAATTTTTTAATCACTGCAGTTCCCGTCGCTAGATATGATTGAATGAAGCGAATACAGCGATTGTTTTCGAGATATCTTTCATGTCTATATTCACCGGTTCTTGAGTTTTTATCATCAGCCAAAAAATGATCAATAAGCTCTTGTGTAAGATGTGTAGTTTCAAGTTGATCTGCAAGTCTTAAGAGTCTATTGCAGGTATAGCGAAAATTTTTGATATATGAATCTGGATGTCCGTTCTCATGTTGGCATTTAATAACTCCATCAATAGCCTCCTGCAGAGTAATACTGTTATCATGCATA
>CADABQ010000104.1 GCA_902786205.1 uncultured Lachnospiraceae bacterium | reverse complement strand
ATGTGTGTGACTGCCGATAAAACCTGAATTCTTCATAAGTCCGTTATGAACACTCGCACCAGTAATCAAGGCTGTACCGAAATGGTACAGCCTTTTTTCGTGTATAGTGGTCAAGAAAAAAGTGAAGTCGGACTATCATATATGGTGAGAGTTTTGAAAAATTCTGTGTGTTTTTTATATTCTGTGCGTTTTTTTCATATATTTGCATATAAGGGTTATTAGTAACAGCTGTTGGAATTATTTGTTTTTATAAAAGAATCTCAAAAGTTTTCTCAAAAATTTAAAAAATGTATTTTCCAATGACAATGATTGTTATATTATGTTATAATTTATATATAGAAATCATATCGTAAATTAATGGGAAACAGATAATAGATAAAAATCAGTCGTCCTGAAACGGACTGAAAATAACAACAATGTCAAAAGAGGTGATAAATAAAAAACATGACTGTTCGCCTATACACACTGTAAGCCATTAATTAAAAAGCTTAAGATATTATAACAATTCCGATCTGCACTCTATTACTATAAAAAATAACAAATATGTGATTTGCTAATTAAAATTGACATTTTGGAAACCACGATCTAAGTTCGCAATATAATAATAAGCTATATCACTAATAGTCTCACACTGCATCATTAACAGGAGGTGCTTGAACTATGAGAAATGTCAGAAATAGTATTTTTTCACAAATTATATCTTGTTCTGTCATTGGTTTTAGTAATTTTATCCTTTAGTGTATCCAAAGCTGATGCCTATGGACAAGATACTTTAGTATTTGATTATGTATTTTATAACATTAAGAATATACGAAGCGGTCAGTATCTTGATGTATATAATGCAAATACATCAGACGGCACGAATGTAATTCAATGGAAATACAACGGTGATGCAAACCAAAAATAGAAAGCTATTTAGCTTGGAGGAGGAATGTATAAAATAGTATCTGCGTTGGATACAACAAAAGCGTTGACGGTTGGCTCTTCGTCGGGCGGTAACGGAGTTAACATCTACATTTCAACTTTTACAAATACCGTCACTCAGCGATTTGCGCTTGAAAGAAAAAGTGATTCAACGTAAAAGGTTTTAAGCAATGCTAGCAATTACACTTGTGCAATGACTGTTCAAAATGCGAGTTGCAATCAAGGAGCAAATGTTTTTCAATATACATATAACGGCACCCATAACGATGAATGGCTGTTTGAAATTTCATCTGGTACATATGATGGTTTTTTAGGGTCAAAATATGCAAGAGATAATTACAACAACCATTTAAATACTTATTGTAACATGACTGACTTAGGCGGTAACTGTGCTAATTTTGTATCGCAATGTTTAGCTTTCAGCGGCAAAAAATACAACGGTAACTGGTATGTGTATAAAAAGAATAATAACCATTTAGTTCCGCAAAATGTAACAAGGCTTAATGATTCTTGGGAGTTGTCTGATCCGAGTCCTTGGATCAGTGCAAAATATTTTGGTCAGTACTGGAGCAGCAAAGTTCAGAATGATACTTTCACTCCACAGCAAATAATTGACAATAATTCTGCAACTACTGCAGTGTATGGGAAAGGAGATGTTGTGCAAATATTGAAGCGGAGTTCTTTACAGGAATTTCAGGGCTATCACACAATGTATGTGACCGATGTAGAAGATTATAACAACAAAGGCACTCTTAAACTGAAATATCACTCTTCTGATACAAAGGATAGAACATTGTCATCTATCTGTGCAAGCTACAACAGTTCTGATTACAAGATAAGGCTTTACAAAATACTCTGACACGAAAGGATGATCGTTATGAAGAAATCAAAAATCGCTGTTGTCATTGGTATTGCGGCTGTAGTTACAGCTGTATCCTCAGTGGGTGCAATTACAATTTCCGCACATCTTAACAATGGCGAACCACCTACGGTATAGGACGAAGCCGTTTCAGGTTATGTTCAAAGCTATGTTCCAACGGAGAAAGACGCAATACGCAGTAAAGAACTCAGTGAAAAGAAAAGTAAATTATATCAGGAAATGATTGCCAACGGCAAGGACAGCAAGGACGCAGCTTTTGATTCCGGTGAATAATTGCTTGTTGAACAGATTAATGAGGTTGGCAATATCCAAGAAAACTACTATATACTTCCGGATATTGAAGGTCAGCAGGAATTGATGAAAGAAATCGAGAATACCGTGAAGCTACCGTTCTAACCGACATTTCCTAATCTGATCATTATGATGGCTACTGTTTTCAAGTTGGTTATGTTCTGTAAGAGAAAAGTATCAAAATTATTATTTCGAAAATTGGAGCAAAGTGAGAGCGAGATGGAGCTAAAAAACTAATAATTCAATTTTATGAACATCTGCTGTCACAACGATAGCAGGTGTCCCTTTCTTTTGATGATATATTGAATGATGAACTCCTGATGCCGACCTCTGTGAAGAAGAAATCATCAAGGTGAAAATGGAAAACAGCGTGGAAAATGCAGAAGATTAGTTTACTGATTATGAGGTAGTTTCTCTTTCATTTTTAGCGATACCCTGAATTGTTCAGCTTCCGGGTAATCAAAAAATTCAACAGTTTTGTCGTAATTCTTGCGAAC
>CADABQ010000103.1 GCA_902786205.1 uncultured Lachnospiraceae bacterium | reverse complement strand
TACTGCTGGTTGTGTTGGACTTGGGGTTGTAGTTACTGTCACTGAACTTGGAGTCGATACTATTGGGCTAGGTACTGTTGTTGGATTAATGGTTACTATCGGTTGTACTGTTGGTTTAATCGTCGGCTTTACCGTTGGTAGCACGGTTGGATTTACTGTTGATTTTATAGTTGGTGGAACGGTTGGCTTAACTGTCGATTTTGCTGTTGGTACCACAGTTGGCCTTAGTGTTGGTGTTGGCGGCACCGTTGGTTTTATTGTTGGTTTTGGCGTTTCCGCCATTTTTATCGTTACGCGTTTTGATCCGAGCAGTTTATTGGTATTTCTTGTTTTATTTACTCCATACACATAAACATCCTGTACTCCAACTTTATCTGTTTTTAATGTACCCGAAAAGCCATGGTTTCCAATGTTTCCATAAACTTTTTCTACATCTTTTCTTTCTACATTAGCATTTAGCATTCCTATATATTTTCCTGTTCCAGCCGGACCACCTATGTATACATGTACTTCAAGTACGTCTGATGTATATCCTTTATCAAACGTCCAGCCAGATACTGAAATGCTCTCAATTCCTCCTGAAGCACTATCATACGCTCCTTCTACTACACTAGTTTTTACTTTCGCATAATTAGGAGTTACAAAACCATACAAATTACTGTATGATAAAGAGCAACTACTTGCATGTACACCATGTGGTGTTGTACTTACATTGTTTCCATCTATATAATAGACTGTATTTCCTGAAGAATATTCCACTATTCCTACATGTTGTGAAGCATTACTTCCAAAGAAAATAATGTCTCCCGCAACTGGATGATATCCACTTCCTTTCAAATGTAACGCTTCTTTTCTATTCTCTATTAATTTATCCTTCATTCTTGTTGTGCCATTTTCTTTTGGAATAACCGAATCTAATATTCCTACTTCATTTGCACACCAAGATACAAAAGTTGCACACCATGGATAAAATCCACTATTATTATTTACTCGTCTTCTATAATACCAATCATTGTAAATAATGTCATCCGATCCTGCACTTCGTTCTTTTGTTCCTATCTGGCTTTTGGCTTTTGCTACCAGTGCCGCAGCCTGATTTATATTGCTTGTATTATTATTTGTTTCATTGTTTGAATCATTTGATCCGTTAATATAAGCGCTATATCCACTTTCAGCTACCCATCCCATTTTATATAATGTACCTGTAGTGTAGATGATCTGAACAGCATTTCCACTCCTGCCTATTGTCCATACTGTATCGCCTGTTTCCGTATATCCATACTGCTGTGTTAAATTAGACCGACGGTATGTATTTACTTTACCTCTAGCTGTATTCACTCCCGAAGCATTGTTAGGCGAGAAGGATGATAGCTTCACATATCTGTACTTCCTGCCTCCACTATTTAATGGATAGGAACAATATGCATAATTTACACCATTGGATTGACCAAGTTCATATATATATACCTCGTCACCTGCATATATAGTCCCTTCTCTTTGCGTACATTCTTTGTTTGTATATGCTGGTGTATCGTTTCCTCCGCTAATCGGATAAGTTCTGATGTAGTTAGTAGATGACGTTGATGGTGCAGAAGCATCTATTTGTTGATAGTCAATAATTGGTAAAATAATTACACAACAAATCAATGCAATAATACGCTGAAACCAATGTTTTCTTTTCATAATGACCACACTCCTTTTTCGTTTATACGCTAGTTTACAAAACAAAAAATCTTAAACTATTATCAACCTTATTTTCGGATTCTACCCATGCAGCGAGATACTTAAACAACGAATTATAGTATTTTTACTGCCACTTGCCTTTGTTTAAACTAGAAGAACCAGAATATTGATCTACGTCTACTTTCCATCCGTTATAAAATTCCAATGCGTCCTTCTGATTTTCGTATATTGTATAGCAATATTTGTATTGTCCATTTTTTACTTTTATTACGTATCCGCCGTTGATTTTTTTGTAACTATTTATTTTGGCTATATGATGGATTTTTCCATCTTCCCGGTTATAATACTTCACTTTCGTTTTTGAAAATTTTACATCGTAACCACCGGATGAACTAGCTGTCCACCATTTATTTTTCACCCATTTATATACTTTCCCTTTTAGCTCCGTTAACTTCTTTTTAGTACTTGATTTTGCTTTATCCGTAGAATTCATTACGTCTGCCCACGTTTTCTCCAAATTATCTGCCATTTTTAACTGTGTTTTGTTAGTTGACTTGATAACTGCATAAGCGTCAATAGGTTGGCTAATTAGAAAAGTAACTGCCAAAGTAACACTTATTGCTTGAAACTTTCTCACTAATTTTCTTCCCATATCGTATCCTCCTTTTTTTAACAAAAAAACATTACAGCTATCGTAACTAACTGTAATGTTTCATTTTTTGTGCAACTGGCTGACATTTTACAGTCCCTATAGCTTTGCGTCCCTATCTTTCGATAGGTTTGCCAAATATTCTGTTTCCTTCTCGGTATAATCTTATTATAAAAAGCATATATTGTACGCTTACAAATAGTATATCGGTAGAGCTAGTAGATATTATAAGTATTTTCCTAAAATTTCCAAAAAACTTTTTAGAATGTAATCGATCATAATATGTATCTGTTGAAATTTTCGAGGCTTCGTGTATGTTTGTGGGTAAATTCTTAAAAATTTAAAATAGAAAAACCATCTTAGTTAACTTATAATGTATTAGCGACTAAACCGATACGAAGGAGTTAATCTAAGATGGCTACAACTAATACTTTATGTAAAAAATTATTAAATGTCAAGGGTGTTGTTATTCAGAACCATGATTTTTATACAGATGG
>CADABQ010000102.1 GCA_902786205.1 uncultured Lachnospiraceae bacterium | reverse complement strand
CTTGCAGACTGGAGGTGATGTTCTTAGCCGTAAGATCAAGTTTGACTTCAGCAAGTATACTGCTCCCACAAATTCAAAGATAAGGAATTACGAGTACTATGAAGAGAGGGGGTTCGATAATTACTTCAAAGACTATTACGAGTCTCACGGATTCGAATATCCGTTTGATATGACAGTATAAAAGAGTGTAGCAGGGTCGTTGCACAGACAGAGCCGAGAGGTTGCCGAGAGAGTCGAGAGGCCTTCGGCAGAGGTTCGGTAGGGTAAGAAGAGAGGTCGAAGATTCCATTAAGTGTGGGCAAGAGATTGTATGGCTGTTATCTATCATCTTTGCCAAATATCTTTTCCATAATATGGTCTATATTAGTAAACTCGGTATATGGAATCTCTATTAGTCTGATTCCTTCTTGTTCACAATAAAGTCGTAAGGCCGCGTCTCGGCGTTGTTGCCAGAGTAACTGTTTCTCACCTCCCCATTCTTTTTTGGCACGATAGTGCTGTTCACCATTATATTCTATTATCAGATTGGCCGATTCAATGTAGAAGTCAGGAATGAACTTCTTACGTTTACCAATGGCGAGTTTAGACTTGATTGGCTTGTGCCAATCATGCTTGATTTCATGTGCTTCAAGCCATACGCGAATAGCCGTTTCGCCTTTGGAACACTGACATTTTGGGCATCCGTTCATTCCGTAAAGATGGTCTTGCGGAGCCACATCGAAATCACCGTGAATAGGACAGCTAACTATTACATTTGTTTTGTTGTTGGTGTAGACTACTTTGTCATAGTTGTAGAAGTTTCCGTGTACCTTACGGGCATCTTCGATAAATTTCTCCTTACTTTTGGCATTTCTAACTGCGGCTTCTTCAAATTTACACTTTGGACATCCTTGGCCTGTCATGTGATTTCCAGCATGTTGTCTAAACTCCCCATGTATTGGGCAAATAACTGTCACGTATCGGTGTCTCCCTTTATAAATAGCCTTAGAATAGTCATATTTATTACCATGTGTTTCTTTACAGGCAGCAATAAACTCTTCTTGTGTTTTTAATATATTCAATCTATTCTTCTCTATTCCACACTGAGGGCATCCGTGTCCTTGTAAAAAATCGTAGGCCGTAGTAGGAAAGTCACCATGTTCACGACAGGTAATAATTACTTTTTTCTTATTGCTTGTATATTTTACCTTTTCGTATGTATATTGGTCACCCCACACATCTTTGGCGCGACGAATGAATTCCTCTGTGCTGATAGTAGTATTGTTGGCACAATAGGTACATCCATGTCCTTGTATATGCACCTTAGGTTTTTGCTCAAATGTTTTTCCACAGGTATTGCATATAATTTTTACGGGCGTTGTTCCATTCTTATATTCGGTTATCAAAGAATAGTCGTATTTATTGCCATGTTTTTCCCTTGCCAAACGAAGGAATTCTTCAAGAGAGTGACGTTTGTTAGCCCCCAGTTTCTTTAGACCACATTTTGGACAGCCCTGTTTTGCCCAATAGTGATTAATGGCGGCTTGCTCAAACGGTCCATGCTCGGGACATATAATAGTTATTTTGTCTGTGACCTTATTCCACTTTACTTGGGAATAATCATATTTTTCACCATGTACTGAACGGGCATTTTTAAGGAATTCTTCAAAGGTAGTTAGTGGATGAGTTTTAATAACGGCGCATTTGTGACAGCCTTTCCCTTGTAAATGGCTATCTGGTCTCTGTTCAAACTCACAACCACACACATTGCATATTATCTTTACAGGCGTTACGCTATTCACATAATTTACTAGCGAATAATCATAGCGACCTTCTCCATGCTTGGTTTTAGCACGAGTAATAAATTGTGCGGTAGTCAATTTCTTCGGCATATTGTTATTATTCTTTTACCTTTATTATATTCATCGTACCTTTATCTCTCTCTAATTCTATGAATTTGACTTTTTCCCCATCCATTATCTTCTTAATTAGCCTCTTGTTTCCGTTATTACAATTGATACCAAAATATATACTGCTAATCCTCATTCCCAATGCGGACAAAGGTACCGTATAAAAGAGATCTTCCCTTTTGGTATCATAATATACAAGACGATATTCCCTTTCATATTTCCATGCTTTATCCTTTACGAGGAAACAATCTGTATAATTGAGATGTTCTTTTGTTTCTGTTGGAGGATCCTTGTATTGAACTTTATCCAATCGCCCTCTTGCATCTTCAGATATGAAACCATTATTTAATAATGGGCTGTTCTCTTCTATCGAATACTCTATACATATTCCCTTGTGGCTCTCTGCATAATGTGCCCACATCAACGTGTTTAAATAAGGAGCGGGGGCTTTTGGTTTTGACCAACCAGCAAAGCAGCAAACCCGTATTTTCTGCAGTTCTTCCACATATGTATGAACACCATAAGTAGGTTTTCTTTTTACTTCATCCAATCTTTCTCTTATTGGAACTAATATTAAGCAGTCAAAGGGATCATTAAAACTTTCTGGAGTTGAAAGTCGTAACGAATTATCTGAAATTTCAGACAGAAGGTAATCGCTAATTCTTCGAAAACAAAAAAGTTTAAGGTCTTTGGGTTTGTTTGTGTTACGTTTTTTTTCACGCGATATAAAGTTTAGCACAAATAATTGCATGAATTTCTGAGATTCTTTTCTCCAAAAAGAATCATCAAAATCACCAAGTGTCTTGCTGAGTTCTGTCAAAACACTTATTCCCTTGGTCTGCTTTGTGTCATAAGAAAAAAGTGGGGGGTATTTCAGAAATTCCGAAATGAATTTCTTATAATACGAATCGTCAAATGGAGCTATAATTTCTTTCTCAGGGTTAGGAACTGAAATATACTGATTTAAAACATTGGGAATTAACCCCTGAAGTTTTTCTTTGCGGATGACGGATAAAGCAGAATCAATCTTGCCTTCCTTTATTAAGGAATACAATTGAAGTATTTTTTGGCTATCTTCTTTACAAACTTTTCTCATAACATATACCTTAATGCTGCAAAGTTACGAAATAAATTCATAATTGTGTTTGATTTTC
>CADABQ010000101.1 GCA_902786205.1 uncultured Lachnospiraceae bacterium | reverse complement strand
GGCAATTCTATTATACCATAACCCGTGAGGAGATATTTTTATTTTGTAACAAAAAATATGCCGTATTTATGCGGCTTGTGGCGTTTCGCAAACGCCTAAAAGTTTCCAATCTCAAAAGGAGTATTATCAAGATAAGATATCACAGAATAAGGATTGGGCATTGGTTGACATTTATGCGGATGAGGCAATCACGGGAACCTTAGCAGAAAAGCGAGATGGTTTCCTTAAAATGATTGATGATTGCATGAATGGGTTGATTGATATCGTATTAACCAAATCCATTTCCAGATTTTCGAGAAATCTTGTGGATACGCTTCAATATGTTCGCTTGCTAAAGGAAAATGGTGTAGTGGTTATTTTCGAAAAAGAAAATATTAACACTTCAACAATGGAAAGTGAAATGCAACTAGCATTGCTTTCGACTTTGGCACAAAATGAGGTTGAGTCTATATCCGCAAACGTTAAGCTTGGCGTAAAGATGAAAATGAAACGTGGAGAGATGATGGGCTTTAATGGTTGTCTTGGATATGATTATCACCCTGAAGATAAGAGCATCACAGTAAATGAGGAAGAAGCAGAAATTGTTCGCTATATTTATGACCGATATGTGGAAGGCTATGGTGCTTATACGATAGCAAAAGAATTGGTTCGTTTGGGAAAACGTAACAAGAAGGGCGTCGTGAAATGGACGGATAGCGGTGTCAGAGGAATTCTTAAAAACGAAAAGTATAAGGGTGATTTGTTACAGGGAAAAACCATTACGGTAGATCCCATTTCTAAGCGACGATTGGATAATCATGGCGAGGAAGAGATGTATTACACGAAGAATCACCATGAGGCGATTGTCTCGGAAGAGCAATGGGAAAAGGTTCAAGAGATTATGAAAAGTCGATATCGTACCAACGAAAATGCGAATGCGGATACAAGAACAAAGTATAGTAGAAAGTACGCATTTAGTGGTATGTGTCAATGTGCCTTTTGTGGTCGTAATCTCACAAGGCGATCTCATAATCAGACATCCAAAACACTAAAGCCAGTTTGGAAGTGTAGAACTGCTGCGAATCTGGGAATAGAGAATTGCCCTCATAGTAAATCTATAGATGAGGCAATTATTGAAAATGCTTTTTTGGAAATGTTCGGCTTGTTGGCAGGAAACTTTGATGATGTTTTAGAATCTGTATTGAAATCTCTAGAAGAAACTTTTTCTTCAGATACAAGTGTTGATAAATTAAAGAAGATCAATAAGGAAATTTCATCACTAGAGACAAAGCGGAGCAAATTGACAGATATGTTGTTAGATGATAAAATAACCGAAGAAGTTTATCAGCAAAAGTGTGATGAAATCGAGGCAAAATTAGCAAAAGCCATCAACGAACAACACATTTTTGAAGAGAGTGTAGCAGTTTTGAAAAACATTGAAAAGCGTATGAAAAAGTTACGCGCGGAATTAGCCAATGCAGAGTTCCTTGATAAGTTTGACCGAGTGGTATTTGAAAGCATTGTCGATCACATTGTTGTAGGTGGGATGAACGAAGATGAAACGGTGGATCCTTATAAACTGACCTTTGTTTTAAAAGGTGTGGAGGACCGCTATATCCCAGATGCAAAGAATCGCTTTAAGGCAAAAAAGGCTGGTTAATGATTTTGAATGTTGTTTGGTTGGGAGCGTTAAGCTCCTGACCAAATAAACTACAATTTAACAAGGAGGTGTTGAAGATGGACACAGAAAAATTCTTGTTAAATGACGAATTCAAAAACTGTTCGTTTTGCGAGGACGAGTTAGCAAATAACTGTTCCTTTAACGAACACGCCACATGTGGAGAGTGTCGTGTTGATGTCAAGGGTTGATAAATAGGGCGTGAAAAGGCTTGGAATAGGGGGATTTCCGAACAAGGCGATTTTACATTTTCTTGCTTAGTATTTAGAACCAAACATATCCAAGTAGGTTGGATTATAGGATTGAGTTGACAGGATTAACACATATAGGGTTGAGTTGATAAATTGGTTTATTTCATATAAATATTGTAGAAGATATTACATGTACTAAGGATGGTGAAAGGATATGGCAGGTTGTATTTGCGAAAATTGGACATTGCAGGACTTGTCTTCTGCACTTCAAGATATGAACAAAGATAATAAGAGAATTGTTGTTCCTATGTTCCAGAGAGGAAAACGTTGGAGTAAGAAGCAAGAGCAGGTGTTTATTGATTCATTAATTAAGGGATATCCTGTTGGAACTATGCTTTTTTATGAGACGTTTGAGGATAACAAGCGTACATATATTTTAGTGGATGGTTTACAACGAGGGAATAGTATTAAAAAATATATGACGAATCCAACAGAATTCTTTTATGATGATAGTATTTCTGATGAGTTTTGTGCCAGCGTGTTAAAATTGCTTAAACAAGATGGTAAATCTGATTACGGAACTATTCGTACCATTCTTACCAATTTCATAAAGAAGCAAAAGACGTTTAAAAATTTGCAATATTTTTCTGTTGCAAAAGAAATAGTAGATTATTTTGGTGTAGGATATGAACCTATCGAAAGCCTAATAGAAATGATATCTCAGTTCTTTGAAGAAAGGCAGGATTTATATGATAAAATTGCCAGTACGGTAATTCCGGTTATTGTTTATACGGGGGATGAAAGCAATCTGCCAGATATTTTTGATAGAATTAATTCAAAAGGTACTCCGCTTGACCAGTATGAAGTATATGCAGCTGCTTGGCCGGTAAATGAAAAGTATGTAACTCAAACTTCGCACATAGATTTTAGCTATGCACCTTGAAAATTCAATACCTGGCAGTTATTCAGTTGTCAATATTCAGATCTTAAGCAGCTTGGA
>CADABQ010000100.1 GCA_902786205.1 uncultured Lachnospiraceae bacterium | reverse complement strand
ATTGTGAATATAAATTGGTTATCTTTGCAAAAATTTTAAGTATTTGCAAACAATTTATAGCCTTATGAAGAAATTATATTTTTTAGCTATTAGTGTATTTGCTTTTGCAGGGTGTACAAGTATCGATTTTGATGAAGATGCCGTAAGACACGCTTCAGAACAGGAAATCAAAGCCAATGTTGAATCTGTATTTGGAACTAACTTTAGCCCCAATCAGGATTGGACGATGTCGTCAACAGGCACTATTAAGATTACTGCAGATGCCAATTTCGACGATATTGTAAAAGTTCAGGTCCTTTCTGAATCGCCTTATCTTAATAGCAATGCCATGGTACTCAATCAGGCACCTGCAAGCAAAGGAGAAACTGTTGAGTTGGCATTTGAAGCGCCAAAAGGTTTAACTCGCTTAATAGCAGCTTGTGTTAATAGTCAAGGTGAGTATTATATCACGGGGTTCGACGTTAATGCCACTCAGGTTAATTTCGCTAGTACGTCAAAGGCAAGAACAAGAGCAGGTGCTAATGGCGTTTATCCTTCGCTGAATGACCTGCAGATGGATTATTCAAAATCCATCCCGTCTTTCAATGCTGTACGTACCCAAAAAGCTAACGACGGCAACACTGACGACAAAATAAAAGCTTACAAGAACAGCAATTGGGAAAACGAACGTTTATGGAGAGTTAGTGATAAAACAGAAGAAAGCAATGGTTGGAAAATTGTTAACGGTTCAATTGTTCGAGAGATCGGTGTGATTGACGAAACAGAGAAGCAGACACTTAATACCATTTTTCAAGAGGAGATGGGTGGCTTCCAAACCGGAACAACAAAATATAATAATATTGAGGCAGTTAGAAACACTAAGCTATTTGAGGAAAACAACTATATTACCAGTGATGGTAGTCCTCTAATCCTTACTCCTGTATCAATGAATTCTTTCGAGTTGTGGAATGTATATTACTATTATTTCGATCCTGCTGTCCTGAATAGCATGAGCGAGACAGAGAAAGTGAATTATTTAAAAGCACTTCCCAAATTCAGGGCTATCAATTGTGACTACACAAGAGAGGAGGCATATAAGAGAGGATTTGTTACACCAGATGACAAAAAGCATTATAGTGGCTTCTTTAATTTGCACGAGTATCTACTCCCCTTCTATGGCGATCCTAGCGAGTTCGTTAATAATTTGAAACACGACTTGGCAACCACAGATGACAATGTATATTATCGTATACGACATGGAAAGAAAGAAAATGGAAAAGATTTGTATTTAACATATTTGGGGTCATCAGATAATATGTCTCCAAAGTTAGCATATGAGTATAAAGAAGATGACGACAATTATGCTAATCAACTCTGGCAGATTTTCGATTATAACGACAAGCATATATTGTATAACATTGGTTCACAAAAATATCTCATCACTGGTAACGATAAGGGAGAGTACACTAATTATTCTGATAAAATAAGCAATCTAAAGAACAACTTATATGATATTATTGAAAAAGACGGTTATATTCTCATCAAGTCGAATTGGGATTATTTAGGCTCTGACATTGGTAGAAAATCTGGTAGCTATCGAGTTGCTCTCAACAAGCCTGAAAATGATGGTGACTATATTAAATGGTATTTAGAAACCTATAAAGTTAGTGAAGATAGCACACCTGATAATATGATGGCAAACATTGATTTTGGCGCTATACAATTCATCAAGAACGCTGAAGGCATTGCAATCCCTGAAAACTATAAGATTGGTTTCCTCCACAGAAAGGGTTCTGGTGACAATTCTAATAGTTTCTTAGCCATTAACAATGGTGAGACATATGGTGACGGCCGTTTGAATAAGGAAATCAACACTTTCCCGAACTTTAGTTCATCAATTAGTCAGTATGGCATGCGCGACACAGATCCTCGTATAGCCATTTTCAAGGCAAATGGTAAAAAGTATATGACCTTTGAGGAAGGTGTAGATTGTAACTATACTGACATGGTTATTGAAATTAGTAGTGGTATGAGAGAGGAAATTGAGCCACTTGCAAAGACTGCCAAAGGAGCTATATATACATTCTGTTTTGAGGACCGTGAGCTTGGTGACTACGATATGAACGATGTGATTATCAAGGCAACGAGAATGGACGAAACTCATGTTTTGTTCAGTCTTGAGGCTTGCGGTGCTCACGATGAGCTATTCATTAAGGGTATTAAAGGCCAAAAATTGAATGATAAAGTTGAAGTACACAAATTATTCGGCGTTGAGGATCTTTCATTCATCAACACACAAGGTGGTGGTAAACGATTTCCAATTCAAGAGATTGTAAAAGTTCCTGCTACATATAGTTTCAGCAACACTGAGATAGATCAAATCTATATTTATAACAAAACGCAGGGTTATCCTATTAAATTGTCGACAAAGGGACAAGACCCACATGGAATTGTAATTCCATTCGACTTTGAGTATCCTATTGAAAAAACTTCCATTGATGAATCACATACCAATTTCAAAAAATGGGGTGAAGGTGACAACACCTATTACAATTGGTACAAAGATAAAGATGCAACAAAGGTATACTCTAATGCTGGATTTGTTATCTTAGATGAGACAAGACAGAAATATCCAGAATATTTTAGCGAATAAGGCTTGAACATCAATAATCCCACAAGAGATTGCTGCCAAATGTAGGCAACAATCTCTTTTTTTATATAAAAAAAGCAAAATTAGGCGGAGATATCATATATCTTTTGTACCTTTGCACAACATTTATAAAAATATTCATTTCAAAACTATAAGTAATATGAAGATTTCGCATATTGAGCATCTGGGCATTGCCGTTCAGAGCATTGAGGAAAGCCTGCCGTACTTCA
>CADABQ010000099.1 GCA_902786205.1 uncultured Lachnospiraceae bacterium | reverse complement strand
TACTGCTGGTTGTGTTGGACTTGGGGTTGTAGTTACTGTCACTGAACTTGGAGTCGATACTATTGGGCTAGGTACTGTTGTTGGATTAATGGTTACTATTGGTTGTGCTGTTGGATTGATAGTTACTACCGGCTTTACTGGTTGTACTGGAGTAATTACTTCTTTTTCTTTCACAGTAATCTGGTAAGATGCACTCTTGGTGATACCAGCTTCTGTATAAGATAAAGTTATTGTTTTTATTCCTGATGTTTCTGTATCGCCCTCAATGTATACGGAGTTTATTAATTTGCTTGTTCCATTATTATAGTACGCTTTTATTGTAGCGCCCTGAATAGAAATAGGATCTCCTACGTAATAGACTGTTTTCTTTGGCATAGTACTGATTTCAATTTCAGATAACTGCTCTTCTACTGGGAATGATGTACGTGTTTTTGAGATAAATTGAGTTAACAATTCTTTGTCTTTGGTATCGACCGTTCCATCTCCGTTCAAATCAAAAATCTGTTTTTCTGTCTCAGTTAACTTTAATGTTCCATTTACTGCCTGATTCATGACAGATAAATCTGTTGCAGTTACTGCACCATCATCATTACAATCGCCATACATAATTCCATACGTTTTAACTTTTATGATGCAAAAGGCAGAGGCCCCTCCACCATCCTTTGCTGTTACTGTTATTTTAGTTACACCATCCTTTTTAGCTATGATTTTTCCATTAGAATCTACTGATGCAACAGTCGGATCACTTGAGGTCCAAGTAACTTCTTTATTATCCGCATCATTTGGGATGGTTTCTACTTTCATAAAATAACTTTTACCTATTTCGTTTATTAACAAATTAGAACAATATTTTTCACTCTCTTTAATACTAATGCTTTCAACTTTTATTATTTTCGTCCACTTGCAACTGTTTACTGTACAGTTTCCAGCATTATCATAAACATATATATGGTTATTGAAATCTTTTCCTGTTCCATGTTCTTCATACGGAATCCAAACATCATAGTTACTATTTTGATATGTTGTCATTCTCCATCTTAAATCGTCTTGTCCATGTTCTTCTGTCCATGTAGCCACTTTACATTCTTTTATCCCATTGGCATCCTCAGTATTGATTCTCATAACATAGCCATCTGAATTACAATCAACTATTTTTGCAGACTTTATAGTTGGTTTTGTATTATCAATTATAATTTTATACCATGAAGTATAATCAAAGCCATCTTCATTTGTCAGTTTTACACCTAATAAGTGCTCTCCGTCTTTATAATTTGTAGAATTCAAATAGAATGCATAATTTCCATATTGATTATTGGCTGTATCTGCTACCCATTCGTAGTCAATATACAAATGCACTGAAGGATATGTACCACCATTTTGGACGTTCCCTGTAATAGGATATGAATTTCCTGATACATATTCTTTATCTTTCAAATTTACTGTAAATGATGGTTGCTCACTTGGAGGTAATTCGTAATTTTTCGCGTGATATAATGACATTGCACTATTCTTGTTATAAAATGTATTCCAATCAATGTAATAACATTTCACCCCATTTTTTCCATCACTATTACAGTCAAAAACATTAATACCGTTAGAATCATTTCCAACAAGTATCATAGAATGTCCGTATGTTTTATTTCTTCTCCTTACTTGTATATAATCACCTGGAACGCCTTTTTGCAGAATTTTTTTTGCCCCATCTATTGACATATGGCCTGAATCTAACCTTCCTACCTCATAAGCTCCATTTGGATTTGGTATATATGATTTTGTTGTCTCATCATAAGGTCCGATATATACCCCAAATAGATTACTAAAAATCAAATTTGCAAATCCCTTACACTGTATTCCATAAAAGTTTCCATTCCACGTAGTTCCTTTATATTGATCAATTAACCTGTTTAACTTCACTTCTACTTCATTTTTAGTTATTGCAGATATTGTAAATGTTTCAATACTAGTACCTAACATCACACACACCATAATTGCTGCCCAAATCCGAGCTATAATATTACTTTTTCTGTTCTTAACTTTCATAACACTTACACCCCATTTCTTGTATTTAATTCTTTAGCCTTTTTAATTATGTCATTCTCAAATCTCCTGTCAATACGACATTAGTTTTTCCTTATGATTGCTCTAATTGTTTGTCCCTGGTACTCTATAATACCTTGATCCCCTATTGCCAAAATAAGATTTTTATCAAAAACTCGCATCTTTTTTCTTGTCCCATCCTCAAAATCTACTGTCACCCAATAAACATATGAAGATTGCTGCGTAGTTTTTTCGATTATTTTTCCAAACTTCCTCTCTAATGCTTTTTTATTATCACTTCCTTTTACAAGTTGAAATGTCACATATAAAATCAAAAGTAAAACGACACAACCTATCACCACTGATAATATTACTTCTGAGTTAATTGAATTTGTATTTACTTTTATATCCATGCCTTATTCCTCCTTAGTATAAACGAAACTGCTATTATATCTAAACTTTTTTAACCATTCTTTATTGTTCAAATCAAGAACCTCCCGGACCATCCTATAATATTTTTTATACGATAGTCCGGCCATTATCAACACTTAACTATTTTCCCAACCCTGCGTTTTTTAACATTTGTTTATAATTCGCCTTTTTAGAAACGGGCAATTTTACTGTAACCTTTTTTGATAATCCCCAAAATGCTTTCTTTTGTACCTTTTCTAATTTCAGAGATTTGATCGTAATTTTTTTCAGTTTGGTATTCTTGTAAAAAGCATAGGATCCAATATATGTCACATTGTTTCCAATAGTCAGAGATGTGATCTTTTTATTATTCTTAAATGCACTTTTCCCAATACCAGCGACTTTATATGTAATACCTTCATATTTTACCGTTGCCGGAACAGATACTGATTTGATATTGGACTTTTCGATCGCTACTAATTCAACA
>CADABQ010000098.1 GCA_902786205.1 uncultured Lachnospiraceae bacterium | reverse complement strand
CGAACCAGTAGTATATCATTGGAAGTATAAACTTGACGAAATAGAGTTGCAATAAAACAACGAGTTAAAATATGAATTATTTTATGAACGATGTACTAGTTAATATTATTGAAGATAAAGAGGTTGTTGTTGATAATATCTCTTATAAGATAACAGTTAAGGAAATTCAAAATTTTAAAACTGTAACTATTTCATCGTCAAATAGTAGTTTAGAATGTAGTATTATTGGAAACAAGGAAAATGAGATTTTTGGAGAAATAATATATGATTCTAAAAACAACAAAATTGTTAAAAATGTTAAAATATCGGATGTTCAAGATGTAGTTAAAGCTGAATCCTATAATAAAAGAGTAGAAGTCCAGTATGGTGGCGACTACTGGTATCAAAAGGAAAAAAATTTAAAGCATATTAAGATAGGATGTAAAAAAACTTATACTGTTCCTTATTCCGGTAATACAAAACGGGTTAATGTTTTAAATAATTATATGAATTCAATTAATACGGTAAATAAATATCGAGATGGTTGTTTGAAAGCCTGTGTGACAGCGGGAGTTTCATATTCTGTTGTATGTATTATGACAGCAATAAATATTGTATTTCCAGAAACTGTTATTGTAGATGCTATTCTTTCTTATGCTGGATGTGGAGATGCTATAGCAACAGTAGCTGCAATGGGTACAGCGGTACATCAATGTGTTTTAATGATATATTCATCTAAGAAAGTGCCTGGTAAATATGATGCAGCAAAAAAATATGCATAATTATTTTTGTAAAAAAAAATAGTTATTATTTATGTTAGTATAATTCTGATTAGTTTCTTGTCTTTTTTTAGGTACTTTTCTAAGAATGTGATTATATTATCGTATCCATCTGAATGGCCCTATTGTAGTGATGAGGATAAAGTAATAAAGTCTCAAATAACAAAATTAAAATATGAGGTAAATAGAGATTGTATTGTTGCTGTAATTGATGGATGTGTAAAACAAGAAAAGTCGATATGGAAAAATAAAAAAGAACGGATTGATGGAATCGACAATGATAAAAATGGTTATATTGACGACGTGAATGGTTGGAATTTTAATACTAATACTAATGATGTATTTACAAAACAACAGGTACACGGCTCCCAAATAATTACTTGCATTAATAGTGTGTGCACAATTAATAATATTAAGATACTTCCTTTGGTTGTTTTAAATAATAAAAATAAAGGTAATATTCGTGATATTATTAACGCAATTACTTATGCGGAAACTCAAGGGGCTCAAATATGCAATCTCAGCGTAGGAACAGCTGTGTACGATGATAGACTTCAAAATTGTATAAAACATTCAAAAATGTTATTTGTTGTGGCGGCGGGAAATTTTGGCCTTAATTTGGATAAGAAAAATAACTTTTGGTTTCCTGTTTCGTTTAATTTGGAAAATGTAATTTCTGTAGCTTCAATAAATAAAAAAAATGAGCTGTGTTCCTTTTCTAATTACGGGAAAAAAACAGTAGATGTTGCAGCACCTGGAGAGGATTTGAAGTATTGCTTTAATGGAAAAACTCAGATATTATCTGGAACTTCATTTTCTGCTGCATATATAACAGGTATTGCGGCAGTGATATATATAGTTTCTGATACTAAACTACATTCGTATGAATTAAAAAAGTACTTGTTGAGCACAATTGTTAAATCAGATAAAATAAATGTTAAATCAGGTGGCTTTATTTCATTTAAAAAGACGCTAAAGGATTTAAAAGATAAGAAATGAGGTGCAAATATATTGAAAAAATCAAATAAATTAAATAAATTGTTGCTAATATTTACACTCTTAGGGGTTATATTTATTTCGCTATTTATTGTATGTGTTGTAATTTCATTGAATAATACTTCTAGCCATGAAATATTAGGAATAGATGCTTTATTGCTTGAATTTGTACTTTTTATTACGGCAATTATATTCTTCACTATTGCTAATATTTTAAGTGTTATGTATTGGAAAAGAAAAGGGAACTCAATAGGCATAAGACAAGCTCATAAAAATATACGCAAGATGTTTAGAGGTGAAAAATAATATATATCTAAACATTGTGTGATTTTTTGTAAGCTATAAAGGTTAGTTTTCTATATTACTTGACTTAATGTAAATAAAAAATATTTTAAAAATGAAATGTTTATAAAAAAGTTGAAATTTTATCTAAGTGTTACAATGACAATTCTTTGAATTGCAATTGTAACACTTTTTTTGCTCTATAAAAAAGTGTGTCCCATAGAGTAAAATGCTCCACGAGGACATAAGCGAGAGCGGTCCCCGAAGGAATATTCAATTCAGTTTCTTGAATTAATACAATATTGTTCTTTTGTGAAACCTTGTAATAAAATAAAAATGCTTAAGTTGACGACATTGGATGTGCACAGATGCGAAAGGAAGATATAGTTGTCATAAGTGTGCAACTCGCATTTGGCACGCAAAGTGGAGTAAATCCTCCATGAGTGGGAGATATAGGGGGTGACGGGTACTTGTCCATTTTGTTCTTAAAACAGGAAAAATAACGTATGATTAAAATGTACATTAATGAAGTGATTCTGTATTTAAAACAAAATGAAATTATTTACATGATAAAATATAAACAAAACAAGAATAACATAGATTATCATATACTAGTAATGATTTAGGTGATAAAAGTATTTTGATGTTTATCAAGAGAATAAAATTAAAAGTTGTGGTAGGTAATGATAATTATATTGCAAAGAGTGAGAATTAAGATGAAAGGGGAATATGGTGGATGTGATAACGTATGTAAACAGGGGATTCCGGTATATGTGGCCTCTTTGAAAAAAGAAAGCGTAGATAGTTATGCAACGCAGGATGCCCTTTTAAAAAAAGGAGTACATCCAATGTTTGATATAGCGCCGGTTGCAGGGTATATCAAACTTGTGCTGGCATACAATCAAAAGGAAAAAACGGCAGAGGAGGTTTGTGCTCACAATTTATTTTATGAGGTTATTGTT
>CADABQ010000097.1 GCA_902786205.1 uncultured Lachnospiraceae bacterium | reverse complement strand
TACATTATCAGCATTAGCTGTTATGTTTGCAAATACACCATGCAAAGGATATTTGTATGAAGCAGAAATACCAGAAAAATTACGAAAAAAGTAATAAAACACACAATCCCAAAAGAGTTAACAGCGCATTTCGGGATTGCAATCAAAGATACTTGATAAACAAGTTATCTAATTATATTATAGCATATATTGGTGAATTGTTAAGTCAAGAATAATGTTTGATAGCAAAGATTATATGAAACTTTTTGTGCAATTTAAATGTTAAAAAAGAAAAATAGTTTAGAAGGAGATAAGATGAAAAGAAAATATATCGTAGTAATAGCATTGGCATTATCGTTGCTTTTTAATACACAAAGTATTCAGGTGAGTGCAAATACAGAGATACAACAGAAACAAATAGTAAGTAAGATGGATGAAGGTATTCAACTAAGTAAAGTCGTTACTAATTCAGAGTATCCAGAAGCGGTAACAAATGAAAGGGAATGGAAAATAAATAAAAAAAATAAATATGAATTTCCAATAAATTGTGAAAAAAAGCAATGGTTACAATATAAAACGCATGATGACATGTTGAAAGCGTGTACGGTGCCAGATGAAGTATTAAAAGATGCAACAACAGAGCAATTGTTAGATATGGTATTAGAGTATCCATTATTATGTGATATTTACGCATTTGATACTATTGAGCAAGGTGTTGCAGTAGTAGCAAGCCGATTTAACGGCTTTTCGGAATTACTAAAAAGAGCAGATTTTTCAGATGTTGTATTAGAAAGATATGTCAATGTGGATATTCAAAAGGATACAAAAAATTTAAAAGAGACTTTTAGTAAAGTATCAGAAGTAGTTGTAATGGAAGATATGTTAGCTCAAAAAGATGTGGTATCAAGTTTGACATCACAAGAAAAAAAAGAATTAGTTAATGCTGTCGAGAAAAAAACGATGGAAAAAACAGCTAAAAGTATTTTTTCTGAAAATATAGCAACATTTTATGATATAGCAACTAAAAATGGTGTAAAGCAGCAATTAGGGTTAGACGAATTGAATGATTTAGTACATAACAAAGTGAGTACAACTTCTAGTAGAAGTACTGAAAAAACAACTGTAAAAACACCTAAAGGAACAAAAGTAACAGTTTATAAATATGACTATAAGGGAAATTCATGGGCGGCTGCAGTGACAAGTGAATTTGTAAAAGCATATCCAAATGCAAAAAAGTTAGGTAACGCTGATAATCGTTATAATTGTCATTCTTATGCATGGTATTCAGCAAGTACGTCAAATAGATATTGGATGAATTCGCCTAGGGCTTATGAAGAAGATGGTAGTTATAAGTGCATTGGAACTTCCCCGACAGCAGCTGGTCAAAAAGTTGTATATAAAGATCAATCTTATGTTCCATTAGATAAGTGGGTACATTCTGGAATAACAGTTAATAAATCATATATTATTAAATCTAAGTGGGGACAGGCACCATTAATGCAACATGGTGTAATGTATAGCCCATATACAGGCCAGTTTACAACAGTTCATTATTATAAGAAAAAATAATAAAAAAATCATATTGAAATATATAGATAATATATAAATTTAGAGTTAAATATCAAAATGAAAAATAAAAGAGATATTATACAATAATAGTCAGAAAAGTTGTCATAGTATTTGTGACAACTTTTCTGTACATATTTAGTGATGCAGATATTAGTATTTGTACAACTTATTGTTTTAAGGAGGAAGGGTGTATGGGAATATCAGCATATCAAGAAAAGTTAATAAAAATTGTTATAGATAACTCTTATGGTCATACATGGAAGGAGGCTGTTGGCGAATGGGAAATTATAGATTGTATTGAGGATGGTAGTAGATGTAAAAGCTGTGTATGCGAGAAGGAAGAATTGAGGTATTTGTACAGGATACATAATAGATTGACAGATAGATACTTGTATCCTATAGGAAGCTCTTGTATCAGAAAATTTGAGCGCGAAGATTTACAAGATAAAACATCTATTGCAGAAGGTATGTTCAAATTACTTCATGCAGTAGAGAAAAATGAGTACTTAAAATTATCTTCGGAATTGTTTAGTCGTAAATTACTTAGAGCTTTGTATGAAAAGGGGGCCTTTGAAGCCAATAGTTATAACAATTATGATGCAAGTTCTGATTATAAATTTATGTTAAAAATGTTTAATATGCGTAATAAAAGTAAGATAACACCATTGCAAGATAAAAAAATAAAGGCCATTTTACTTAATTCTATAAAACCATTTCTTCAAAATGAATTGAAGAATAAGGTAATTCGGTATTGTTTATTGATGTTAGGTTAGATGTAATAGGTTTAAAAGATATAATAATTGAGCCAGTAGTAAAAGGATAACAGATATATATTTGTATTGTAAGGATAAGTTTGGAGGAAAAATTATGATGAAAAAAAAGATATATTGCATTATAGGAGCTATATTTTTGATTGGAATTTGTGTTTTGACAGCTTTTTTCTGCAGTAATACAAAAAAGGAGAACAAAGCCAAAACGAAAGCTACAACACAGAGTATAATTATGAAAAAGGATAATTTGCAATCAAAGGGGCAGATGTGTGAGTATAATGAAAATAGTGACGGAACATGGTCTGCAAATGGAAGAATTTATAAAAGAAAAATTGCTTTAACAGGAAAATTACCAAATTCAGAGAAAACAACAACTTATATTGTATTGACAAATGATACAGAAATTACATTTGCAGAAGTTGCAAAATCATTTTATTCATCTGATAGTGCGGACTTGTTGAATCCAGAAAAGACATGTGTTGTTCAATGTTTTGTAATGGATTCGCAGAATACAAAATAAGAAGAAATTTTTGAAAGATAATAGAGATTATCTGCCCAAATTTTGAATTTATTACTATTATGAGAATAGTAATAAATCCACACAAAGGAGGAAAAGATAGTGTTTAAACTTGGAGAAACAAATGGGGAAGTATGTAAGAATATGAGAACATTAAAAAAATGGTATAAAAATGGAAAACGTAAATTAGGAATGTTAGCTTGTGCGGCAGCAGTTGTATCTTTTAGTTTCGGTAGCACTGCATATGCGGAGAGTTGGAATGTAGAGAAGGATAAGATGAAAATAACCTATAGTGCAACTGAACATTCTGTATCTACGCAGGTTTATTATCCTGTATCTGGGGGCGGAACTGTAAAATTAGTGACGGCAGGTGTCAATTATAAGACATATAAAAAAGGAATATCTGCTTGCCCCCTAAATTCAGAAAAAACTGCACAGAAACAATGCAGGACATTATAAGCCCATAAAATATTTTATCAGACAAGAAACATGTCTACAAGGTAAAAGAGTTGTATTTGGGGTCGTTTCAATTGTATTTGAGGTCGTTTTGTCGAAAAGTGGTTGAAAAAAAA
>CADABQ010000096.1 GCA_902786205.1 uncultured Lachnospiraceae bacterium | reverse complement strand
TGTGATTTGCCATATCAATATACCTCACATTCTAATTTTGTATAATGATATTATACCACACTTTTGAAACTATGAGTTATTTATTTTTCTCTATACTAGTGTTGTAACGATTGCACTATCTACTACAAGTACGAATAGGAATAGAAAAATATATTTTTTTTCTATAGATTGCAATCTTGTATTTAGTTTCTTGTGAAAAAATTTTCCAAGAAAATATAATAGGATTAGTAGTGTGCAGGATGTTAGTATTTCTAAAATTGAG
Source organism: uncultured Lachnospiraceae bacterium (assembly GCA_902786205.1). GTDB lineage: Bacteria > Bacillota > Clostridia > Lachnospirales > Lachnospiraceae > CAG-411. The sequence continues at coordinate 4,137 of CADABQ010000096.1, read as the reverse complement.
TTAGGTATTTTGCATTTGCACAATTGTAACGCTGATTTAATCAGAATATATCCCATTTGCTCCAAGAAACTAAAAACAATATCCATGATGCAAGTATAAATCAATAGTAGTTGTTTTGAAGTTCTATAGTACGTGCACATGGCGATATATATGAATAAAATATACAAGAAAAAGAGTAGAACCGGATTTGATATTTTTGAAAATACAATTGATACAGCACCTGTTAAAATAATAAAAAAGAATATGGTGGGGGCTGATTTCCTTTTTGGCAATGAAAAAAAGTAATCACTAACAATAAAAAAATTTAATAGACCTAAAATGTCACTTATTGTATGAAACATTTGAATCCACCTTTCACTTGCAATATAGTTTAACGAACGAAACAAGTTATATTATAGCAGGATATTTACAAATGAGAAAGTGGATTCAAAATCTATTTATCTAAAAAGATAACGCCATAGTTTAGCGAAATGTTCAAACAATTTTTATCCTTTCCGTATATACTTTGTGTATTATCTAGACAAAATATTCATAGTCGAATTTTGTGGAATTGTCTAGATGAGTTGCACATTTGACTGAAATTTTCGCATATTTTATTTAATATGCAAAAGAACACTGATAATTAATGGGGGATTCAAGCGGATATTCGCAATCCGCTTTGCTACTTTCTCATAACTGAGTAACTGCTTCGCAGTATATCAGGAGGAGTTTGCACTCCTCCTGATACAAGCAAGCCCCATCCACTGCTTTAATTGCAAAAGGCAATAAGCAGTGAGTGGGATTTGCTTGCTTCGTTAAAAAAACTTATATAAGGAGAATGATAACAAAATGTGCAAAAAATAATATAAAATGCGTAAGTATTATTGCTTGCTTCATAGGAAATGGTATAATAGAGATGTCACTGTATTATAGGATAGTAGCTACTAAAGATTAAGGAAAAGAAGAAAATAAAAATGAGTAAAACGAAAAAATATTATTTACAATGATAATGTGTTCTGTAATTATGTTTCCTATAGTTGCAAATGCAGCAAGTTATAAGGGATTGAAGTATAATGTAAAAGCTAATCTTGCAGGTTCCAAAAGATCATATTCGGCAGGAAAAATCAAAGTAAGTACTTATAATTGTATTACAGACAATAATGGCTATCATCCTGCAAATAATAAATTTACTATATCATTATACAAGAATGGATTTTGGTCAGATACGTGTATTGGAACTGCCACATATAAAAGAAATTCACCAGTAACCAATTCATGGACCAATATGGCTGGTGGAAAGTATTATATTGTTATTTCTAAGGCTACTGATGGTTGTAGAATTAAAGGAAATATTGACATTACACAATAAAAATATAATTTTCAACTATTGAAAATTATGAGGATATATAAGTTATTTAATTTAAGATTTATTGCAAATAAAGTATAAAAAAGGTGCATTGAGAAAAATACAATTGATTGAATAGATAGGAATTTTATAGAATGGCTTAAAAATAGACCTTTTTGTTGAAATTTATAAAAAAGAAACGGAGAGTAAAAATGATTAATTACACAGTGTTATTACCAATTTTATTGATTTATATTCTGGTAACAGGTGCGGTATGTTTTGTGAAAAAAAATGGTTTACATGTATATTTGTGCAATGTTGCTTTTGGAATATACATATGTTTCTTGTTAAAGGTTGCTTTTTTCCCGATTCCAATTCAAAACGAAGCAGTGGTTGGATTAAGAAATGCTAGTTTAGAATATAATTTTATACCACTGCATAGCATTTTTAATATATTAAGTGAAAATAAAGCGTTTCCTGAAATTATACTATTGCAAATTTTAGGGAATTTTGTAATGCTGTTTCCTGTAGGTGTATATCTTCCTATTATATTTAGAAGGTGTCGTTCAGCCAAATTTATGTTTCTTATATTACTATCTATAGGAATTATAGTTGAGACAACGCAACATATATTAAATATAATGGTAGGTTTTCATTATAGGAGTGTTGATATTGATGATGTAATATTGAATACATTAGGAGGAATGCTGGGGTATCTGCTGCATAAATTTGTAATATTGATTTATAATCCTGTAAAGCAACAGGAAAAACAATAAAGAAAGCGAAACGATTGCAAAAGTTGCTGAATGCGAGAGTGTAAAATAAAGGCTTTTTGTCAAGTGTGTGGGTAATCCAATTTCATAGTGTAGCAATAACATTTGTATGTTATTGCTACATTTTGCTTTAAGAACAAGTTAATAGTATTCGGTTTCTAAAATTCTCAAAGTTTCTATATCCATATCCATTTCTTTTTATGACTTTGATTTTCTTGTTGCTTCCTTCCGCGTATCCATTGGAATAAGGACATTCAAAAGCATTTCTTTTAAATTCGTCAATGAATAGAATTTGAGGAAGAAAGGAAGGTTTAGGAAACTTAACATCAGCGTTCCTACGAAAAATAGAGGATGTGGAGATGCCAGTTTGTTTGGCAACCGCGAAAATGGATTGAATTGCTTTTAGTTGTTCAATAGCAAGAAAAATAAAACAAGTAGTAAGTCGACAGTGTTTAGGAAGCAAAGTAAAACGTTCTAAAAAACAGGCGTTACAGGAAGTACAGCGATAATGCCACTTGGAATAATGCAAAAATAAATGTATTCCAAGAATAGGAGCATCTTTGATAATAGAGGTTCTGTAGTCATAAACCTTGTTTGTAATAGCACCACACTTTGGACAAACATGATTGCGACGTTTCTAGTTTAAAATGAACATGAAGTTCAGTATTAGAAGATTCAACATTTAGTAAATTTGGGTCTTTTATTTCTAGAATATTTGATATAAAATCATTAGTAGGCATATAAACCCCTCCTTTAAATTTTGTGTGGTAACTTAATTATAGTATGTTGTGCTAAACTATAGTTGTAACACACCGACCTAATAAGATATAATCTTAGGAGGAAACGAGGTATGTTAGAATTCAAGAAGAAGATTGTCCGCCTTCATCTTGAGGAGGGACGCTCCCTCAAAGGACTTGCAGCTGAATATGGAGTATCAAAAGCAAGTATATCCAACTGGACAAAACAATTTCGTGAAGAATGCCAGACAAATGAAGAAGCCAAAACCGATTATGATTTCATGAAGGAGAACCTTAAACTGAAAAGACAGCTTGCAGAACTCCAAAAGGAAAACGACTTCTTAAAAAAAGCGGCGGCATTCTTTGCGAAGGAAATCGATTAGAGGCTTATCGATTCATTCAGAAATTCAACAATAAATTTGGACTTAGATGGCTCCTCAGAAAGTTTAATATATGTCCAAATGCTTATTACAATTATCTTAAAAATCGAAAGGCTGATTATCATCGTCGAAAAGATGAAATCAAAAACTCTATTCGAGAAATCTATCACTCTCATGGCGGAGTGGATGGGTACAGAACCGTGCATGCGTATCTTATTCGTAAAGGGTACGATATCAGCTGTCTAACGGTTCACAAATATATGAATACTGAAATGCAGTTGTTTTCAATATCCAGAAAAAAGAAACCGGAGTATAAACATGGTGTTGTGCATAAAGTTTATGAAAACAAGCTGAATCAGGATTTTCATGCAGATGAAATAAATATAAAATGGTGTACTGATTTTACCTATCTATTTCTAACAGATGGCAGCAAACGTTATAATTGCACTATTATTGATCTTCATGATCGAAGTGTTATCGCAAGTATAACGGAGAAAAATATAACCGCAGATTTAGCGAAAAGAACGCTTGAAAAAGCAATTCATTCGCAAGCGGGAATAGATTTAAGTAAGCTTCTGCTACATTCCGATCAGGGAAGTCAGTACACATCCAAAGAGTTTACAGAATACTGTGAAAAGCTCAGCATCACTCAAAGCATGAGCAAGGCTGGATATCCATATGATAATGCCCCTATGGAAAGATATTTCAACACATTAAAAAATGATCTTATATACCAGCATTATTATCGTACAGAGGATGAACTCTACACAGCAGTCGAAGAATTTGCGTATGTGCAATATAACCATGTACGTCCACATTCTTATAATAATTAGTGTCTGCTGATTAAACAGATATTTGTAGTTCCCAATTGTTATTTTTCTTCCATTTTGAGAACAGATAAAAAAGAGTATAAAGTATCAGTC
>CADABQ010000095.1 GCA_902786205.1 uncultured Lachnospiraceae bacterium | reverse complement strand
CTCCAAGCTGCTTAAGATCTGAATATTGACAACTGAATAACTGCCAGGTATTGAATTTTCAAGGTGCATAGCTAAAATCTATGTGCGAAGTTTGAGTTATTAATTCTCTTTTTTTCTCTATATCCATCTGCTTTTTTGAAAAAAAGAATAAAAACTTCTCTTTATGGTTATTATAAAAATCTTCCGGAAGAAAAACCTGTGTATCCTCTGTATCATTGTTGACTATGGGATCAATTCCAAACCAATCATTATCTTCAATATAAGTAATAAATTCATGTGTTGAAATAGTTACATTCTGCATATCCTCTTTCAAATTTAAATATATCTCACTAATTTCTGTCATTCCCATCCCCCTTTTGTAATGTATTTTCTGTAACAAAATCCATCATGCTGTTGAAAAAAATGTCATTGACTGATTTATATTTTTTGGAAAGTTCACTTTTATTACTCAGATATAGTAATGAACTTTCAATTGATTTATCTCCTCTATATGTTTGTAATTGCGCAGGTTCTACACCATATAAAGCTAATCTGACAGAAAACCAATGTCGAAAAATATGCGGCGAAATATTATGCTCTAATAAAAGTTGTCCATATTCCTGCAATTCAACATTATTTTGTTTTAACATAATTGGTACAAGTTCTTCTATCATTTTTCGAAAGGCAGTATAATATGATTGATAAGTCATCGCACGACCCCGTGTATTTACATTTAATGGACAATATGCATCCTCAAATTTTACTTTTGATAGGTAATCTTCACAGTACAATTTATAACACTGCATAAAAGCATTAAAAAACTTTGGGAACACCTTTGCCTTTCGTTCTTTTTTTATTTTTCCTACAGGACGGAGATCGCTACGTAATGGCATTTCTCTTGTAATATCTATCTCTATATCAATAATTAAATTACCCTGCCGTGTAATCTTAATTCCCCTTCCAAGAGGACTAATTTCCTGCCGAACATTACATGCCTCAGAAGGCCTTAAACCAGCAAAGGCACTTAATGTAATAGCCATTAGTATATTTATGTGATAAGAAGCACAATACCCCAAGATAAAATTAAACACACTATTTGGCATATCTCTCAATATTCTATTATCCTTGTTTGTATAATGAATATTAAAATTGGATATATAATATGGCATACGTCTTCCGTGACGTGTCAAATAGTAATGTTCTTCAACAATGTCTTCTAATTTCAATCTACACCCCGACAAACGGTCCTTAACTAAAGATAGCAAAAAGTCTGTAACAGCTTCCAAACATTTGTCCAAGGTGATCCTACTTCGAAGTTTTTGTTGATCATCAGGAACACTATAATAGTTAAAAAAATCCTGTACAGCATCAAAAGTAATATCAGCAATACACTCAAAATTATATTTCTGCCTGTTGTCAACAAAAATATAATTAAGCATATTAGCAATATATATGAAACGTTTGTTACCATCATCCGTTATGCTTTTTGCTGCATTTTTGCGTTTAGAATGAATATATTTATGTAAATTGGTAAATTGGGTGATGTCACCATATTGATTTTTAATGACAATAAATTGTCGATAAATTATAGAATCGTCTGGCAAAAGGATGCCATGACGGTATACAGAAAAATATCTGTTTCTTTTCATGTAGATAGCTCCCTTCGTATGTATTCACTTCATCCAGAGGAATGTATCCATGTCAAAAAACAGATTAATCCAAAACAAGGAGTTGCGTAATAATACACAATCTGTTATTATATTGTTGAAGTGTAAAAAGTGACTTGGTGCTGATCGTCGAAAAATTGCCATCAAGTCGCTTTTATTATAACATTTTTTAAATATACATCGCAATAGTCAAAAAGCAATAATAAAGAGAAAATATTTTTGCCTAGTTTTTTTACTATTCAGTAATTACTTTATAGTATCAATTACCATTAGTTTGAATTGCAATGTATATAAACATACGTCAAAGCCAAAACAATGGCTTAGTTTTAAGGAATAGGGAGAGAGTATGAGAAAAAAAATTTGTATCGCATTAATATGTTCCATGTTTTTTGTTTCTTCAACATTAGATGCATTTGCGGCAACTAATACCCCTGCGTTAGATAATGCTGATATCTTAGATGGAGGAATATCAAATAGTGAGCACGAAAAAGAATTTGATAATACTATCAAATACATTTATGCTTTAAGGAAGAAAGGTCTATCATTTAAGGAAATTGATAAACTTCTTGAATGTGAAAACGATTCAAAAAGCAAAATTACATTTAAGGTTACAAGTAAAAGTCCTTCGGCTCTGTTTTATAATTACACAACTCTAAATACTAGTGAAAAAAAATTATTCAAGAAAAATAAAGCAAAAGGTTTATTATGTTTAGCTAATGGTAAACTAGCATTGAATTATTCACAGGATTTGTATGAGAAAAGCGTATTACATAATGGAAATGGGGATGCATTTAGACATACACTATGGAACTACGGAATGGCAATAGATGTCGGACAAAGTTTTGCAAAAAAATGGGCTGATGCACATGAAAATGGAGCTAAAGGACAACCAAAACTTGAAAAAAAAATGGATTTATATAATAACAAAATAGGCCGAGGGTTAGCCAAAACCTATCCACATACAATAAATCATTCTACATTTAAGAAGAATTCCTGGGCTAAGGTACGCGCTGGTAAATGTCGAATTATAAAAGATAAAAAGCTTGTAAAATCATCAAAGAAAGGAGAAAAAAAATAAAGAAATGAAGTTTTTTTTTAAAGTTATGAAAAACAGTAATATATTTTTTTTGTTTGCGTTTATGTTTGTTTCTTGTTTTTTAATAGGGTGTGAAGATGGGAAAAAAGCTAATATCATACAAGATACTTCCGATATTCAAGAAATATCTGCCACTTTATATAACGAAAAGGAAATAAAAGTAACAAACATAGAAAAAATAAAAGATTTAGTTGTAATAATTAATGGTGCAACACTTACTAAAAAACAATCTACACAGGACATACCAAATGTAGATAAATATGGAAAAATCAAACTTATGACAAAAGAGGATAATGAAACATTGTATTACTATGAAAAAAAAGGAAAGTATTATATTGAAGAACCCTATATAGGAATCTATCAATGCAAACAAAATCTTAATGATTATTTTGAATCTATTGTAGAATAAGTGCTTTTATTGGTAAACTGACAAATGATAGATGAGAATGGTAATTTTGAAGCATTTAAAAATGGCTCGTTCACTACAAAGTGACATTTTAATACTTCAAAACTACCTAGTGTCTGCTGATTAAACAGATATTTGTAGTTCCCAATTGTTATTTTTCTTCCATTTTGAGAACAGATAAAAAAGAGTATAAAGTAT
>CADABQ010000094.1 GCA_902786205.1 uncultured Lachnospiraceae bacterium | reverse complement strand
GGAAACCGCCTGCGGAATATCAGTAATGACAAAAACCTGAGCATTTCAATGACAGTTGAGGAAATCAGTTCAGTGACAGCTCATGAAATCGGTAACAATTTCAGTATTTAAGGTTGTTAATAGGGGAGAGATTATTCGTAACATAACAGACGAAAACAAAACGGCAGCATTAGTTCTTGGCGGAATGTGTAGAGCTTATTATGTTGACGAAGAAGGAAATGATATTACAAGAGGTTTCTCGATTCCTGGAACACTATGTATGGATGAAGGGCTATTTGGATATCCGGAAAGTATCGTTACTTGGGAAACAATAGAAGAAACTACCTTGATGATATTTGATGTAGCAAAGATAAAAGACATTATACTTAAAAATGATGAACTTAAAAACATATACATTATGCTACTCGAAAATGCTCTTAGATATAAGATATACAGAGAGAATGGTTTCCTTGTGGAAAATGCATCAGAAAGATATCTTCATTTCAGAAAAATGTATCCAATGATTTGCGATAAGGTTAAACAGCATCAATTAGCTTCCTATCTTGGAATAAAACCAGAATCATTAAGTCGAATAAAGAAAACGTTGAGGGAAAATTAAATCTTATTTATATGTTAACGAGGTAAAGATGATATGAAATGTCCAATGTGTGGAAAAGAAATGATTATAGGTATTGTTCAAAGTGACAGAGAGGTTTTGTGGATAGAAGAAAACAAAAACCACAAAGAATAACATCAAAGTTATTTGTTCATAGTAAAGCAAATGCTGAAAGATGTGATGACTGTGAAATTGTTGTTATCAAAGAAGAGAAATAAACCTATTTCATGAGATGAGGAAAATCGTAATGAAAAGCCAAGTATAAAAAATATAATAATTATATTAGTGATAGTGTTAGCATTGTTTGGAATATATTGTTTTGCACATTTTGCTTATGTTGCCTCAGCAATGTGAGAAGATGGCAAGGCATTCAAATTCTTATTTTGCTGTGAAAGGATGGGGACATGATATTAGTATTAGAATGCATTATAGGCTGTTTGATATTTGGTACATTTATAAAAGCGTCAGTTTTGAAAAATAAGGATATGTGGATTCAAGAATATCCAGAATCAGTTCAAAGACGATATATTGAGTTACATCCAAATATAAAAATTTATGAGAAACATGATAATGGGGTTGCATCACTTGTCAGCCTTGCTTGTACATATGAAAGCCAGATTTATCTCGTTGATGATACGAAAAGAATCAATGCTAAAAGTATTATGGGGCTTATGGCATTTCCATTTGAAAAAGGAAAAGAGATAATTGTTAGTGCACAAGGTAACGATACCGAAGCTGCGGTAGAAAAAGTGGCTGAATTCTTATCATAAAACCTTTTAGATTATAACATCAGGTGCTAAATTAGTTTTTCTAAAAAATATAATCGAGCAGATTAAAGTGTAGTCACAATAATCTGCTCGATTTTTTATGAGAGGGATTTAATTTTTTCTTGAATATTGTGGATATTTCTGGTGGAAATCCGCTTTATCAACATACATTTAATTTTCAGCAGAAGCAATTAAGTCTATAAGCTTTTCAGCATTTCCATAAGAGTCACCAACAGATGCAATAGGGTAGCTGTTTGCTTCAAGGACAGCTTTTTTGAATAATTCAACTCGATTATCAAAAATGTCTTTGTCGATTGTAGAAAGCAAGATTACAAACTCATCACCGCTGATTCTAAATGTTTCATCATTTCTAAATGAATTTTTCAAAATAGAAGCGAAAGATTTAATAAGCTTGTCACCAGCTTCGTGACCAAAAATGTCATTGGTGTATTTTAATGAATTTACATCGCAAAATATAACGCCAACCTGACGATTGCCAATTAGCATCTTACAGGCATTGTCATAAGCTCTACGATTTAATAGTCCAGTTAGCATATCTGTGTTTGATTGCTCATATAAATCTTTTTCTTTTGCCCTGAAATCTCGTTCCTGTTCTGCCTTTTTGAATTTTATTATGAAGCTTATTTATATTTCTCGCCATGGCAAGCAGTGTACTTTCGGCAAGAACGTTAGACGTTCCTTTGCTCAGATATCTTCTGAATTGCATATCCTGTTTTATATCTCCAAAGGAGCCTTCTGCCTGAATGCTCCGGTTTGTTCTGAAAAGGATTCCATCATCCGAAAGATTGCGTTCCAGGTCAGCCTCTCTGTATTTTAAAAATGTTTTGGAAACCTGAAGTTTTTTTCGAAGTTTCTTACATTTTATCAAGGGCGTTGACATTCGGCACTAAATAGGCTTTACTGCCGATAAAATAATTATATAGGATGGAGTATTGTCTGATATCCCAAGCATACATAGAATTACGATTGACATTATAGAGATTAGGGAATATAATTCAAATGAAATTCGGCACAAATAAAAAAGTGCCGAAATACATAGAAGTATATGTGCGGAGAAAATGGAAACCCTAAAATCGAGGTGATTTGAATGTCAAACGAAGTGAAGCTCTCAGATGATCAAATGATTTTTTCGATAGAAGAACTGAAGAAAGCGGGATTTTCACATTATAAAATTAATCAAATGGTGGAAGACGGGACGCTACTAAAACTTAATAAGCGATTTTACGAAAATACAAAATATCAGGGCGAAGAATCCGATTTTTATTATGTTTCTGCTTATGCACCTAAGGGTGTAGTGTGTTTGATGAGTGCAGCAACATACTACAATCTGACTACTTATAGACCCGATGCAGTAGATGTGGCGATTCAGAGAAAATCTAAAATTTCTACAATGCCAGATTGGCCAACCCTGTCCGTGCATTATTACGCAGATGAACGTTTTGAGACGGGTATAAGAAATGTTCAAGAAGGAAAGAATCAATTCAGAATTTATGATATCGAAAAGACCGTAGTAGATATTGTGTTTTTTAGGGAAAAAATAGGAATCGAAGAGACCAAAGAAGTCCTTATAAATTATCTTAGAAGAAGTGACAGAGATTTGAATAGGCTACTTCGGTATGCAGAACTGCTTAAGTGTAGGGATGTGCTGAAAACATATTTGGAGGTACTTGTATGATAAGTGCAATATCAGTAAAGGATAGATTAAAGAACCAAGCTAAAGAAGATGGTAGAACCATGCAGGACGAATTGGTTACTTATGGATTGGAGCGAACAATTTATCGTTTGTCTATTTCAGAGTATGTAGCGCGTTTTACATTAAAAGGAGGCATCTTTTTGTATGCGTTATTTGATGGCAATTCAGTAAAGGTGAATTCCGTAGTGTATGTCAGGCTGTAGGTGGCATCAATGCAATGATAAATGAAGAGTGCAAGGATAAAGATGCATTGGCGCTTGTGAAGTATATTTCTGAGGAGCAAAAAGAAGAGAAGTTTCTAGCGAATCAGCAGGTGATAAAGACTCCGATTGTCAGAAACGGAAAGCAGGCGACGGTGGGGTACGCACCGGAGGTTTGGAAGAGTATGTTCTTCCTGTTTTTTTATTGACAGTTATGTAATAGAAAGTTACTATTCACAGTCGATTTGCTGACACGATAAATAGAGCGGAGCTATAACGCCGCTTTTTCGCTCGATATTCTGATGTGTATTCAGGGAGGTGATGC
>CADABQ010000093.1 GCA_902786205.1 uncultured Lachnospiraceae bacterium | reverse complement strand
GAAAATAAAATCCAAACCTTTAGACTTAATGTCGCTATAATTAATGTCGTTTTTGAAACAAAGTTTAGATAATATTAAGGTTTGGATAAATGAGAAGATTGCGGAACAAAAAGAAAAGGAAAAGTCTACAGAATAATCATATGGTTCTGGTGGAAAGGATGTGTTTCTTATGGTATAGTGTAGTATGTGAGGTACGAAAGTACCTTGCATACGAAATGCCTATTTAATGTATTTCATATTCTATTTTGTAGGCAACAGAAAATTTGAATTTGGAGGAGATTTAAAATATGAAAAAAATCTGTATCCTATTCACTATAGTATTATGTTTGTTTATTACTGGATGTAGTAACAAGTTTGCAGAAAATGAATACGATTCTGTGGAAAAAATAATAGAAAGTGAAGACCGATATGCAAAAGAAAGTTCAGTTTTTAATCCAATTGATGGTGGATATTCGCTTGTCGTTTCGAAGTTTGATGGTCGACAGACGCTATGGACAGATACTTTGGAAGAAAGCCAAAGTGTTGAAATTGAATTATCATTTGCTCTTACGGAAGGGCAGGCAAAAATTGTGCATATTGACGCAGAGGGTAACGTTACAACACTAATTGAGTGTACCCCTGAAACCTCTACCGACGGATACGTAACTAAGACGGTTTCTATGACCACTGGAGAGAATAGGATAAAAATTGTTGGATTTGATTGTAAAAATATTGATTTGAAAGTGCTTTTTGCAATATCTCAATAATGAATAGTGATTAGCATCAGATACTTAACGACTAGAAACTTTCAGTAATACGCTCTGTTGCTGTGATGATTTTTCTGCGATATACTCCTTCAAAAAGGAGTGCGCTCTTATGGGTAGAGAAATTTACAACATCATCAATGATATGGCAGAAGTGTTAAATGCATCGCAGATGCAAAGATTACAAGAGGTTCTGGTAAAACGCTTATCTGAAAATGCTACATCAGAACATTCCCAGACCACGAATGTGGAATTTTTGGATATGTTTTTAACTGCAAAGCATTTAGAAGGGTGTTCTGACAAAACAATACGCTATTATAGGTGTAATATCGAAAAAATGCTGGATACAATAAATACTCCGGTGATAAAGATTACAACGGAAATGCTTCGAAAATATCTTGTGGAGTATCAAGCAATAAATAATTGTGGAAAGGTAACTATTGATAATATTCGTAGAAGCCTTTCCACTTTCTTTTCCTGGTTGGAGGAAGAAGATTATATTATAAAAAGTCCGATGAAAAGAATTCATAAGGTGAAGACTGCGGTTATTGTGAAAGATACCATTCCGGATGAGAAAGTTGAAATTCTTAGAGATAATTGTAATAATCTTCGTGATAGGGCATTGATTGATTTTTTACTTTCAACAGGTATTCGTGTGGGCGAATTAGTTAGACTGAATATTGATGACATAGATTTTTCGGAGCGAGAATGTGTAGTTTATGGAAAGGGCGATAAAGAGAGAAAAGCATATTTTGATGCTAAGACAAAAATTCATTTATTGAATTATATTGAATCAAGGACAGATGATAATAGTGCATTATTTGTGTCGTTAAATAAACCACATAGCAGATTAACGGAAAGTGGAGTTGAATTACGGTTACGGGAAATGGGTAAGAAGTTGGGTGTAGAAAAGGTACACCCACATAAGTTCAGAAGGACTATGGCAACCAGAGCGATTGAGAAGGGTATGCCAATTGAACAGGTGCAGAAGATATTGGGACATGAACAGATAGATACAACACTTAGATATGCTATGGTTAATCAAAATAATGTGAAACTGTCGCATAGAAAATTCATTTCGTAAGTGTTGTAAGTAGCGTTGAAATAATTCAAAAAATAGGTTGAATTTATCCTAGATAAAGTGATATACTATCTATATAAAATGATGGAGGTGCTCATATGACAGTGGATACAAACACAATGGTTTCAATTACAGAAGCAAATCAGAACTTTTCAAAAGTTGCAAGATTAGTAGATGAGCTTGGCTCAGTTGTTATACTTAAGAATAATGCACCAAGATACTTGGTAATAGATTTTAGCAAAGCAGATGACAGTGCTGTAGCTAAGGATGAAGATGTGCTTGAAATTTCAAAAAGATTACTTGCACAGAATAAAGAGGCTTATGAGGTGCTTGCTAAATGAAAAGACTGAGCAAAGAGCAGATTTTGATGCTTCATTCACAGCTTATTGAACAGACTGGCGGGACTGCTGGTGTAAGAGATTTCAATTTGTTGGAGTCTGCTATAGAGACTCCGTTTCAGGTATTTGGCGGAGAAGAGCTATATCCAACGATCCAAGCAAAAGGTACACGTCTGGGCTATGGTTTAATAAAGAATCATTGTATGATGGATGGAAACAAGCGAATAGGAACACATGTGATGCTTGTGTTCTTTGCCTTAAATGGAATCGAATTACGATATACGCAAAAAGAATTGTATGAAATGGTTCTCGCAGTAGCAGATGGAAGTTTGGAATATGAAGATATGCTTAAGTGGATACTGGAGCATCAAGCATAATTGTTTAATATATTTTAATGCCTGTGTTCAATCTTTGGAAGGGCGAACACAGGTGATTATTTGAATTTTATGCTCTTTTGACTACAATTGTGTGTGTCAAAAGATTTTGACAAGGATAAAAAGTCCTTTGTCAAAGCCTTTTGATAGCATTAATATCTGTTTTTGATTAAGATACAAGTGCAAGGAGGTGTATTGAATGGAACTCGGGAATCAAATTAAGAAATATCGTTCGGAACTTCAAATTTCACAAGAACAATTAGCGGACCGCATATATGTGTCTCGACAAACTATTTCAAATTGGGAGAATGAGAAAAGTTATCCAGATGTAAATAGTTTGATTCTTTTGAGTGAAGTATTCCAAACCTCCATTGATAAATTAATCAAAGGAGATATTGAAATTATGAAAGAAAAAATTAATGAACAAGAAATTAAGAAACTCAATTACTATGGTAACATTTTTGGCGTGCATTTTGCAATTACGATTTTATCGGCAGTCCCATTGTTCTTTTGGTTGGAACAGCTTGCATTTATTCCGTTTGGAATTCTTTTTGTAATTACGATGTATTGGGCTTTGAAAGTGGAAAAGGTGAAAAAGGACAACGATATTCAGACATACAAAGAGATTGTAGCCTTTTCAGAAGGTAAAAGATTAGACGAAATACAGAAGCAACGAGAAATCGGAAAACGACCATATCAAAATGTACTGAAAGGGATTGTAGCCGGAATTGTTACAATAGTGGTATGTTTCATGATTGGACTACTGTTTCATTTGCTTGGGAATTAAACAATCGTTATTAGGATAATAGGTATGAGAAACGACTGTGAAATTTCAGTTTGTAGGTTTGTTGATAGACAGGAGACATCTTGTTTTGTATGTGTTAGTAGTATCTGAAAATATACTAAAAAAAATAAAGATTATTTACATAAGCCATTTGGACTAACCATCCGGATGGCTATTTTTTTACCCTTTTTTGGGTAATGGATGTAGAAAGAAGGTGAGAAAATTGAAAATCAAAAAAGTCGATGACAAGCCTATGGTGATCCATACCAAGAAGAAAGCAAAGATTCATACACATGAACCAAAGAAAGCTTCCATCAAGGCTTCCAACATCTATACGGTTGACCGAGGCTTCCAACATCTATACGGTTGACCGAAGTCCGAAGATTAAAGGGTCGAAGATTGCAACTACTGAAAACAAGAAGTTTCGGAGGAGTACGATTCATCAGGTTGATAAGGCAAAGAAAGGCATGTTCAGGCAGTACCGGGCAGCATTAAAGGAATCAAAGGAGTCTATTAAGACAAAGAATTCTTCCATTAAGGTCGCAGGCGCAGCCGGGGCACAGACGGCGTTAAGCCAGATGGAAGGCGGTGAGGAAGTCAGGGACGCGGCAAATATTGCTTATGTTGCAACAAGACCGGTAACGGGGACTGCTTCCAAGGGAGCAGAACTTTTCAGACGAAAAACACTGGCTGAGAAAAGAAAGCGTATTAAAAAGGTGGAAGCCGGAAAGAAGCTTGCCAAGAAAACAGCAAAAGAAACTGCTAAGACCGCTGCAAAGGAGGCATCCAAAGAGACTGCCAAAGCAGCGGCAAAGGAAGGTGCAAAAGTAGCAGCAAAAGTTGGAACCACTGTTGCAGGAACAGCAGCCGGAGCAGAGACAGGTCCGTATGCTCCTCTGA
>CADABQ010000092.1 GCA_902786205.1 uncultured Lachnospiraceae bacterium | reverse complement strand
ACCTGAATCCGTGAAACTCAGTTATTTTTTACAGGAACTGCTTAGAATAGATGTAATTCATTGCTTTACACCGAATTCAAGTACACAATTCCTGTTTGTTGCGTAATTTATATCTATTTTCAACCTATAAAGCGCAAAAATGACGCACCTTAACAAGCCTTTTTCTGTTTTATGTTTTTAGGCCAAAGCAAAACGATTATAAATATCCATAAAAACATGACGCCACACATTACTGCAGCCAATTGCCAGGACAATCCGTCGCCCATGGGTTGTTATATGTCCAGCAATTTGAATCAGATTCCCTATCACGGTTCTGATGCGTCTTCTTTTGACAGGGTGTTTTGTTTTAGGAGCTCGCTTGCTTTTTAGCGACTCCTGACCTATTAGTCGCAAAATATTATACGCAAGCACAGTTAATTCAAGAACCAGCTCATTTGTATCAAATTTGCCGGATGGAAGTCTTTCAACATCCATATCTGTCTTGATTTCACTGTGAAACTGTTCGCATTCGCCGTGAGCATGATAACCATTTATGATATCATCATCGCTCCAGCCCAGATTGGTCCATATGGTATTGCACTCAATATCCGGAACCAGAAGAAACTGCCCGTTTTTATCAGTTGTGCGTTCAATTACCTCATATACAATACGCATGGTAATGGTTTTGGATTTTCCTTCGGAATCTGTATATGCTACATCTTTCCATGAAGAACCAATGTAAACAGTTTTACCTTCACGGGGATTGCGGATGTCCTTACAGCATTCCTTTACTTTGGAAATCCAATCTTTTTTGGATTCTCCTCTTCGAAGATTTCTTTTTATAATAAACCATGAGCCATCTTCGATAAGAATGCCCAGATTTTCAGCAGCATCATTACCTGCATCCATACGAACCAGCAGTTGCTTATCTGTCAGTTGATGTCCGAGCCTAAGTGTTTGCTTTAAAAATGCAGGTGTATTACACTGGCAATGCTGACTTCCTTCGCGTAGCTCTGTATTGGCAAGAAAACCCTCTGTGCCAATGTATGCCATCATTGGTGCATAACCATCAAACCCTTTGTAGGTATGTGCAACTCCTTCCTTATGAGTTTTTGAATTATCCATAGGAGTGACATCAAGATCCAAGGGTACTAACCCAGACTCTAATGCTGAAGGCTGGACATTGAAGGTATTAAACATGTCAACATTTGCATTCAGGATTTCTTCTCTTAATGAAGAGCCTATGTCATCCATACGCTGACGTAAGGTCTCGGCAGATGGAATCGCCCTTGTGATACCAAGAGCAAGCCTGTAATACTCAGGATCATCAGACATCTCATTGATAGAATCATAAGAAGTCTTGCCCTGACAAAGAAGTCCTATATAAGAAAGAAGAATATCTCCATTTTTGATTTGGCTCTGGGAACGTTTGCCATCAACTTTCATGTTATTGCACTTCTTAATGAAGTTACTTTTGCCAAGCAGCTGTCCCACAAGAGATAATCCGCTGGGAGTAATTAGTCTTTCATTGGAAAATTCGATTACAAGTTTTTTCATAAGTATCCACCTCATATATTGATACTTGTATTATACTATATGAGGTACGAAAAACATTGAAAAATATAAGGATTTCATGCGTTTTTATCTTCACCCATTGGGTGAAAACAAAAACTTGAAATGAAACCGTGTTACACCCAGTATTTATAGGGTATACGCCCGAAATAAGGTTATCAAGTTTCACGGATTAAGGTATAACTTTTCAATAGCCAAGGCAAAAATGGCTATTAAATTTTCATAGCCATAGAAAATATCATAAAAGTGTGGCTATGACTTTTTCATATCCAGCCGTGAAATGGCTATTAATTTTCAATAGCCAGAGGCAAAATGGCTATGAAAAAATTATAGCCATGGTAATTTTCAGGGGTTTTAGGGGATTTTCTCCCCTAACAAGATGCATTAGGGGCAGAGATGTCTCTAATGCGTATCTTGCCATGGACATGGGAAAATTATTGTGGCAAATGATGAACTTGATGATAAGAAAATTAATTTTTATAAGAGCTTGAATTATTGCTTTTTCTGAGTTGTGGTTGTATTATTGGTATATGAAGTAATTACAATTTTATATGTAAGAAACGATGCAGAAGCAACTTTGGAAGGAGGAATATTTTGAACACGGAATTTAAACGCTGCTGCACATTTCTGGCCGAGATGATGGAGAAATATGGGCTATTGGTTATGCAAGATATACTTGAAGAGCTTCACTATGATCCGGAATCTTGGTGTTATGATGCAGAAGGAAAAAGAATGCGGTATGTGGCTTATGTGAAGAATTTTCAGAAGAGTTTTCAAGAAGCAGCATAAGGATTACCGGCATCCTGCGAGAGTGGGATGTGATACATATGAAAGAGTGTTCAAAATAGTAAGATTGAAAGTTTACCACAGACCGATAGGTGGTATAGAAATGGTCGGGTTGATAGTGTACCGCTGACCAATATATGGTATAGAAATGGTTGGATTGAAAGTGTTATTTCACATATTGAGTATAATAATAGATTTATAGTAAGCTTCGGTAAATTTTTTGCTGAGGTTTATTTTTTTGCGACAAGTTGTTGACCGTTTGAATGATTGGACATATAATAAATTTATGCAATGCATAAAGAGGTGAACTTATGGAAGCAAGAGAAGAATTGAGAAAATTAAGAGAAAGTACCGGTATGAATAGAAAAGAATTTTGCGAGTATTTTGAAATTCCGTATATGACGGAAACAGATTGGGAATTAGGCAACCGGAGAGTTCCGACATATCTTTTGCGTTTGATGGAGTATAAGATTCGGATAGAGCAGTTGGCTGATAAAAAGAATCAAGAGAAGACGGAGGATAAGAAATAATGGATAAGAAAACAATAAGTACTATGAAAAAAATGTTTGATGATATTATGCACACAACAGAAGATGGAACAGTTGAATTTTGGTATGCAAGAGAGCTTATGGGATGTTTGGGTTATACAACATGGCGTAGATTTAAAGATGCGATAAATCGAGCAATGGAATCTTGTAAAAGTGCTGAAATAGAGGTTTCAGACCATTTTGCCGATGCCGTCAAAATGGTTGAGATTGGCAGTAATGCGGTGCGAGATGTGGATGATATAATGCTTACCAGATATGCATGTTATCTTATTGCGCAGAATGGAGATCCAAGAAAAGAGGAAATTGCTTTTGCACAAAGTTATTTTGCTGTGCAGACAAGAAAACAAGAACTGATAGAAGAAAGAATTGCTTATATTCAGAGAACGGAAGCAAGAGGAAAACTACGAGAATCTGAAAAAAGGTTATCGCAAAATATTTATGAGCGTGGCGTGGATGATGCTGGATTTGGGCGAATTCGTTCAAAAGGTGACCAGGCATTATTTGGTGGAAGAAGTACGCAGGAAATGAAGGAAAAACTTGGTGTTAGCGATAAACGACCGTTAGCAGATTTTCTGCCAACGCTTACGATCGCAGCCAAGAATCTTGCAACAGAGATGACCAATTACAATGTGGAAGAAAAAGATTTAAAGGGAGAAGGAGCGATTACTACGGAACATGTGCAGAATAATACTACAGTTCGTGAAATGCTTGGTACCAGAGGAATTAAACCGGAGGAACTCCCACCATCAGAAGATATAAAGAAGTTGGAGCGTAAAGTAAAATCGCAGGAAAAAAGGATTGCGAAGGAATCTGGAGTACTTCCGAAGAAGATAGAAGAATAAATTCTATTTTTATTGAATGATTTGATGGTCAAAACCACCCCGTAAAAAGGGGATTGTACCTTGAAAATTTCACATAAACTAAAAAACGACTGCGGACAGATGAAAATCCATCTG
>CADABQ010000091.1 GCA_902786205.1 uncultured Lachnospiraceae bacterium | reverse complement strand
CAATTCATTAATTATGTCCGCTCTTGTCATAGTTTTATCTCCTTTTCTATTTTCATAAAATGTTTAATTATATGAATAATAAACTCCATATGTTTTTTTACAATTTTAAGCATCAAAAAAGACAATAACAAATCGTTAATGCCTTTTCTTTTTTTTATAATCTGTTATTCAGATATGCTATAACAAATTCCGGCAATTCGTCATAGTAATAATAATCATATTCTGATTCTATCTCCATTCTGCTATCAAAATCGGAATTATCCCATTCATTGAAGGTCATTCCCTTTTCATCCTTTTTCAGGTTAAAACCATGATATATACCGTCATAATCGGCATACTTTAAGTTATACATATTCCTCCATTCTGTTCTGTGAATACTCACACTTGTAATATTTAATATACGCTTTACAAGTAGCGTTAATAATACTTGTAATGGATTCGATCCCACAAGCCTGTTATATTGTCTTTTAATTATAACAAATTATAACATCTTGATACAAGCTAATTATATATTTTTATCTATTCTAAAATTGCTATATTACATATACAAGCTACATTTTTAATGATTCTATGTAATAATCCTCTGTGTTTTTGTGCTTCTTTGCGTTGTCTCCGTTCTATACGCTTCATATATTCCAGTCGTTCATCTACTTCTATATATTCTAACATTTCAACAGGCGTAAGGCTGTTATATGGAGTTTTTAACGTTGTATCTATAATCTGGTTTCCGTCTTGGGTATTTATCAATCTAAAATTAAACATTGTGCTTTCTCCCTTCAAAAAGTATAGGGTGTAACTAGTGTTACACCCTATATGAATTTACAATTTTATTTGTGTTTAGATTTCTTCTAACTCTTCTTTTAAATCTGCGATTCTTTCCTTTATTTCGTCAATTTCTGGCTGATATGATTCTATGATGTCTTTTCTCTCTTCTTCCGTCAAATCATCGTCAAGATCAAATTCTAAATCGCTTATTTTTTCCTCAAGCTCTGTTTCTGCTTCTTCTATTTCCTTTTTTACTTGTTCTTCGCTTCTGATTCCTAACCACTCATAAATGGTATCAGATTCAAACCATAGCAGATCATTTAACTCTGTTTCTGTCATTATTCCATCAGGGTATACATCTTCTAGAACCTGTTCTAACAAGTCACATTTCCCCTCACGCTGAATTCGTTCAAGTGTATTTTTTGCTCCGCTCCATGCTTCAAAATTGTTTAAATCCAATTCATAAGTAATAGTCATAACCTTTTACCTCCTAACATCCATAATTCTCTTGTAAATCGTTCATAATATCAGAAGTCATATTTTCGTCAATGCCGATTCTTTCCGCTTTTTTCAATGACTTTTCGCAAGCCTTAAATGCCTTGTATGCTTTCCGACTGTCCGTATCATAACCAAAATTAGCACAAAAATCATTAAATCCGTAACGACTGCCCTCTCCATCTAATAAGAAACAATAAAAAGCAAACATTAATTCATTTTCCGTCGTGATTTCAGGCTTCATAATTGATCCCCAAAATTCAAAAGCGGTCTTTTTGTGGGTTTCCGTGTTTACGATTGTTACAAGATGATTATTGTAGTTTTGCATCTTGTCATCTGCTGCCCATAACTTGTTACCTAAAAAAGTAGATGTAATTTTGAATTCGTTGTACTGTGTTCTCATAATATTTTACCTCTTTAATCTTTCCGCCGTTCATGATATAATCAGAGGAACGGCTATTCTATTAAGTGTATAGTTGCGTTTTGGGCGGTGTAGTTTTCCAGGCTTTCCGCCCTTTTGTGTTCTCATGAACACTATAAAAGCCACTATAGATTTATTCTTTATAATGGCTTCTAACTATCCATGAAAGATTCCTTTTATTTGCTTATTTACACCATGTTATATAAGAAATATTTCTTTCCTTTAATGATTGTATAACTTCTTTATATTGTGCATAACAATAACCACAAATAACAGGCTGAAATCCGTTGTCCTCTGTTCCGTTTGTTTTAATGTAGTATATTTTCATGTTATATTCCTCCTATAAAATAATTGTTTTAAATTTCCTTATAAATAATATTTACTGTGCCGGATTCCAGGTTTACAACTTCATACCATACAACGCAATTTTTTAATGCTGTTTGTGCTTCTTTTATCAGTTTGCCAAGCTGTGTATTTTCTTTTGTGCTGTATGAATTGTATCCATTTTTAATCAGGTTTATACCTGAATATTGTTTATAAAGTTTATAACCTTTTCTCATGCTGATCCCTCCTTATAATATGTTATTCTCTTTTATTACTTATTTATACAGGCAATAACCAACATTAAATGATATAGTATTTGTCTACTACTTGCTACCATGCAGGGTTTACACTTTTGCCCGACTTTCCTATAACATAGCTTGCCAGAATGCCTGCATCATATAAATAATAAAAAATAGTACAATTTAATATCTGATTAAATTGTACCTGGTTTATTATTATTATTATTTAAGATTTTTATTATCTCCGTACACTGTAGTAGCGCATGACGCCGTGTCTATATGCGATCCAATTTTTTCTATGCATATGGGCTTTACGGACACCCAAACGGTATTTATTTTTATCCTGGTTAGTGTTTACTGTACTTGCCTCAGCTTCCCACACCGCCTGACTATTCCAGCTTTTAAACTTTTCGTTGTTTCTCATTACGTGTATAATCTGTTTTCATAGGGAGATATACAAGCTCCAATACTGGAATAGCGATATAAAGGTGAGCTATCCTCCTAACACCTGTCTTTGCAATTCCTGGTTATAGTGTACTCCTTGCAACCGTCACTGGTAATTCTTTTATATCGCTACTCTAACGATATGTTACACCTAACAGGACTTACTCTTGTGGTGCCTATTAGGATTTTTTGATTATAAATAATAAAAGCAACCTTTTGTTTTTGGTTGCTGCGTTTTCTGTTATATTAAATATTTAATTGATACAAGTTTCTAGCTGACTTCTGATATGATCTTATGTGGGTGTATCTTATACTCTCCCAGATGGACAGCTTGCCATGCGTGCTTTTGATAATGGAGCCGGTCACGCTTGCTCCGTGCCGTATGAAATACTTTCGTTTTCATTTTCGCTTGTATAGTTCACTTATTGCCATTCTTACATGGTAGACCTCAAAGCTACTTCTTATTTGCTACTTGTATTTGTTTTTCAAGGTACTGGGATTTATTGCTATCCCTGACAAGGTTTTGTATTGCTTACCTTGTAATTATATTATAACTTGTTTTTAGTTACTTGTCAACCTTTTTTTATTACTTTTTTGAATTTTTGTAACTTTGTTTTGGTTACTCGTAATAGTTAAAAGGTACCTTATAACTATATTTATATTACCACATAACCATATAAAAGTCAACTATTTTAGGTTACTTTTTTAATATTTTTATTACTTGTAAATTGCTTTGTATTACTGCCAGATTGACAAAAATATGATAATATGCTATTATTTATTACTAAAGAGAATAAAAGCCCTGTATGGATTTATTACAAGGTTATATGGATATTTTAGATAAGGAGAATAAAGATGATATATAAAGATAATGATCAACTAGTCAATGAGTTAAAGAAGGTTATGATTGATACCAATACAAAACAGGTAGATATTGCTAATATGATGGAAGTACCAAAGCAAGCTATAACAAAGATATTTAATAAAAAGAATTTAACTTGTGATGATATGAAAAAACTACTATCATTAATGAATTATGAATTGCATATTGATTTTGTGAAAAAAATCTGATAATAAAAATTAATGATAAGTTTTAGTATATCTTAATATGCGGTATGCAATTCTATTACATGTAGTTTTAAAAACTACATGTAAAGGTATTTAAGACTCTATATCAAGATATTGTATACCGGAAATGTCCGGATTTAAAATCAGTAATGATTACTGATTTTGTCGAACTATAGCTCATAGTTTCAAAAAAATAGACATTTGTCTATTTTTATTTTTTGCAAAAAATCTAAATATTGTCTTTTATAAAATAGACAAGCGTCTATTATCTTTATTTTCTGCAAATAGACAAGTGTCTATTTTATATTATGTAAAGTTGCAAAAATGATGTATTTGCAACTCGTCATTATTACACTTTTTATCACCAGAGAAAATAAAAAAGAGGGGGTATGTTTACATTCAAAAGAACATTCGTTCGTTCAAAAAC
>CADABQ010000090.1 GCA_902786205.1 uncultured Lachnospiraceae bacterium | reverse complement strand
TGAATCACTAAAAGAAACCTTCTACGGTGATGCAATTAGAAATCAAAAAAAGAAAAACGGTGAGAACTCATCTGGAGGTAATTATTATTTTACCAAACTTGCTTATTTAGGATCTTCATACACCGGTGATGTATTCAAACAACTGTATTCCGGCAAAATAGACAGTTTCCGAGCAAGCGAAATGCTAAACAGCAAGGTGGATCATCTTCCCCAATTAGAAGCTGCATATTTTAGGGGGAATAAATGATGGTATACATACTTGACACTAATATTTTCCGTAAGATTCTTGAACATCTACCAAGAAAAGGAAAATACTTTGAACGATTATGGAAAGCGCTTGAAACTGGAATACAAAATGGAGTTTATCAATCGGTTGATGAGTGTTATAATGAATTGAGCGCTCATTATGACGATAAAAACACTAATATGCAATGGCTAAAAGCTAACAAAAAAATGTTTCTTGCACCAACAAATGAGGAGTCTCAAACTATACGAATTCTATTTCGGAATCCCAAAATGAGAGAGAATATTCATACAAAGAACATAATAAATAATCGTCCTTCCGCAGATCCTTACATTGCAGCGAAAGCAAAGGCATTAGATGGAATTGTGGTTACCGAAGAGAAACACAAGCCGCATTCAGCTCAATTACCTAATATTTGCGAGGAGTTGGGTATTCAATGTATTACTTACGATGATTTTATGGAAATTGTATCAAATGAAGAGAATGAATAATTCGTTGTAAAGCCGAGAAGCCTGTAATTATAAGTATTCTTATTCTGAAATATGTTTGATAGTTTAGATTGATATTTGATTATCTGAATCTTATTAACAGCCATACTACATAATAATATCAGCCGTGTTTCCCGTTTTGGCATTGGGAGACACGGCTTTTTTGTGCTTATGTGGGACTTCAAGTCCCAGATGCAGAAAACAACTGGAATTACATTTTTAGGATGACGTATATGCTTTATACCAGCAGAAAAGAAATTCACTTTTTTCTCGGTCTGCCTCTGGTCATTATTATGCCATGCCGCAGTAATATTTCATTACGTTTCTGCATTACTATATTTTTTTGTTCATTGATATATTTTTCTATCTCTGATGGTAGTGGCATTGAAGTATCTCCATAAGTATCAACTTCCATTTTTACATCTATTTTAATTTTCTTTCCAAATGTTTTGAATTCTTCAATTTCTTCTTCGGCGATACCATTTTCTTTAAGAACATTTGCTTGTTTATCAACATAACCATTGAATTTATTCTTAACTTTATTATATGGATCTTCTTTCCATTTGGCTTTCTTTAATCTGTTAGCAGCTTTGTCTTTTGCTTTTTGACATTCTTTTGAATTGCAGTAATCAGATAAACGCTTTTCAAAAAACCTTTTATGGCAATGATTGCAGATATTCACTTTTAAACCGGCTATTTCTATGTTACCGCAAAACACATTCTTGAAAACTTCAAAGGACTCATTCAATGAATATAAAGTCACCATCTTCCTATCGTCTATATTGATATGAAAGCATTGGGAAATAAACTTATGGTTGTTAATTGTATTTATAAAACCATTTTCTGATACATACATCAAATCATTCATTGATATATTCAAATTGTCATATATAGATTTGATTTGCTCTTTTGAACCTTCGAAATATTCTTTAGTAGCAGCATTTTTTAATGATTTTACTATACCTAAATGAACAAGACCGTCGCGATTATATTCATATTCGTTGAATAAAATATCAATAAAAATCTGAGCGAAAATATTGTCCATACATTTTAATCTAAGAGATAGATATTGTTTTTCGATTTCCGAGTTTATTTTCTTACCTTCAATTATATTCTGCAACATAAATTTATATATGTCTTTTATTTCCAGCTTGTAAGTCTTATGAGAATAGTCATCGATAAGATTTATTATCTTATCAAATGAAAAATGTGCAGCTTTTGACTCAGACAGTATAAAATCATCATGAAAAAAATCAAAATCCGAATCATAAATGATTACTTTTCTTTTTAAAATATCAAGTTCAAAATAATAATAATGCATAACGTTGCCTTTCGTAAGGAACTGATTGAAATTTATTATAGTTCCTTACGAATATTCTATCATTTCTTACGATTATTGTCAATTCCTTACAGTTATTCTGAGTCTTTTTTTAATAATTTTTTATTAGTACGGAATATCTATTTCATTCCGTTTTTTTGTCAGGTACAATCAAAGCAGCTCAGAAAATGAAGGAGGTAATCAAAATGAGCGAACAGAAAAATACACCATGCTTTACCGGCAGAAATGTGCCGATAAGCGAGATCGCAAAGGCATCAGGCAAAGAGCCGCAGTTTATCAGAATCGGCTTGCAAAAAGGTATCCTGAAATTCGGTTACGCACTTCGTAAGGACAATTCAAGCGAGTACAACTACTACTGCCCCGATAAACAGGTTTGGGAACAGTTAGGTTACTTCAAAGATGAGGCAGGTGATGAAAATGGATAACAAACCTGAATTAGTACTGATAAACCTGGCTGATGTCAAAACGACAGAAGTAGAATGGCTGTGGTATCCGTACATTCCATATGGCAAGATAACAATTATCCAGGGCGATCCGGGAGAGGGCAAAACTACTCTTGTACTGAATTTAGCTGCAATTCTTTCTAGGGGAGATAAATTGCCCGAAACAAACAAAGATTCTGACTCGATAAATATAATCTATCAAACGGCGGAGGATGGGCTTTCCGATACCATAAAACCTCGACTGGCTGCTGCAAATGCAAATCAATCAATGTTTACCGTTATTGACGAAAGTAAGCATCGTTTATCATTAACGGACGATCGTCTGGAGGGTGCAATAAAGAGGACAAACGCAAGACTGGTTATCCTGGATCCGATTCAGGCTTACGTTGGAGCCAGTATTGATATGAACAGGCCGAACGAAATAAGAGATCTGATGACTCATTTGAAGCTTATTGCTGAGAAGTTTAACTGTGCTATTGTACTGATCGGACATCTGAACAAGGCAACAGGTTTGAAAGCATCATACAGAGGCTTAGGTTCTGTCGATATTCAGGCAGCAGCGAGAAGTGTTCTGTTGGTTGGCAGAGTAAAAGATAATCCAACAATAAGGGTAATGGCTCCGACAAAAAGCAGCCTTGCACCTGAGGGCGATCCAATAGCTTTTGAGCTTAACAAAGAAACTGGTTTTCGCTTTATAGGACAATACGATATTTCTGTTGATGATCTTCTTAATGGAACAAGCAGTATATCAAAATTGGAAAAAGCCGAAAAGTTCTTAAAAGAATTTCTTTCTGATGGAACACCAAAAACGCAGAAAATAATTCAACAGCAGGCAGGCTACAGAGATATTGGCAATAGGACATTAAATGATGCAAAGAAGAATCTGAATATAAAATCATTCAAAAAGAAAAACGCCTGGTTCTGGCAACTGCCAGAGTAACATTGCAACATTGTAGGTATCTGGAGATTTTGCAAGCTTGCAAGGTTGCAAATTTCTCAGGCACATACATTCTTGCAACCTTGCTCAACAACAAATTTATCAATCCTGAATTGAATAGATTATTACATTTTCTTCTTCTGTTGGTATATTCAGGATAAAAACACAAAAGTCCCAAATCTGAGCTTTTGAACTTTTTGAAAAATCCGTTTCTGCCCTACTTTGTAAAAATCGAAAAACCTCAGAAAACGAAAAACGAGAATTACAGATTTTTAGATTTTTGGTGAGCTGCGCGATTTCTGAATTTTGCGGATCAGCAAAATATAAAGGGGTGTGGGGATTTCACCACCAAGCTGATTTGTACGGTATTTGGGCGTACAAAATCTCTGCTTGCGACCTCCTGAGGAGGTCATTTCCACCATGTATTTATTGGTCACACAAATTCAGCTTTTGAAAAGCGTCAAAAAGGAGTTGAGAAGAAAATGCCAAAAACAAAACTGTCACGAGTTGAAGTAAGAATGACACCGGAAGAAAAAGAGAATTTGAAAAATAAAGCAGAAGAAGCACATATGACC
>CADABQ010000089.1 GCA_902786205.1 uncultured Lachnospiraceae bacterium | reverse complement strand
AGGTATTCTATATTGGTCGTTAGTATATGGATATTAGTATGCATTGTTGTGCAAAATGGAATGTGGAAGAATTATGTGGCGTGGACATTATTATTACAACTGATTGAAATATTAGTTGTGGAAGGAGGTAAGTATTTATGTCAAAAGAACAAATGATTAGAAAATTAAGTGAACAGTTAATTGAACTATCAGATGTTTTTATTTCTAGCACGGGTTGTCATGGTGTTTGGGGTGAAGTGGAATTACCTGAATGTATTCGTAAAGAATTAGAAGAAAAGAATAATTAAAAAGTACAGTAAAAAATAGTAGTATTAAAAACAGAAGGAATATAAAACAGAAAGGTATATGGGGAACATATGAAGAAGATATTAAAAAGACAAGTTTTGGCATTAGCAGCAGGAGTGATAACAGCAACTACATTTTCTATCACTGTATTTGCTGGTTCTGCAGGGGCATCCATTTCAGCTTCTGATAAGAGTGCATCAACAGCAGTTTTGGGAAATACAACGGGAACATATCGTTATGTAGTATCAAATGGCACAACGAGCAAGTATTCAATAGAGGGGTACTTGTATAAAGGAAAGACAGACGCAAGCATAAATACACAGGCTAAGAAGGTTACGGTTGGAATTGGAGATGTGTATGCTGATAATATTACAGTTAATAAAGATACATACACTGTTGCACAGGCAAAAATATATGGAAATGCAAAGTCAAATAAAAAAACAGGATGTATTGCAGCAACAATTATTTCAAATAAGTAGTTTTTAATAAAATAAAGGGGTATCTATTTGCAATGTATAGATACCCTTGAAAACAGTTTAGAATAGGGTTGAGAATTATGGGAAGTATTACAATAAAAAAATATTTTAAATCTCCAATATTGCTAGTCAGTACAGTGGTCTTTTTTTCGTATATGTTTTTTTGGCTTATTAGAGTAAGGCAGTATTTACCGGTTAATGCAATTTCGCAGGTATTACATACACAAGAAATTAGTTTTTTATTTTTTCTATTTGTGTCATATGAATTTTTGGTAAAAGCGAAAAAAGATAATTGTGAAGAATTATTAGGTAGTATAAAACATGCAAAATTAAAAGATATAATGTGTGCACTTATATGGTTAATATTGGAAATGATAATTTTATGTATTGGAATTTTTACTGTTCTATATGAGACGGGGGAAAATACCATGGCATATATAGAATATACTGTTAAGTTTGTAGGGATTCATTATTTCCTTTTAAATGTGTTAGCAATTGTAGTGGGGGCAATATTTAGTGTTATATTCAAACCGATTCATGCATACACAGGAATGCTAGTATTATATATGTTGTTTAGCTCAAAAATTATTTCATCTATTCAGCAACTGTCATATGGAAAGGAGATATTATATCGTTTTTCTGATTTGTTAAGTGTTTATAGTAGAGATTTTTCAGCAATGGGAGATAGTTATTATTTATATTCGGTTGAATTTGTAAATGTTGAAAGAATTTTGATTTTTTTGGGGATTTTTTTGAGTTTGTTTTTACTTGTAAGACAAAATGGGTGGAAAAAAATAACGGCAATGGGACCTGTGGTATTTACAATTGTATGTATTGTTTTATTTTTTAAACCAACATCTGCAGTAAATCTGGATAATGGTGTTAGTGGACAGGATGCCTTGACAGCAGATGATACATATTATAGGGCATCTAATGACTGCATGGATGAAACACAATATTCTACCCCTAAATTTCAAGTATCTTCTTACAAAGCAAAATTTCAAATTGACAGGCAGTTACATGCACAGGTAACCGTAGAGTTAAAAGAAAATAGGAATTCTCAATGTGAATTTACACTTTATCATGGATATAAAATCAAAAAAATACAAGACCAGAATGGGAAAGCAGTTCACTATGAGCAAAAGGGTGATTATATAACCATAGATGAAAATGCATCTAAGTATACTTTTTTTTATGATGGATATTGTAAACGGTATTATTCAACCTCACAAGGAGCTTTTCTTCCAGGGTATTTTTCGTATTATCCTATGCCGGGGAAGAGAAGGATATATTGGATCGCGGATGGTTACTGGGGAAATGCCTTGGAAGGATTAGGATATTGTGTGAATTTTGACGTTACTATAAATACAAATACCAAAGTAGCGTGTAATTTGGAACAAAAGGGAGACAGACATTTCGTTGGAAAAAGTGATGGAATGACTATTTTTGCTAGCAATTTTCTTGACAGAGTGTCATTTGGAAAATATACTATTGTTTTGTCTCGTTTAAGCGAGGAATATGCTACTTTGGAGGAGAATCGTGAATGTTATCAAGAGTTTATAAAAAAATATCAAAATAAAGGACAGAAAGTCAAAACTATTTTTATACCACCATATTTAAACGGAACGATGTACTATTTTGGTAAAGATCATGTAATTGGAACCGTAGATACGTTAGAATATTATTACAATATATATAAGACTACAGGATACTTATATGATTTTATTTCTAATGATGAATTATCGGGCTTAATAGGAGATGAGAATAATGATTGAGTTACAAAATGTAAGTAAAAAATTTGGCAAAAAAAAGGTGCTTTCTAATTTGAACTGTCAGCTAGAAAAAGGAGTATATGGGTTGTTAGGACCTAATGGAACGGGGAAAACGACTTTAATGCGATGTATAACAAATTTATATCAGGATTGGTCTGGGGATATCCGCATAGAGGGGAAAAGCATAAGAAAAAGGAATTCACAAACAATTGGGTATCTTCCACAAAATTTTGGAATGTTTCATGAGTTATCAGTTGAAGAAACATTACAATATATGTGCAACTTAAAAAGAATTTCAAAAAAATATAGGAAAGATGAAATAGAACGATGTTTACAATTGGTTTATTTAGAAAGTGAAAAGAGAACTCAAATAAAAAAATTATCAGGGGGAATGTTAAGACGAGTGGGTATTGCCCAGTCGTTGTTAGGAAATCCTGATATACTTCTTTTTGATGAACCAACAGCGGGACTTGATCCAGAGGAAAGAGTACATTTTAAAGAGATATTGTTACAGTTGGGAAAAAGAGAAACAGTGCTTATATCAACACACATTATTGAAGATGTGGAGGCAACTTGTTCCTCAATCATTATAATGAAGAATGGTACAATACAAACGATTGGTACGTGTGAGGAGATAAAAGAGGCGGCAGGGAAATCAAAGCTAAAACCAACCTTAGAAGATGGGTATTTGGCTATTATTCGTAGTTAGGAGCGATGCGGTTTGAAAATAATTGTTGAAAGACTATTTTTGCAAATTAAGGAAATGAAACTCTTATTCTTAATTCCTTTTTTGGGATATTATGTCGTACTTCCAGTGTGTACATATGGCTATGTAATGAATCCAATTGGAAAGGCGGATCCATTTACTATATTTGCAGACTTGGGTTACAATTTTATACCAGTTTTTTCGACTTGGTGGATTTTTTTGTTTTTACGAGAAGTATGTGAAAATAATGGAAGAGAGGTATTGTTATTAGGTGGTGGTACTACAGAGGTAAATTTATGTTTATTTGTATTAAATATGCTTTCCATGTTGCCAATTTTTTTCGTATTTAAGGATACCGATGGTAGTGTTATGTCTTTTTATTTACAGATGCTTGTAATTACATTCTTTTTAGACGGTGGAGTGTATTTGTTGTGTATTGAAATGAAAAATATAACGCTTCCATTTTTGATTACTTTGATATATTGTGTATTTTCTACATCATCTAATGAATTTTTAGATGTTATGAAATATAGTGTTTTAAATAATATAGATTGGATGCAAAATGCAATAGTTTTTATAGTAGTAGGGAGTTTGTTTTGGTTTTTGGCCAATAGAAGGAGTAAGCATTTGTAATTTCATTAAAGGGCATATTTTGCTGGATGGGGCTGTCGCATTAACGATTTTTAATCGTTAGTGCACAGTCTCTTTTTAATAACCTATTAGAAAATTTAAGGATGGACATGCATTAAATCTATCAAGTACATTTATAAGTAATACTATGGGTATAAGCAGAAAGGAGCGATGGTATGGGAATTTATTTTAATCCGGGAAATGAAAGTTTTACAAAAGATAAAAATAGTGAATTATATGTGGATAAAACAAGATTATTAGAATATCTGAACAGAGTGGTTGGTACAAATGCGAATTGTATCAGTGTCAGTCATGCCAGATGTTTTGGAAAATCTCATGCCGCAGGCATGATTGATGCCTATTATAGTCGCGGCTGTGATTCTTCAGAACTTTTTAAAGATACGGAGATTGCAAAAAACAGTGATTTTAAAAAGTATCTGAATCAATATAATGTGATCCATCTGGATATCTCATCCTTTTGGGATTCCTATAAAGACAATATTGTGGAGAAGATTCAGGAATATATCT
>CADABQ010000088.1 GCA_902786205.1 uncultured Lachnospiraceae bacterium | reverse complement strand
AATAAATCCTCATCAAACTGATACTCATCTACAAATTTGAAATCCTTATTTGCCATACAAATCATCCTTTCTGTTTTGCCTCACCAATTTGGTGTTTTTTCTTTGTTGTTGCCATCATACTATGCAAAAAGGAAACTGACAATGGGTTTGCGTCATTTGTCAAATATAGTACCATGACAGTTTTTTGACATTACTATTCTGGTATGTTTTGGCACTTTATGAATTTCTGCTAGAAATTTTTCTTTTTTTGTGATATTCTTAGAATATCAAAGGCGATTGGTTCTAAAACCAATCGCCTTTTTTGAAAGGATTGATGTAATATGAAAAAGAAATCACCAACCACCTTTGGCTATATCATGAAATGTTTGAATATACAAACTGTATCTATGGCACGTGCTCTTCATGTAGATGCAAGTTTAATCAGTAAATGGAAAAATGGCGATCGCACTTTGTCTTCTAAATCCATCTATTTTAACGATGTCATCGATTATCTCTTGGAGCAAAGCACCAATACAATGCACCAAAATCTACAAGATGCACTACTGGCTCTATACCCAAATATCATTTTAGAGGATGAAACAAAAATTGAGCATTATCTTAGATTAGCAATCAATAGCAAAAAAACACTACAACAATCTGTTTCTTTACCTCTATCAGAAAAAAACACAAATTCTATCACAACTTTGGTTTTTGAACGGAATGAAGGCAGGAGAGAAGCCGTTGAAAGGTTATTAGACTTTGCAGAAAGCATGGAATCATCAGGAAATCTTCTATTTGTTGAAAACGAAGATTTCCATTGGTTAATTGAAAATCCCACTTTCGCTAAAAAAATTGCAAATAGAATAGAAGCACTGATTCACAAAGGATTCCACGCAACCTTTGTCTTATATTATTCTTCCAGACACACACATTTTACTACTTTTTTTGATTATTGCAGTTCGCTTATTTATCACAGAAATGTAGACTGGTATTGTCACTCTTATTACGATGATGTTGTCATAAACTTTTCCTTTGTAATTTTAAATGAAGCCATTTCTTTGTTAGGCTCTAGTTCAAAACAAACTGCTTCATCCACTCTGGTGTTTCATGATCCTTCTTTAGTCCTTACACATCAGCTTATGTGCCAACACATTATAGAGCAAAGTACTCCTTTATTTGAAGAATTTCGAATTTCGCAAAGTTACGACGTATTGAATGAAATTTCACATTTTAGAAAAAAGGGGACTCTGTACTCCTGTCTTCCTGCCCCTGCCTTTTTATCCGTTCAAAAAGATTTATTAGAAGAAATTTTAGAAGATAATGATTTACCAGACAAAACAATAAAACACTGCATTGGTATCAACCGTTCCCTAAGACACGTAATGGAACAATATTTTTCTCCTTCCTCAAAATATTATAACGAACCCTTTATCTACATTTTTCGTTTAGAGGAACTCATTCGCAGAGGCCACCAGGAAAAGTTGCGTAGTCGCAGCCTTACACTGACATGTGGAACACCTGTTTTCGTAAAAAAAGCCCACTTTGCACAAGAACTCCGCTATCTAGCACACAAGTTGCAAAAACATCCGAACCTTCAAGTTGCTCTAGTTTCCGAAAAAGATGATATTGTTCTTCCTGCCATTAACTGCTGGTGCAAAAAAGATACATGGATGGTTCAAATGAATAAATCTGGTTTTCGTATTAGTTCTGAATATAATATTGTGTCTGCTGCCTCCTCACAATGGGAACATTGCCTTCGATCTGTTCCCGCAGAGCGAAGAGACAATATTCCCGTCAGTCACTTTTTACTGGAACTGGCAACAGATATTGAGGAAAAACCATCGATCGACTAAAGTACAAATATTTCTGGTAAACTACCAAAATAATTTCCCTGTCTTTCGACTTTAAAACAAAGTGAACAAGTCCACAGCAGCTCCCTAAATTTCTCACTCATGGGGGACTTGCTCCACTTTGCGTGTCAGATGCGGGTTGCACGCTCTTTGCAGCTCTATTCCTTTCGTATCTGTACACATCCCGCAGAGCGTATTTGCTTTATAGGACGCATTTTCCTATAAAGGCAGAAAAAGCCTGAACACACTCTTGCGCAAGCGCAAGATGCGTTCAGGCTTTTCTTTTTCATTTGAGAACAAGCTATTAATATATAATGGATTCTTTCACTTTCTCAGCCGTATCCTTATCCAGCAATGCCTCGATAATTTCTGCACCAAAGGCAATTGCCGTACCAAGTCCTCGACTTGTAATAACATTATCCTGTTTTGACACTGGATCATAAGATACTAATGCACCATGTAAGTCCTTTTCAAATCCCGGATAACAACTTGCTTTCTTTCCTTCTAACAAATGATTTACACCAAGTACCAATGGTGCTGCACAAATAGCACATAAAAGTTTTCCTTTCTCATTTGCTTCCTTTAATACATCTATTAGTGGTGCGCATGCCTCTAAATTTCTTGTTCCCGGCATTCCTCCCGGCAAAATATAAGCATCTGCCTCTGCAACATCTGCTTCTGCAAACAATACATCTGCTTCTACCGAAATTCCATGAGAACCGGTTACTTTCTTATTTCCAGTAATGGACACCATGTCTACAGAAATCTCTGCTCTACGAAGCAAATCTACAACGGTTAACCCTTCTACCTCTTCAAATCCATCTGCTAAAAAAATCAATGCTTTTTTCTTCATAACTACCCAACCTTTCTTTTTTCCCTTTTTCGTTATCTATTTGTCAATGATATTCGCAATCTGCTCTGCTACTTGCTCATATAAAATCGGCACTACGTGCCTTACGAGATACGTGGCTTGAATCTCGCACCTCGTGCAAGAGTATCCACCACCTAATAGCAGTGGGGTTTCTTGCTCTTTTATAAATAACCTTCTTTTTTGGGGGAACTTTTTATAATAATAGTATAGCAAAGGCATCATAAATTTCAAACAAAAATTAGATAACTTTTCTCTTGAATTGAATACAAAAGTTATATACTAGAAATTATTTTATTTTTCAAAACAAGTATATTCTTTTTCATATCGGCAAGACTATGTCTAGAACATATTTACTAGTGTACTAAAACAAGCTAACACAGAATGGAGGATTTCTATATGAATTATCATGACAAAAAACAAAAATTTTATACGCAGAAAGGCTTCTATATTGCCTGCTTTTTATGCTTATTTTCCGTTTTATCGGTTGTAGGTGTACAAAAAAACATACAAAACAAAGAGAAACAGGCCGAGGAATACGCCGCTCTACAAACAACGGCCACACCTCAGGCAACCGCCTCTACAGATGCTTCCAAGCATAACTATGCTGCTTTGCAGGAAGAAGGACAGGCTGTAGACGTTGCTCAAATCCAGAACGATGCAACTGCTAATTTAAAAGCTCCAAAATCCGACTCTGCAATCTCAGTTGAAGCAACCGATGCCCCAAAACAAGAAAAAAAATCGGTAGAAAAAAATACAGAAACCAACGAGGAAACAGTTTCTGTTCTCAATGCGGAAGACCAAAATCAGGGACTTACCTGGCCCATCCATGGTGATATTTTATTAACCTACAGTATGGACAAACCTATCTATTTTTCAACACTCGGACAATATAAATGTAATCCATCCCTCGTCATTGCCGGAAAAGTAGGCGAAACGGTCAAGAGCACCTGTGATTGCAAAATCACGAAAGTAGAACGTAACGCAGAAACAGGACTTACCATTACTGCAATTTCGGGAAATTATACTTATATTTATGGTCAATTGGATAATCCCAAAGTTGCGAAGGGTGATACGGTCAAGGAAGGAACCGTTATTGCTACTTTAGCAAAGCCAACAAAATATTATAAAAAAGAAGGCTGTAATCTTTATTTTCAGATTAAGGATAATAAAGACAGTGTAAATCCACTCTTAATGCTAAAGTAAAAAAGAGGCTTTAAGCCTCTTTTTTACTTATTTTACTTTTACTTTTGTTGTAATTGTTTCGTATTTTGATGCACCCTTTGTCTTTACACCTTTTGTCTTTACACCTTTTACTTTAATAACATATGTTTTCTTTTGTAATTTCTTGTTTGTCTGTATTACGCATGAATTCTTTGCTTTCTTTACTATTTTTGCCTTTACTGTTTTTCCAGCAGAAGTTTAAAATAATAGGAACAATCAATAGCAACGTCATAGGGACATTCACCGTAAACAAAAATATCTGAACTGTAATTGATACAACAATACCTGACACTACATCCGGTACAAAGGAAATCAGTCCAGAAAGTATACTCATCCCCACTGAAATATATATTTTTCGTTTATTCTGCCTGTCTGCCAGAAAAAGCAGATACTTTATTTCAACCTTTTCTTTCTTTTTTATTAACTCAAGGAGCCTCACAGCCCATTTTGCCGTGAAGCTCCTTTCCTTTTGTAGTACTTTAGGCGTTTGCGAAACGCCACAAGCCGCATAAATACGGCATATTTTTTGTTACAAAATAAAAATATCTCCTCACGGGTTATGGTATAATTAGGCGTTTGCGAAACGCCACAAGCCGCATAAATACGGCATATTTTTTGTTACAAAATAAAAATATCTCCTCACGGGTTATGGTATAATAGAATTGTCG
>CADABQ010000087.1 GCA_902786205.1 uncultured Lachnospiraceae bacterium | reverse complement strand
TTGTTTTTGCCGTCTTCCGTTTTAATAGCAATAAACATTAGTCTTTGTTTCTTGCTGACTTCCGACGGCTGGCTGCGAAAAAAGCACTGGCTTCTTCTAAAAATTCGTTTTCTTCTTTGAGACGACGGATTTCCTTATCTTGTTCTCTGACACGTTTTCTGAGTTCAATCAGCTCTTCGTTAAGAGTTAAGGCATTATTTGGATTATGTGTAGCATCTTTTGCTGCCAAACGTCCTTCTTTGAAGGCTTTTATCCAAGTATAAATTGTACCTGAAGGAATTCCTAATTCAGTAGCAGCTTTATGACCACCTATGTGATTTAAACTCTTGATCATATGATTTTGTAATTCTTTTTTGTGCCATATCAATCTCTCCTATTCTCTTATAGATTATATATCAAAATCCTTGAGAATGGGATGTCAATTTTTATTGTACAACATCAGACCGTAAAATGACAGAAGTGGGACAGGCAATCAATACGATTTATGATAGTTCCAGTAAATTGGTTACTTTGTCTAATTCCATCAAGGAAGCCAATGAGGAGGCTGCGGATTATATTAATAAGGTGTCTCATTCATCAGAGCAAAGTGTAACTGCTGTGACAAACATTTCTACACAGATTCAAGATACCAACCATGCGGTAGAACAGATTAAAAATGCAGTAGAGATGATTAGTTCTATTGCAAGTCAGACAAATTTACTGGCGCTGAACGCTTCTATCGAAGCTGCTCGTGCAGGAGAAGCTGGAAAAGGTTTTGCGGTAGTGGCTGACGAAATTAAAGTATTGTCTGACCAAACCAACGAATCTACTGCTGAAATTAATCGAATTGTAGCTGAGATTGTACAAAAATCTGAGGCAAGTGTTTCTTTGTCTACAGAGGTTGCAGGTATCATCAAAGATGAGCAGGAATACATTAAGATTACCCAAGGTAAGTTTGATATTTTGAATAGCGAAATTACAACTTCGATTTCTGAGATTAAAGATATTTCTGATAAGGTAAATGATTTGAATTTAGCTAAGGAAGAGATTGTGAATTCTATTCATGAGCTGAATGCTATTGCAGAAGAGAATGTTGCTTCTAACCAGGAGGTATGTAACTCAGTGGAAGAGATTACGGTTGCCATAGATGAGATTGCGGAAAGCAGTAAAGTAACAGATCAATCTTCAGATGCACTACAAGAGTCAATGAACTACTTTAAAGGCGTTGTCAGTAGGTAGTTTTTTTGCAGGCTTGCTCGCAAAAAGTAATCAAAGAATAAAGCAAGGCGTTGTCAGTAGATATTTTTTTCAAACTTGCTTACGAGGAGATAAAAGTAAGGTATGTGCAAGAAACCCAAGAGGGTGATATGATCCCCCTAAAGTAGACAAGGTAAATAACCAAATCTACTTTAGGGGGAATTTTCTATGTCCAAAAAGAAACATAGTCCAGAATGGATGCTTGCCAGAGTACATGAGTATTTAGCTGGTAAAGGTTCATACAAATCTATTGCAAGTGCAAATGGTGTAGGCCAAATGACGTTATTCGCATGGGTGAGGAAATATCAAGAACAAGGAGAAGGTGCCTTCTACGAAGCTACGGGAAATAAGCACTATAGTAAAGAATTCAAAATCAAATGTGTTGAAGCCGTCCTGTCAGGCGAAGGTTCTGTGGATGATATCGTTGCTAAATATGGTATTTCTGCTAGAAGTGTACTCCAACGCTGGATTTCAGTGTATAATGTCAATAAAAAACTTAAGGATTACAATCCGAAACGGGAGGTCTATATGGCAGAAGCTCGCAGAAAAACCACACTGGAAGAACGCAAAGAGATTGTTGAATACTGTATTAAACATGATAGAGATTACAAAGGAACGGCTTCTAAATATGATGTTTCATACTCACAGGTATATACCTGGGTAAAAAAATATGATAATCAGGGAGAAAAAGCTCTAGCAGATAAACGCGGTCACCACAAAACTGACGAAGAAGTAGATGAATTGGAACGTCTCCGTCGTGAAAATCTTCACCTGAAGCGTCAGCTTGAAGAAAAGGACATGTTGGTTGAACTGTTAAAAAAAGTGAAAGAATTCGAAGGGATGTGAGGCTTGGTAAACAGCGTAAAGAATCAAAATTTATGACTGTAAAGTATTTCTATGAAGAAAAACATTGGAGTATTAACTGGATGTGTAAGCAGTTAAAAATCACACGCGCTGCTTACTATAAGTGGTTGCACCGAGAAATACCGCAGTATGAAAAAGAGAATCAGGAAATTGCAGAGCTGATTAGAGAATACGATGAAAGATTCGGGCACATCCTTGGTTATAGACGAATGACTGATTGGATAAATCATTTCAACCACACCAACTATAGCCGAAAGCGTGTCCACAGGATAATGAATAAACTGGGAATTCATTCTGTAATACGTAAAAAGAAGTCAAAGTATAAGAAATCTACTCCTGAAGCACCTGCTGAAAACAAGCTGAAGCGTGATTTTTTTGCATCTGCTCCAAATGAGAAGTGGGCGACCGATGTTACAGAATTCAAGGTTCCTGGGACTAATCAAAAGTTGTTTCTCAGTGCTATTTTGGATCTTTATGACCGTGTGCCGGTTTCTTACGTTATTAGCGGAAGAAATAACAACAAGCTTGTGTTTGACACGTATGATAGAGCGATTGAAGCAAATCCGGAAGCAAAACCCCTGTTCCATTCTGATCGCGGCTTTCAGTATACCAGTAAGGCGTTTCGGGCAAAACTGCAACAACAGGGAATGGACCAGTCTATATCAAGAGTTGGTCATTGTATTGATAATGGTCCAACAGAAGGATTCTGGGGAATTATTAAAACAGAAATGTATGCTATGTATACCATCACAGATGAAAAATCACTCCGTGAGGCTATTGATCAATATATGCACTTCTATACTTACAAACGTCCTCAGGAACGTTTCAACTGCAAAACTCCAGCAGAAATAAGAAAAGAAGCTATGGAAAATGAGACAGCAGAATTATATCCAATCGCCAAGAACAAACGAATTGAGAAGTACAAAGAGAAGTGGTGTGCATAAATGCTTCATGACATAAAATATCCGCCGCATCATAACAATACGGCGGATATCTATAAACTTATTTTAGATATTTGCCCTGTCTACTTGACAGGGGGCTGATCAGGGGGGATTGTACATACCTTTTTTTGCTTTATGGGGCTGTCGCACTAAAATTAGTGCGTAGCTCCTTTTTTATATATTTTAAAAAAAAATAACTGCCAGACCTCGAAAAAGTCTGACAGTTGGTGTAAACTTAATGTATGCACAAAAACATTAAATTACAAAAAGATTATACTCAAAATTCAGATGGATATCAATTAAAACTTCCATTAAATATCGAAACAATTATTCCGGAAGATGATTCTGTGCGATTACTAAGTCAGTTTGTGGAGGGTTTGGATTTGACTGACCTATATTCAACTTATAAGAGAATAAATTCAGTATCGCCAAGAACACTTTTGAAGATTGTACTCTACTCCTATATGAACCATGATTATTCCTCTCGTTCTATGGAATTGAACTGCAAAAGGGATATCAACTTTATGTACCTTCTTGAGGGGGCAAAGGCACCAGATCATGCAACGTTTGCTCGGTTTCGAAGTATTCATTTTGCTCCTTATGCAAAGAGGATTCTTGCAGAAACGTCTAACTTTTTATACCAACTTGGTGAAGTTTCAGGTGAAGCTATTTTTATTGATGGCACTAAAATAGAGGCATGTGCAAATAAATACACTTTTGTATGGAAGAAAGCGGTTACAAAAAATCAAGCAAAATTACTTTTGAAAATAGCAGATTTGATTGCAGAATGCGAAAAAGTTTATGATATCAAAATCGTATATGGAAATGCAGTAAAAATGAAACATGTGAAACGCCTACGCAAGAAGCTTTTTGCACTAAAAGAACAGGAAGGACTAGTGTTTGTCCATGGCATTGGAAAGCGAAAAAGTCCTCTGCAAAAAAGCATAGAAAAACTGGAAGAATATTTGGCTAAACTAAAAGAATATACGCAGAAAGTGTATGTTTGTGGTTCTCGAAACAGTTATTCTAAAACAGACCATGATGCAACTTTTATGAGAATGAAGGAAGATGCCATGGGAAATGGTCAACTCAAGCCTGCATTTAACTTGCAGCATGGAGTAGATTCTGAATACATTACATGGCTCACCATTGGTCCGCAACCAACAGATGCTACTACTTTGATATCATTTTTAAAGGAAGCAGAAGAATATTTAGATTTTAAGTATGAAAAAATTGTGGCTGATGCAGGATATGAAAGTGAAGAAAACTATCTTTTCATGGAACAGAATGGACAGATTTCCTTTATCAAACCGAGCAATTATGAAATATCAAAGAGCCGAAAATACAAAAATGATATCAGTCGTGTAGAAAATATGGACTACATAGAAAAAGATGATTGCTATATTTGTAAATTTGGACGCAAATTAGAAGTGTCAGAAATAAAACATTCAAAATCTAAAACGGGATACGTGAGTGAAAAGACGATTTATCGTTGTGTTGATTGCAAAGAATGTCCGTATAAATCAAATTGTATCAAAGGGAATAATTGTAAAACCCCTTTACAAGAGCGTACTAAGAAACTTTATGTTGCCAAGTTGTTCCAGAAACAACGAAAAGAAGATTTAGAACGTATTTTAACAGAAGAGGGTTGCATGTTACGAATGAATCGGAGTATTCAAGCAGAAGGATCTTTTGGAGAATTAAAACAAGATATGTCTTTCCGAAGGTATTTGAGTCGAGGAACGCAAAATGTTACAGCCGAAAGTATACTGTTAGCAATAGCGCACAACATAAACAAACTTCATAATAAAATACAAAACGAAAAAACTGGAAGACATTTATTTTCATTGAAACAAAGTGCATAGCTTTTAAAAATTCAAATCGAAAAACGAATCTTATTTTCATAGGGGAAGTCTACCCTTTTTTAAAAAGTACTACCCCAAAACAGAAAAAATTCTGGATAGGCTACAATAAACTGGACAGATTTTTTAAGGTCATATAATATAAAAGTAACAGATAAAGGAGTAAATTATTATGACTGAAAAAAAACAAAGAA
>CADABQ010000086.1 GCA_902786205.1 uncultured Lachnospiraceae bacterium | reverse complement strand
CAAATATAAACTCTTTTATTTTCATGGGGATCCCCATTTGTCTTCAGCCTCCCTCAGCAAGGCTTGAATCTCAGCCTTATTGTCATCAATGAATTCTATGATACTCTTTTGTTGTTCTTTTGTTAGATTTTCTGTGACACAATTTATTTCTTTATCAAAATATATCTGCTCCGACTCTTCTACTCCATTATGTATCTCATAGAATTCTACTCCCATTTTATGAGAAAATGGCCAAATATACAAGGTAATCTGTAGTCCTTTCGTGTGAAATTTTCCCTCTTGATCCACATATACTTTCTCATCCTTTTTTTTACAAACGGTTCCAAACGCATCTGTATTTATTAAATTAGCAGGACGATATCTAAATATATATTCATCTTCTTCTAAGTAATATTTTGCATATCCCAAGTTCTTATCATAGCTCATTCCTTTTTCATACTTGTAATTTATGCACATTATCAAGTATAATCTTGCTACCAATAACATTCCTAAAGCAATAATCAGAACGATTCCCAGACTAATTTTTTTCTTTTAATACCATTCTTCATTGTCCACTTCACGTATAATTGATCCTCAAAGTATATCTTCTTGAAACTATTTATTATTGTTATTCCCCCCAATGCCATCGTTTTTATATACAACAATTAAAGGAAAGCATCAATCTGTTATTTTTATACCCATCCAAAAGTATGTTAATAAAATACAAACTTTTGCACACGTTTTAGAGATAATTACAAAATCAACGGATAAGGCAATATAGGGGCTGTTTTGCCCTATCCGCCAATTTTATAGGGGTCGTTTTACAAAAACCTTCATTTTGCTTTGCATAAACTCTCTATCATTATTTATGACTTGAAGGTGATCCGTTATCCACTGTGAAATCACTTTTATCTAAATCATATACATTTAAGAATTTTATTCCGTATGTGGGATTACTACTTTTACTATTTGCTTTTTCAACTTTTGCCCACGTAGCGTCTGCGGAAGCGGGATATGTTGCACTTACATAACTACCACTATTATTAACCGAATAGGATTTATGATCATATTGTATAGATCTTGTCCATACATAATCCTCGTTTGTTAAAAAAGTATCAAATCCATAGCAAAGCTCACCAACAACAATATCTGTATAGATGTAATATATATTCCTAGTTCTCTCCCATGCACTTCCTGCAAAATTGCATTCTTTGGGTTT
Source organism: uncultured Lachnospiraceae bacterium (assembly GCA_902786205.1). Classification (GTDB taxonomy): domain Bacteria; phylum Bacillota; class Clostridia; order Lachnospirales; family Lachnospiraceae; genus CAG-411. The sequence goes on along the minus strand of CADABQ010000086.1, from coordinate 4,984 downwards.
AGCTGTTGTAAATGTTAATGTTTGCGCATCTACCGTTTGCGGTCTAAATCCAAAATTGATGATCACAACTGCCAAGACCATAATTCCTAATATTTTTCTCAGTTTACACATTGTATTCATATTTCATTCTGCTTCATCCTTAATAAATCGCTATATTTTTTCTATTTCTTTCTTACATCATATGATATGAAGGTAAAAGATCAATGACCACATTCCTTATGTTCTTGTATGAGTGCGAACCAGCGGGTCAAAGTCCTTATACTGCAAGAAGGAACAGGTTTTGATATTGACCTTTGGACCTTGTATTATCATATTTTGTTCTTGAAGTCTCCGATTACATCAGATACTCTATTTTGTGAAATCAATGGTCACTTTTATTATCTACTTTCTCTCACAAATTTCAATCACTTATAACCGAAACGACAATTTATTGCCGTTTTTGATTATTTTTCAACCTTTTTAATAAACACGGAAGCTGCAGAACTGCCGTTAATAAAATACCAACAGAAATACAAACCGCATATCTTTCTGCACCAAAATACTATAAAATCCGTCAACCAATCCGCATAGATACCGATAAAAGCATCTATTTATGCTTCTGTCGCCTGAAAAACAGTATATGTGCATTACTATTTATGCTTTGGTCTTTTGGGTTGATGTAAAAGTCCAAAACATGCCGGAGGCCATTCCTCCGACTTTCTCTGCACACTGCTCCTCGTAAGTGTTTTAAGTGCATTAAGTACTTCTCTTTTTACAGCCTTCATTCATTTCACCTCCTGTCCTATTATTTTTGCTATACACAATAGAATGGCACATACAATGACCCCCATTGCCATATAACCGATAGTCACTCTGCTGACACCAACATATAGGAAAAACACAATAAAAATCCCTTCTGTGATTCCCATAATGCGTGCCGCTCTTTTGCTTCCTGCCAATTCTGCATTATCCATATCCATATTCGGATGATTGACCGTCCCAATGATTTCTACAGCACAAATACTGCTAACCAACATACACAACAAAAAGTGAAAATATTGAATAAATATCCTGCTACTCAGATACACACCTATATAAATCGCAATTGTTCCTATATAACATTTCCCAAAAGTATCTGCATGGAATCCTCCTGTCCGTCTCCGCAACGTAAGAAAAAATCCTAAGAAAAGCAGAGTATTAAGAACATTATCGAATATCACTCCCAGCACACATATCGCTCCAAGTGTCAGTATCTTTTCGCAAGATGCAGTGTAAGCATAGATATAATCTTCTTTTTCCTGTGCACCTATTAAATTCTCTGCTTCCATCTGATTTACAATTCCGATAACCATTTTTTCAATCATATTTCCCCTGCCTCTGCTGACAGAATATCCCTTTCCCCGGACTCCCTCAATAGCTTTTGCAGAAAATGACAAAGGATGCTGCACTAATCAGTGCGCATCCCCTCGTTTGGAATAAGAATTGAAAAATAAAATTCTTCCTGGTCATATTTGATTGTGTAGGAACCACTATACTTATTAACTGCATGGATAATATTCTTGATGCCGATTCCATGCTCGGCTGAATCTTCCTTTGTGGTTGCAATCTCTCCGTTCTGGCAAAGGATTGTTCCACAGAACGTATTTTTAACGGATACCACGATATTCCCATCATCCTTCACAAATTTCAGCTTGATTATCTTTTTATCGCATTTTTCACACGCTTCCATCGCGTTACTCAACAGATTCGATAAAATAATCACAATGTCTTCATCACTCATACGCAGGTCTGACAAATCCCCGATCCGGACAATAAAAAGGATATCTTTATCCACTGCTTCCTGATATTTGGTATTGATAATTGCATTTACAAGAACATGATTGGTATTGATTGCATCAAGTTCCCGATTCAGACCGGTACTGATTTTTCCTACATACTCTTCTAATTCACTGTAGGATTGATTTTCTGCCAGGGCATCAATACAGAGAATCTGATTCTTATATTCATGCGTCTTTCGCCTCTGCTTTTCCAAATTTTCCGAAATAGAACGATAAAGCTCCGTCTGTGCATCTACCTGCATTCTCAGAAGATGATTCTCCCTGACCGTACTTTCCCTCTCTAAAATGTCCCGGATCAGATAAAAGACTACAATATTCATTCCGACTAAGCCGATGGCTATAATAACACTGATTTCTTCTGCCTTCTGGTTTTTCATCCCACCTACGGCACTGATCATTGCCAGCAGTGTGCATATGGAGAACACCGGGAAAAAAATAAACTTTAGCCATTCCGTATCTTTCAGCAATGCTGCATCTTTCTTTCCCACTGCTCTCCTGATCAAAACCACACATAAGAACAATATCGCCCTGCTCAATACAATCGTAAGTGTTCCCTCTATGAGATGTGTCTCCTCAATTTCTTTTGTGCTCCCAAACAATCCGACTGCTGTCAGAAGTGCCAGATAATCAACCACCATCAGAAGTGCTTGAAATAAAGCAGATAATATCATGCTTTTTACAAACGCAATCTGAAAAATCACATACATAGCCATTGCAATGATAAAAACAACGACTATCGTTTTCAGCACCAGCTTTTGTGACAAAAGATTAACCGTCAAAAAACCACCCCCGGCTAATGCAGCCAGTACTACACCATCCAACACCGCATTTTTCCTCCGCTTTTCCGCAAAGGTCTCGTAAAATATTTTGCAGCACAAAATTTCCAGCACAAGAATCAAAAAGCTCTGAATATAAAGCATCCCCTACATTTCTCCTTTGTATGAGATAAATTTATCTTCCACATACGGATACCTTGCTCTTGGCACTGGAAGACGTACTCCATTGCTCAGCATTACCTCGTAGCGCCGGATCTGGTTTATATGCTGCATATTAACCAGATAACTCTGATGAATCCTTATAAACTGATATGGGATATACTCATCTTCAATGTCATTCAAAATTCCGTTTAAGGTATACACATGCATCTGCTCTTCCATGACATGAAATTCCAGCTTATGTAATTTGCTCTCTATAAAAAGCAGCCTGTCCAGTCGAATTTCCCTTCTACCTTCGCAAAACGGGATTTCCCTTTTTGCAGAGACGTAATTGATCTTTTCAAATATATCGTCCATACATTCCCGTATTGCTTGCGAAAACATCTTTGTTTCCTTTAGGATAAAACGAACAGCATTGAATTTATACCCTTCCAATGCATAAGTAATATATGCTGTCACAAATACGATAAACATATCCTTCGAGTATTGTCGGATCCATCCGGCAGTCTCCAGACCATCAACCTCCTCCATGTTGATATCCAGGAAAACAACCTTGTATTTCATCATTTCGACGCCCAGCTGCATCAGTCCTTTTCCGGAGTGAAAGATGTCAATTTCATAGGGAAGCTCTCTCTGGCTCATATACACATCTATATTTTTGAATATTTTATCAGCAAATATTTCTTCATCGTCACAGATTGCTATGTGAAACATATATTTCCCCTCCAAAACACCAAAGATTTCTGATGAAGAACAAAGTGAGGACAGTTATAAACCCAAACGTTTGTAACTGTCCTTTTTACCCTTTATAATGGATTTCTTACCTCTTCTATCACACAGGTATGTTTCTTTTTATCTGCACCGTTGGGATAATGCCCCCTGGTATCTATTCTCCTTGATCTGCTGAATTGCTGAATCTGCCGACTGATTATATTTTAGTTCCACTACCATTGCAGGTCGTTTTCCCACATTTGTTCTTGGGATGAACACAAGGTCTGCAAAACCTTTTGCCGCAGGGAATTCTCTGACAATATTGTAATAAGCAGGGCCGTAAAGTATGCCATGGTAAGCACACAGCTTAATGAGTTCTCATCGTTGTACTTCAGGATGGAGGTATAGGTTTCATGTGCAAGCTCAATCAGCTCTGCAACCCTGGAAGCATCCCCATCAATTGTTGCGTCCAGTAACTCGTCACACTTTGAAATTGATCTGGCAACTTCATTCCATGAACCTGTCTGAAGGGCAAGTTCAAAAGCCGAAGCCACCTCGTAATTTGGTATATACGCACTCTTTTTTTCAGCATCATAGCCCAAATATCCCAAATGAATCAATGCGGTCAACGCATCGTCCTTTGATGCAACGGTATTCAGATCATTCTGGAAGGTATTGACATTTAATCGAACCTTTCCACCGGACAGCATCGTCAATACATCATCCTTTAATCCTTCATAATTCATGGTGATGAACGTATTGATAGATTCAAAGGATGAGGTATTCTTCCAATAGGAATCAACATCATGATCTAACATTGCCTGTACCACGGAATTTGGATTATACATATGAAGACCATCAATTAAATAACCATTATACCATGTTTTCACTGTATCAAAATCCATGTCATACTTTCTACAAAGTTCTTTCACTTCTTCCTCTGTAAAGCCAAAATACTTTGTAAGCTGTTTTGATTTTAACATGGTATACTCTCTAAAATTATTCAGTGCCGACTCATCCCTGATCTTCTTAATCGGAAGAATTCCCGTAATATAGGCAAGCGCCAAAAATACCTTTGATTCCTCGCTCTTAAACAGTGAGTGAAGAAATTGGAGATACTTATGAACCAGTGCCTCATCCCCGCTGTTTCTGATTATACAGTCCCACTCATCTATGATGATAACAAAGGGTATATTCGTTAATTTGTAAACGGACATGAGAACCGTACTGAGCATTTTTGTACAATCAATCTTTTCGCCGTATTCGTCCTTCAATTCATCTAAAATATACTCCCTGATCTTTTCAACGATATTATCCTTATAAGAATCCCAAAATGATGCAATATCCAGATGAATCACATGATACTGATTCATGTGTTTCTTAAAACTGTCCTTTGTGGCAATTTCCATATCTTTAAAAAGTTCATAAGAATCACACCCTCGGCTGTAATATGCATCGATCATTCCGGCCGCATGGGATTTACCAAAACGTCTGGCATGGCTGACACTGATACAATTTGCA
>CADABQ010000085.1 GCA_902786205.1 uncultured Lachnospiraceae bacterium | reverse complement strand
AGTTTTGATTTGAACAAAAACCTTGCATTTATTTTACCACAAAACTGGCTGAAAGTCAGTAATTACAGGGATTTTCTGTTATTCAGCAGACACTATTTAAATTTGCCACCAAAACGGTGTGAAATAGAGTAGTTGCGGTTAGTAGCAAAATAGTAGCAGAGGAAAAAGAAAAGTCTCGGAAGCCGCTTATTTAGCGGATTCCAAGACTTGTGGCTACTATTCAAACTCCCTAACCATTAACTTTTTTGTTAATGTTCTAGGCGTATTTTCTACTATTTTATACCGTTTCTTTTACACATTCTTTATAATATTTTGTGTTTCAGATTAAACAGGTATCATACAGGTATCACGTGGTATCATTTATTTTCCAGCATCCATAAGTGTCCTTCTTGTTTTGGAAATTAGCCTTTTAGCCGTCTCTCTATATCCGAAGCACTATACAGCACATCTGTTACAACAACCTTGTCGTCTTGTATGACAAAAAACACCGAATAATTATCAACCAACATTCGCCTAATTTCTTTTGAATGTTCTGGTTCCGAATCCATAATACGAAAACGATCTGGAAATGTATCAAGCGTTAATATCGCATCCGCAATCCGATTATACTGTCCCATTGCATTTTCTGGTGAAAGTAATACATCAGCAATATAATTGTAAAGTTGTTCCATGTCTGACAGTGCCTCATCTGTAATCTGAACGTTATATTGCCTCATATTAATGACTCTCCCTGAACTTTGCAAATGCAGTTGCTGCATCCTGAACGTTTCCTGCTTCTATATCATCATAACCTCTTTGTAATTTTTCATGAAGTTCTTCTGCTGTCATGAAATCTGCGTTGATTGTATTCGGTGCTTTTGGCAAAGTCACCGCAAAAGGAATTCCACCTGTAAGAGAAATCTGATTCAAATACATATCTATTGCTGTAGACATAGGAATACCAAGTCTTGATAAAACTTCCTCTGCTCGTTCTTTCACAGCCGGATTTACTCTTAAATTTAATGTCGCTGTCTTTTCCATAATACAACACCTCCTGTTAGTTATATTGTAACGCTTATGTCGTTACATTACAAGTAGTTTTGTAAAAGTTGTAATACAATATTTTACCAATTTCATTTTCTTATCATAAAATCAACTATAAAGCAGAAAATCCGCTATACCATTTTGATATAACGGATATTTCCTATACTTTTATCATTCACGTTTTAACAATTTGCTCATCTCTTCAACCATATCATTAATCACACTGGCCTGAGTAGCCACCTGGGTTGTATCATTTGCGTTACTTTCTGCCATAGAATTGATAGAAGCAAACTGTGCATTTTCATTTCGAATACTTTGTGCAATTTCCTGATTAATGGATACGGTCTTTTTAATAACCTCTGACTGCTTGTTATGAGCCTCTCCCATTGTATTGATTGCATCAACAGAAACATGAAGCAATTCTGTCATTCCCTGCATACTCTGGAATACATTTTCAAAATACTCATTCTGCGTATCCAGTTTCGACGAATTTTCTTCTATTTGTTTTGTGATTTCCCTCACATTACTTTGTACCCGTTCAATAACCGTTTCTACTTCCTGCAAAGTGTCCTGTGTATTATTGGCAAGATTACCAACCTCTGTCGCAACCACTGCAAAGCCTTTTCCTGCTTCCCCTGCTCTTGCAGCCTCGATAGAAGCATTCAAAGCCAGCAGATTGGTGGAGGTAGAAATCTCACTGACCAGATTTAAGGTAGCACCAATTTCCAGTACTGCTTCGGACAATTTCTTAGCCATATCTGTTGTTGCTGTCATAGATTGGGATACTTGTCCGTTGATGGTATGCAAATTGTTGAGCAATTTTTCATTTTCCACAGATTTTTGAAGTAACTCTTTTGATGTGGTTTCTACTTTTTCTACATTATTGGCAACCACACCTTCCCATTCACTCAATTCGCTAAGATTTTCCATACTCTCGTCAGTTCTTGTACTGAGTATATTGCTGCTTTCTGTCAATTGCTCACTGGTTGCGGCAAGTTCTTCGGCTGACGCACTTTCGTTTTCAGAAATCTTTGAGAGAGAACTTCCTGCTTCCTGTAACTGCTGGGATAACTGCTGTACGGAATTCAGAACACTCATCACATGTTCGTTATTCTTTTCCAATTCGTCCTTTTTGGCATTAACGAGGAAATGTGCTACAAAGTAAACAAAAATGCTTAACCCTGCTAATGATAAGACAAGTCCGATCAAACACATAAGAACATCTGTGATAAACAGTTCATCTTTTACCGGCAAAAGAGCAGTTCCTCTCACTCCCCAAGCAATAAATAGTGAACCCATACAAGCCAATCCACTAATTAGCAATAACTTAATATCCAAATAAAATGCCACAAGAATTAAAAAGAAGAACAAAAATCCCCAAAATGTTCTTGACGGAATCATATACAATATGTAATTCCATTGTATAACAAGCACACAGGCTGAAAATATTTTTCCAATTTTCAATCTTCCTTCTTTTATATATCCATCTTTATCGAACGATGTTTTCACAATAAACATTGCGGAAATAAAAAATAGAATATCCATAGTTGCAAATAAAATTGTAGCAATCCATGGAACATCGGGATAAAATCCTAATAACTTTTCTGTATTGAAAGTAGCTGTGGCACACATACATGCACTCACAAAAATAATAAGTCCCCATTTAAATACATTAGATAAATACACCTCAACCGCAGTTTTTTTCTTTTCCATAGCCTTTTGCCCCCTTAAACTTTATTATTGTATTTATTTCGTAGCCGTTCATATTTCTGAACAGATACAAACTTTTACCATTTGTAAATATCCTTCTTACCTTTTGCGTAAAACTCATTTAAATAAAAAAATACCCTTCGACACATAGAAAAACTACGCATTAAAAGGCATTCTTAATACAACTACTATAACCATATTCATTTAAAAAAGGCATAATTCTAGCCTGTTCTGTTCTGTTCTGTTCTGTTCTGTTCTGTTCTGTTCTGTTCTGTTCTGTTCTGTTCTGTTCTGTTCTGTTCTGTTCTGTTCTGTAGAATTATATTACTTAACATCATACACATCAAGCCCCTTTAACAATTTTACCCCTAAAATATATATGACTGCTCTCGGAAACTCTGAACTTCCGATGCATGCAGTCTTTTTCTATATCTTCTTTTTATCCTTCACCTCTAAAATTCAACACAAAAATGTATTTTTATGCATAAAAGTACTTGACAAATCCTCCAAATTGTGCGGCGCTTCGCGCCAATCGTTACGAGATCATTTTCTTTTTGGAGGTACTTTTTATGTTGAAATTTTGGCGTTCTCATGTTGATTATCAATCTTTTGTTTCAGGTACTATTTCATCCTTTTCCGAAACCGAACTTTTAAAATTACAATCTTACTCTAAATCCAGAGAAAAACTAGATTCTTTAAATCTGGATTCTATTGGTGTCCTTTTGGCACCTTATTACTCCAATACTGGCAGACCTGCTAAAAACCAGCCTGAAATCCTTCGTTCCTTTGTACTTATGATGGACTTAGGATTTACCAGTATTGACCGATGGCAAAAATATCTGAAAAATGATTTTATTCTTTCTACCCTTATCGGTTGTACTCTGGATTCCCTTCCACCTCTTGGTTCCTACTACGACTTTATTGACCGACTTTGGCTCCGTAATCCTGAGTTTGAAAAGAATGGGCGCAATGACCTTTTCTCTTCGGGCAAAAACAAAAAACCTAGTCAAAAACCTGGAAAAGGTAAAAAACTTGCCAATCGACACAGTGGTATTACAAAAATCATTGCTGATCATATACGTTCAGAAAAAGATTTTCCTTTTTACTACGAAGAACTCTTGCAACAATTGTTTTCCCTTGCCGCTGTTGTTCCTTCCTGCAACATTGGTCTCATTGACACTAACGACCTTACCATTTCCGGAGACGGCACTTGTGTCCATGCTCATGCAAATTCTTACGGGCCTAAGAAATGCAACTGCCTTGAGCAGGGTATCTTAAATTGTACCTGTGACAGACATTACTCTGATGTTGATGCTTCCTGGGGATGGGATAGTGATCTGAATGCTTATTATTATGGACATACTTTGTATATGTTCTCTTACCACAATAACCAGATTGGTACTGATGTCCCGTTACATATCCGCTTTTTTGATGCCAAAAGGCATGACAGTGTGTCTGCCTTAATCTGTCTGTCAGAGTTTTGCAATCTACATCCTGATTTAACCATCAAGAACATTTGCTTGGATTCTGCAAATGACAACTATGCTACTTACCAACTGCTCCATGACTGGGATATCTGTCCTTTCATTGACCTAAATACAAATCGAGGACGCCCTTCCTCTATTCCTGACAACATACAGATTGATACTGATGGTACTCCTTTATGTCAGGCTGGATATCGCATGGTAAACTGGGGCATGTGTCCACAAAAGCACGCACGTAAATGGCGTTGTCCTGTTGCCTGTGGCAAAGAAGAAGCATGCGACTGCAAATCCAACTGCTCCCCCTCAGCCTACGGGCGTTGCATTTATACTAAACCTGAGTGGGATTTACGCCTGTATCCGCCAGTCCCACGTGGTACGGAAGAATATAAAAAAATATATAACAACCGTACAGGTTCAGAACGTGTAAATGATAGAATTCTCAATGACTACAAATTGCATTCTATGCATATCCATGGCAAAAAACGTTTTAGCTTCTTCACCATGATTGCCGGCATCAATATACATTTAGATGCCCAAATAAAATACAAACAAAATCTTGTGATTTAATCATTTCAAATTCATAATTTCCAAAACCTGCCTTTTGGGAGGTTTTAAAGTCATGCCCATTTCTAATATTCGTTCTAGTACATCGTTCATAAAATAATTCATATTTTAACTCGTTGTTTTATTGCAACTCTATTTCGTCAAGTTTATACTTCCAATGATATACTACTGGTTCG
>CADABQ010000084.1 GCA_902786205.1 uncultured Lachnospiraceae bacterium | reverse complement strand
GCTCTCGGGTGTCGGTTAAGTCAAAACGAACTGTCATTTTATACACGTCCTTCATTCTTCGCCTCGGCTCTCAGATAAACGTCTGCGAGATATTCGTAGACTTTAGCTGCGGCGCAAATGTCATCAATGAATTTTACACGGGTAAAGTTACCGTAATAAAAGTTCTTAATCAGGCAACCGCCACCGCCTAAATGGGATTTGCAGGAGTATATTCAGCAGTATGTTCAGACCGGCGATGACAAATATTTTTATTGGTTCCTGCATTATTACGAGCCGAAGCTAAACGAAAAGGCAAAGTTCTTTAGAAATAAATATTCAATGGAAGAGCATTTTGCCGATATAAAACAAAGCCTTGTAACAGGCTTATGCAAGGCGTTGCTTAACTACGACATTTCCATAGCTCCTTTTCTACCGTATGCGCAGAGGTATATGGAGCGATCAGGAACTGTTCCCAAAGAATATAATATATTTTTTAATTCTTTTGATTTGAACATTGATTCAATTACATCACAAGCTTTTTTCCCTGAATATTTCCTTATAACTGGCATTTTATTTGTAACATAGTTCATGCCAAATTTTACAAAATCCATCAATTTCATATACTTAAATGAGCTATTCATTAAAAGCTCCATTTCATCGCCGAATTTTTTAGCCTCTTCAAAAAATAAAATTATGTTGTCCTTATCATCTTCAAACTTATTAATTAGTTTCTCTTTAAAATCTTCAACATCAAATGACAATAAATACTGACCATTTGTGGTAATTATATTCATCATTGGATCGAATTTTTTAAATTCCACATATTCTTCTGCATTAAGTTCTGCTAAGAAACGTTTTATCATTTTAACATTATTTATCCAATGCGTAGACGAATCAAATTTAAATCCCTTGCGCTTATATTCAACAATACATCCTCCGCAGTTAGCATTTTCTCAATAAGCAATACTTTTCTTTTAGCTTTGGATAAGAAAGCAGTAGCAACAAGTCCCCCAAGTCCGCCACCTATTATAATATCATCATATTTCATTTGATTTCCATCCTATTTAATCACTTTTCCGTCTTTTAATTTAATTAGATTATCACCATACTCAGAAGCCTCTAGTGAATGTGTTACCTGAATAAAAGTTACGCCTTTTTCACGATTAAGCTTACTGAAAAGCTCCATTATTTCCTTTCCTGTAATTGAATCCAAATTACCAATTGGCTCATCAGCTAATATTATCTCAGGATCGTTTATAAGAGCTCTTGCAATAGCAACTCTTTGCTGTTGACCTCCTGATAATTCACAAGGGAGATTTCTTTCACGCTTGCTTAATCCGGTTATTTCTATAAGTTCCTTATATCGTTCTTCATAATCTTTTGCTTTTTTCTTATCAAGCAAAACAGGAAGCATTATATTATCTCTAACATTCAATGTAGGAACAAGATTATAAAACTGAAAAACAAAACCTATATTTTTAAGGCGCATATTACTTTTTTGTTTGTCGTTAAGCTTAACAATACTTTTTTTATTAATCTGTATATCGCCTGAAGTTGGTTCGTCAAGTCCGCCCAAAAGATAAAGAAAGGTACTTTTCCCTGAGCCAGAAGGCCCCATAATACTTGTAAATGATCCCTTTTTTATTGAAAGATCAATATGTTTCAGAATTGGAACTTCTTCTCCTGCTATATAAAATGATTTGCATACATCTATTACATCAACAATTTTTTTCATATATAATTACCTTCCCTTTATCTCTTCGGATATACTCATTTTTCTTGTTTTCATTTCAAGGAATACAAACGAGAGAACACTTGAAACTAATGCTATTGTGAAAAACATTACAAAAACCGAAGGATTAATTTTAATTGCATATGGTTTATTTATCGCCTTCATTACAAATTTAGAAATATGTATTATTCCCAAGCCTTCTGCAACACCGATCAATCCACCAAATATTCCGCAAGTAAGAGCTTCAACCAGAACTATAAGTATTCCTTTTGATTTTGTCATTCCGATAGATCTCATTATCGCTTTGGTTTTTCTTCTTTCAAGGTAATTCATTATAAGATTATTCAAGAGTCCAAAGAAACATATTATAATAACAACGCATGATAAACCGTTAAAGATGTTGGTTTTCTGTTCACTGCTCTTTTTGCTCACTTCAATTAATTCATCAATTGAAGTGATTGAAATATTGTCATTTGGAAATTCCAAAAAGAGCTTTGTCTCAATTGCAGGATCCTCGCTTTTTATGTAGAACTGACTGTAGTTAACAATGTTGAAATCTTCTTTCAAATTTTCCTCACTTATCAAAGCGTAATTTCCGCCGCTTTCAAGCATGGAGTAAAATGAACCAACAACTGTATAATCAACTTTTCCGTCGTTTGTTTCAAGAGAAACAATATCGTTTTCTTTAAGATCATATTTATCCATGAGCATGTATGTCATAATGATGTTTTTGCCTGAATCGAGTTTCTCAATGCACTTCTTTTTTTCAGCTTCTGTACCTTCAAAATCAAAGCTGCGAAAATCTAGATAATTATGTGTATCTATTCCTTCGACCACATTTATTGTCTTTTCACTATCATTTATGGAAACATTTCTCTGCGAAAACAGACCATAACTATCCTGTATTTCTTCTATATTTACGAGTTTGTCCCTAAATTCATCATTCATCGATTGTGATTTAATGATATAATCAAAATGATACGACGAAGAAACAACATTATTTATTTCAAAAACTATACTTCCTGTTACAGTGAAGACAGAGATTGCAGTTGCGACTGCTAACGTAAGTAGCAAAACATTATTAATACTTTCAGAAGAGTTCTTGATGTTTTTTAATGCAATTAATCCTGCATTTCCAAAAAACAAAGAATATAACTTTTCGAATTTGGAGGCTATAAAATGAATGATATATGAAGTAATTCTGAATGCACCTATTATAAGAAGTACAAGAGAGATCGAATCAAAAACTATTGCGCCCTTCTTAAACGGAACATACAATAAACCAATGGCTGCACAAATTATTATCAAAGAGATCATAAATCCGACAAATGAACTTTTTTTCACTTGTTTGATTTCAGGCTGATTTAAAACAATAGTCTTGATAGACTTTTTATTAGCACTTAAAACAGGCAAAATTGCACTAACAATAGCTAAAACGACTGCCCACAAGAATGCTATGATAATATCGATAACTGAAAAGGTTAATTCGATATTAACATTCTCAAGATTTCCTGTCATACTCATGCGAACAACGATATAAAGTATTAATAATCCGGTAAAGCAGCCTAATATTCCACCCAAAACACCATATACTGAACTTTCAAAAATAAGCATTAATGAAGTCTGACGCTTATTTGCACCAATGCTTCTGAAAGTTCCTATAACAGGCATTCTTTCAAGAATTAACACTTTAAATGATGAGTAGATGATGTAAAAACTCATTATAGATATAATTATAAGCAAAACATACATCTGCACTATCAAATTCTTTGATTCTTCTTCGATTTCTTCCTCAGAATAAGAATAATCTACTTTTAACTCTGGATTCTCATCCGAGAGTTTTTGGAGTGCATTTTCTTTATCAACATCTGTTTTCAATACAACATACAATTCTGATACACTTTCTTGAGGAAGTTTAAGCATCTCCCTTAGAGTCGTTATAGGTATTATAGCACTATATCTTTGTCCATCAAAAGCAAACAATCCCGTTTTTTAGCAATTCCGTAAACGTTAAAGTTGTATTTTACATCATTAATAGAGATCTCAAATTCAGAGCCAATATCAAGACCAAGCTTTTCAGCTGTGTAAGATCCGATTATTACTTCCTTTCCTTCAAAACTTTTATTATCAACCTTATCAAATTCTATAGGATTAAAGTTCTGAATATCATCATAATCAAATCCATTAATTTGGAAAAATAAACTTCCCGATTGGGTTCTTTTATCAAACAAGCCAGTTACATTAAGTTTAGGTATAACACGGTCTGTCGCTACTTCGTTGCAATTAAGATCGGTAAGTTCAAAAAATTGTTTTTCCTTTGATAATACAACAATATCAGCAGTTCCTACACTTGCTTTATATGAATCTCTTTGAAGCTCTACAAGTGTCTTTGATAATGTCAAAGATGCAAACAACATAGCTGATGCCAAACAAATTGAAAGCACCAAAATAAATGTTCTCAGTTTTTTGCTTTTAAATTCTTTTAGTATATATTTTAATAAAATCATTCTTCACAGCTCCATATTAATTACATCTTTTGACTTGAATTTCCAAATCGTTCAAGCAAAAAACCACCTATAACTACCTAAATTATAGGCAGCACCGAACAATTTGGTTAGAAAATGGTTGTGGAAATCTTTTGTTTCCAGATTCAGAGCAAAAATTTTCAAGTTAAGTAGCCAAACAAGGGATGTCAGCCAAAATCAAATTTGCTAAGATAAACACGATATTGAGTTTTGGTATCTGTTTTTGCAGCTCTCAATAACGCATTTTCTTAAAATCGAGCTGTCATTTGACAATAGCGGATAAATGCTCAGCATTTTCTTTTACCGATGACTTTTGATGTTCTCTTTTCTTAGCTTTATATTTGCCGCTTCTGCTGAACTCGTTTAACCGGGATGGGTGACGATTAATCTCATATTTTACTTTCTTGCCTTGTTTGTTACAAACGATAGCGGTTTTCTTTTCCATGCACCGGTATAACCGGCGTTTCCGTTTACGGTTTCTTCCTCGCTAGTCAATAGGTTTTCTGTTTGGGTAACGTCATGTTTATTTGCATAGGTGCCAACGACCGTATACACTAATCCGCTGTCCTTATTCACATTTCGTAGATTGTTTCAATCTATGAAACGCAAAGGGTACCAAATACCAACCTTATAATATCATGTTTTGTCGAATTATGCAATAGATGAGGCTGTCGCAAATCGAAAGATTTTGCGGCAGCCTCATCCGATGCGCGTAATCTCATATCTTTCTGTGTTTCTCTTATTCACATTATTAAGATGTGAATTGATTATACCATATCGAACAGTTGTTTGTCAATGTAATTCCGGTATTATGCACCGGAAATATATATTACTCGCTCTATATTTGCCAAT
>CADABQ010000083.1 GCA_902786205.1 uncultured Lachnospiraceae bacterium | reverse complement strand
AGTTTTGATTTGAACAAAAACCTTGCATTTATTTTACCACAAAACTGGCTGAAAGTCAGTAATTACAGGGATTTTCTGTTATTCAGCAGACACTAATTACAGGGATTTTCTGTTATTCAGCAGACACTATTTACCTCTCACTCACTACAAACTTGAAGTTCACATTCTAATTTCCGATTCGAAATATTGTTCCTGAAAATACGTTTGCTCCTTGATTTCTTCCTTGGTGAACATCATTCCTTTCGGTGCTACAACCCATTTTTCCTCAACGTCATCATATCTATGAATAATTGCAATTATTATCCCCGTATATTCTTCAACTGGTTCATCCAATCCTAACAAATATGCATCTTGCTCTTCTCCATCAGGAGCAATAATTCCTTTTATATATCCATAGTTAATTGGATAATACATATCTTTATGTTCAGGATGATAACTTCCCATCGGTCTATCTACTTTTACTGTTACTATATTGCCAATCATATGAGCCTCCAAATTTCGATTGAGATTTCACCTGTTTTAAGAGATTTTATAACTGTTATATTTTGTTATTAAATTCTCCGCAAACCCTTGAAAACACTGGATTTATCGCAGATGAGCCTTCCCTTATTGTTTCCCTTGTGTTATATCGTCCCGTCAGTGTTTACGAACTCTGATAAGGGCAAATACAAGGGCAAGAAAATCATATAAAACAGTATAACACAAAATAAAAGTGACATGATAAACTGATTGAAATGTTTCTGATTTTTGTAACTAATGATTAATCGAATGATAAGAAGATAAAATACGATGAGAACGATATTTGCAGAATACACCCCACAACGCAACAGCATTGACGTTTATACTTCTGCTGGCTATATGCTTCGCATTGACTGCAGGGAAGCTGAAACGGACTTAAAGACTACAACCGGATCAGACTGTGCATTAAACGCACTTGCCATTGATGAACCACTGGAATATGCAGATGTTGGTAAATTCGGAAGATTCTTTGGAGTTATGATTTTTCGCTTAATAAACATATATGTTAATATTTATCCAAAAATATACAGGTACCCTCTTGACTTTTCGAGCAGGTACCTGTATATTATTCGCTAAAGGTACCTGTTCAAAGCAAAAGGAGGACATACTATGGATGATATTTATTCCAATATTTACGAGAAACTGTCAACCTTACAATGGCTTATGAAACGTCATCAGATGTTTTGTCAGGCAGAAGCTGGCCCATTTGCTGACACAACCAGAGGTCAGGGAAGAATTCTTGCCATGCTAAAAATCCAACCGGAAATTGCAACAAAAGAGCTTGCATACTTACTGGGAATTCGCCAGCAATCTCTAAATGAGCTCCTCAACAAACTGGAGAAAAACGGTTATGTAGAACGAAAACCATCAGAAAAGGATAAACGTGTTATGATTGTTCATCTGACCGATAAGGGAAAACAGATTAAACAGCCAGAAACAGACTATCAAAAAATCTTTAACTGTCTGCTTCCAGAAGAATTGCAACAACTGTCACAGTATTTAGATCGCATTATTGAGGCTTTTCAAGCGCAAACTGGAAATGTCTCCAAAGAAAGCGATATGACCAACTGGATGACTCAAGCAAGGGAGCGTATGGGCGATGAGCATTTTGAACAGTTAATGTCTATGCGTGAAAGAGCGTTTGGACATATGCAGCCACCCAAAGATGCACCGGGAACTGAACGTTTTTCCGAAAACTATACCGGACCTGTTCCTGACAGACGTGGATTTCCACCAAGAAATTTTAGATAAGAACACCAATAACAAAAGGCACTGTAACATTACAGCGATAAGTCCTATGGAGATTTTTGAACTCCATAGGACTTATTTTTTATGAAAAGGAGACGAACAAAATGAATCAGAAAAACGAAAATTACTGGCTTTTAGATGCACCTGTTGCAAAAGCTATATGGCACATGGCAATTCCAATGATGCTTGGAATGTCAGTAAACATCATTTACAATATTACAGACACATTCTTCATAGGCAGATTAAATGACACAGCGGCTCTTGCAGCTATCTCACTACTGTTACCATTCACAACCATTTTAATGGCAATAGGAAATTTGTTTGGAACGGGTGGAAGCACTTTGTTTTCCAGACTGTTAGGAAGTAAAAATACAGATAAGACCAGACAATGCTCATCTACAACATTGTGGCTGTCATTTATTGTTGGTCTGTTGGCTGCGGTAATCTCCATCATTTTCAGTAACTCTATCACAAAGCTTCTTGGTGCTGACAATAATACCTTTACTTATATCAGACAATATCTGTTTTTTTACGGAATGGGTGCACCATTTATTATCGCTAATTTTACATTAGAGCAGTTGATCCGAGGTGATGGCGAATCAGTAAAGTCTATGATTGGAATGATGTTAAGTGTTGCCACAAATATTATTCTTGATCCAATTCTGATGTTTGGATTTCATCTCGGTATCCGTGGTGCAGCGATTGCTACGGTGCTTGGAAATGTTGCCGCTGTTGCTTACTATGTTGTCTGTATTGAGCGTGCCAGCAACCAGTTATCTGCTCTTCCAAAATATTTCAGACTTGAAAAACAAATGTTAAAAGAAATTTTTTCTGTTGGATTATCCGCAATGTTATTAGATATTCTTTTGATCGTTTCAAGTCTTATGTTTAACTACTATGCACTGAAATATGGAGATTATGTGCTTGCAGGATTTGGGATTTCACAAAAACTTGTGCAGATTGTAGACCTAATTGGTATGGGACTTTATATGGGTGTCATTCCACTTATTGCTGTTGCCTATGGTGCTGGAAATAAGCTTCGCATGAAGGAAATCATAAAAAAGACTTCTCTCTATTTAACACTGGTAATTACCTGCTTATTTGTTATTTTATTTACTGGCAGGAATTTTATTGTTCACTGTTTTTCCAATGATCCTGATGTAATTCACATAGGTGCTTACATCTTGACCGTCCAGCTCTGTTCTTCTTTCTTTGCGGCAGGAGCAGGGCTTCTGACTGGAATTTTTCAGGCAAAAGGAGAAGGAACTCCAGCTGTTATCATGTCCATTATGAGAGGGCTGATACTCATACCGGCAATCGTCTTTGGCAATTATCTTTTTAAGGTAAATGGAGTTATTTTTTCTCTGCTTGTAGCGGAAGCTATTTCATGCATTACAGGTTTTGTGTTATATAAAATTGAAAAAGCAAAAGAGACTTGCAAAATGAGATAAAATTTTTCTATATGCAAACGGACAGGCTAAGAGATAACAATGGTAATATGCAGATGTAGACATGACCTTGTACCTGAAGAATGGAGTATGGAATAGTGCCATACTCCTTATAATTCTTTATTTTTCAGTTCTTCTGAAATATATTGTGTCAGAGCATTGTCATGCAATAAAGACAATTAATAGTTCTCTTCATGTACTTCAAAATAACTCTGCGGATGATTACATACTGGACATACCTCCGGAGCATTAGTTCCTACCACAATATGTCCGCAGTTACGGCATTCCCATACCTTAACTTCACTCTTTTCAAATACTTGTGCACTTTCAATGTTTTTAAGAAGTGCACGATATCTCTCTTCGTGATGCTTCTCAATCTCTCCTACAGCTCTGAATTTTGCTGCAAGCTCAGGAAAGCCTTCTTCCTCAGCAGTTTTTGCAAAGCCCTCATACATATCTGTCCACTCGTAATTTTCACCTTCTGCAGCTGCTGCTAAGTTTTCTTTTGTATCACCAATTCCTGCTAATTCCTTGAACCACATCTTTGCATGTTCTTTCTCGTTATCTGCTGTTTTTAAAAATAATGCTGACATCTGCTCGTAGCCATCCTTTTTCGCTACAGATGCAAAATAGGTATACTTATTTCTTGCCTGTGATTCTCCTGCAAATGCCACCTGTAAATTTTTCTCCGTCTGTGTTCCTGCGTATTTGTTTGCTGCCATTTCTTTTACCTCCGTTTTCTTTACTACTTTTTCAAAATCTGATGCCGGGTGCTTACATAAAGGACATATAAAATCATCCGGTAGTTCTTCGCCTACATATTCATATCCACAAATTCTGCAACGCCATATCGTCTGACCATCTTCCGTTTTGCCAACTTTCTCTGGCTTAGGCTTGATATTATTCTGATAATATTCGTATGTGACAGAAGGAATATCACTTAACACTTCCATATCGGTTATCTCACCGATAAACATTGTATGTGAACCCAAATCCTCTGTTTTATTAACTGTTACAGAAATGTATGCATTGGTACCTTCTGTAATATAATAAATACCATTTGTGCCCCTGGCACACTTTTCAAATGTTTCAAACTTATTGGTATCCCTTCCTGATTGAAATCCAAAATGCTTAAATAGTTCAAACTGTGCATTCTGACTCAGGACTGATACTGTGAATTTTCCAGTTCTTTGAATCATATCATGCGTGTAATTTGCTTTATTAACACAGATACTTAGTTGGTTTGGTTCTGAAGCTGCCTGAATCGCTGTATTAATAATACATCCGTTATCTTTTTCGTCTTCCTTGGCAGTCAGTACAAACAGTCCATAACTCAACTTATACATTGCTTTCCTATCCATTCTATTCCTCCTTTACCTTCTCCCTGCATTTGGGGCAAATACCTTTAAACGAAATATCATAATCCAAAAATTCAATTCCGTGAGTGTCATGAATCCTTTCCAGTAAGTCCGATATTTCATCCATATCTACATCTGACACCTCACCACATTTTATGCACCTGACATGGTAGTGATTTTTCAATGTAAAATCGAATCGATTCGGTCCATCCGGAACTTCAACCTTTCTTAAAGCCCCTTCTTCTACCAATATGTCAAGGTTTCTATATACAGTTCCTTTTCCGATTGTAGGATATGCTTCTTTTATAAATTCATACACTTCATTTGCTGTAACATGCCTTTTCATCTCATATACAGCATTTCGTACCATGTCTTTCTGAATGGTGTTTCTTCTACTCGTCATTTGTCGTCCTTATTAGGATTTATTCTTAATAAGGATTATATATCAAGTTTCTCTTGTTGTCAAGAAAAAATAGTAATAATTCTCATCATTAAACAAAAGATGCCCTCACTGAGCATCTTTTATCTAAATCATTATTCTATTTTGCGTTCAAAAACATATTCTGAATCTAATGATAAATCGGACCGGTTCTATACTGTCGATATCCGTAATCATCTTTTTAGCTGGAGATACTATAATTTTCATCAATCTAGTTCCTTTAGCATATTTTCCGGGTCATCTGCTGCCTTGACTTTATCATTGGCTCTGATAATGACTCCGTTCTCATCAATAAGATATGTAGTGTCTGCTGATTAAACAGATATTTGTAGTTCCCAATTGTTATTTTTCTTCCATTTTGAGAACAGATAAAAAAGAGTATAAAGTATCAGTCTCTTCA
>CADABQ010000082.1 GCA_902786205.1 uncultured Lachnospiraceae bacterium | reverse complement strand
TTCATGGAAAGAACCGGAATTATCGGCTTGTTTTACCCATTTATCAAACAGGGAAGTGGAAATGTCATATTCTCTGCAAATGTCGCATCTGCGTTTTCCTGCGTGGTATAAATCTACCAGTTGCTGTTTAAATGCATCTGTATATTTTCTTGGCTTTCTTCTTTGTTTTTTTCAGTCATAATAATTTACTCCTTTATCTGTTACTTTTATATTATATGACCTTAAAAAATCTGTCCAGTTTATTGTAGCCTATTTAACCCCATCCGACGAAGTCGGTTGTGGGTAGTTCATACTAAGGAAATTAAATTATGATTTTAAAATGGAAGAAAATGGATGTTGACTTTTTGGAAAATTAATTATAAAATGAACTCATTAGCAAGGGAGCTGTGGAAACAGCGCCCTTGCTTTTTTTACTTTATAGGTACTTTATAGGAAACTTCGTCCTGTAAAGCAAAAAAAACGCTTTGCGAGAATGGGCAGACCGCGGAGGTGGAGTTAATTGCTACGCAATACTGTGGTTACGACAGAGTTTTGCAGGCAAAACTCTTTGTTTGTATCTAATGTCGAAAGGAGTGATAACAGTGAAGGCAGAAGAATTACATCATGTTGATACAGTGAATGAATTGTTGGCAAGATATGGAGTGAAGTTTGGTATTTACAAGAATGGTACCTTTAAGGAGCAGTTGTTTCCTTTTGACATGATTCCGAGAAAAATAAGCAAATCAGAATTTGATTATCTTGAAAAAGGCCTGAAACAAAGAGTTGTGGCATTAAATGAATTTATAAAAGATATTTATGGTGATAAAAAAATCATTCGGGATAAGGTGATTCCGGAAGAATTTGTATATATGGGAAGTGGCTATCTTGCACAGTGCGAGGGGGTAATGCCAAGGAAAGGTATTTATTCTCACATATCGGGGATTGACCTTGTGCAGGCTAAGGATGGGGAATGGTATATTCTTGAGGATAATTTACGGATACCTTCCGGCGCATCCTATCCTATGATAGCAAGGGATATTTGTAGAAAATGTTCGCCGGCAACCTTTGAAAAAAATGTTATATGTGACAATCGGAATTACGCAAAGTTACTTCGTAAAACCATGGATTATGTTAGTACAGGAGGCCATTCAGTAATCCTTTCCCCGGGAAGGTACAATGCGGCATATTTTGAACATTCCTATCTGGCTGAACAGACAGGGGCACACCTGGCTACTGGTAATGAACTGATTGTTGAGAATGATCATCTCTATTTTATTGATTATTCCGGACGAAAGGAAAAGGTTGGGGTGGTTTATCGAAGAATTTCAGATGAATACTTAGATCCTATGAATTTTAATCCGGAATCGGTCATTGGCATTCCTCACATTTACGATATTTACCGAAAAGGAAATGTGGCACTTATTAATGCACCGGGCAATGGCGTTGCAGATGACAAGGGAATCTATTATTTCGTGCCAAAGATGATAGAGTATTATTTAGGTGAGGAGCCAATTTTACATAATGCACCTACGTATCTTCCGTTTTATGAAAAGGATATGAAATATGTGCTTGAAAACTTTGATTATCTTGTTCTTAAAGATGTTGCGGAAGCCGGAGGATACGGGGTAGTATTTGGCAATAGTATGACAAGGAAAGAAAAAGAAAAATTTATTTCCATGTTGAAAAATGAACCAAGAAGGTTTATTGCACAGGAAGTGATTGATTTTTGTGATATAGACATTATGGAAAAGGGAGAAATCGTACCAAGAAAAGCCGATTTAAGAGCGTTTGTCCTAATGGCAGAGGAGCCGATGGTATGGAGAAGCGGTCTTACAAGGTTTTCTAGAAATTCAGATTCCTTTATTGTGAATTCATCACAAGGCGGAGGATTTAAGGATACGTGGGTTATGGAAAATTGATAGTTTGATGTGTTTTGGCGTGCTTGTGCTATGGACGCGGTGTTTGTAAGGAGGTTGTTATTATGGCAATTTTATCAATAGAACACAGTGATCGTTTATACTGGCTTGGCAGATATAGCGAGAGAGTGTATACCACTCTTCGGTATTTTGCTAAAAGCTTCGATTCTTTGATTGAGGTCAAGGAACAGGATTATGATGAATTTTGCAAAAGACAGGATATTCCTAACATTTATGTTTCTAAGGAGGATTTTATCAGCAGATATTGTTTTGATGAAGAGGATGCAAATTCTATTTACGCAAATTTGATGCGGGCATATGACAATGCCATTGTATTAAGAGAAGAAATTGGAAGCGAGGCTCTTTCCTATATTCAATTGGCAGTATACGCCATGAACAAGGCAAAATTTTCGGATGCTCCTTTGATACAGCTTCAAAATGTAGTAGACAATATAGTGGCATTTTGGGGAATGGTAGATGATGACATTGACAGCGAATGTGTAAGAAGTATCATTCGGCTTGGAAAAAGAGTTGAGAGGATTGATTTATATGCAAGAATGAAAGAAGCATCCCATGAGTTAAAGAGGGAAATGAAACGCTTAAATCTGAGAATCCAACGGACGGCTTTTAAATACAATACTATGAAGCTGGCGCATTTGAACTATATGGTGGAGAAGGAACCTATTTATTATGATACGATGGTGGAAGAAATAGAGACTTTATTTGATGTTGATAATGACAATACAATGAAGAACTAGGAGATGATGTAATGAGATTGTTAAATTATCATTATTACATGAGATTATTGTTTTCAGAGCCGGTTTATCGACATCATTTCACCCTTCGGTGTTTGCCAAGAGAAAGTGACAAACAAAGAATTATAAAACAGCGTGTAAAGATACAACCGGCTTATAAGGGAAGTCCGGAGATAGATTCTTTTGGTAATACCTGTATTTATGGATTGATCGAAAAGGCACATATGCAATTTGAAGTGGATGTCAATGGACAGATTTGTATGCAGAAGGATAGGTGTGAGGTTGTAAAAGATACAAGCAAAATTGGTATGTTTCGCTATCACACAAGACTGACAGAGAAAGGTCCTGCGATTCAAAAAATACATGAAAAGTTATGCACGAAAACATTTCATGATCCGGTGGCACAGGCGATGGATATGATGGAGAGTATATTTCAAAACTTGTGCTACGAAACGGGAATTACCGGAGTGAAAACTACGGCAGAGGAAGCGGCAAAACTTGGAAAAGGCGTATGTCAGGATTATGCACATATATTATTGACAATTTTACGTATGGAACATATTCCATGTAGATATGTTGTCGGAATGATGATTGGAGAAGGTGCCTCCCATGCATGGGTAGAGTTGTTTGATGGCGAAAAGTGGGTGGCACTGGATCCT
Source organism: uncultured Lachnospiraceae bacterium (assembly GCA_902786205.1). Lineage (GTDB taxonomy): Bacteria > Bacillota > Clostridia > Lachnospirales > Lachnospiraceae > CAG-411. The sequence continues at coordinate 2,551 of CADABQ010000082.1, read as the reverse complement.
ACAAATAATTGTGTGGTGGATGACCGCTATATCTGCATTTCCTATGGAAGAGATGCCAATGATTGTACCATCAATCAGGGGTATTTTTACGGTTCTCCAAAGCAAAACCAGGAAATACGTGTAGTTGTAGAGGAGGTTGAAAATGGTTAATCAGATTGAATTAGTCACTAAGACAAAATTGCCGGTAGATGAAGAATTAAAAATATGGAAACACAGAATGATGCCTGAGGGAGCAAAGGTAGAAGAACTGGAGAAGGAGAAGAAACGAATATCCATTGTCACGGGAATTCATGGTGATGAATTGGAAGGTCAATATGTCTGTTATGAACTGGCAAGGAAAATCGAAGCGGAACATGAAAAACTTGATGGAATCGTGGATATTTATCCTGCCATGAATCCTTTTGGAATCGACAATATTACCAGAGGTATTCCTGCATTTGACCTTGATATGAACAGGTTATTTCCGGGAAATGATAATGGAGATATGAATGAGCATATTGCAGCAGATATTTTGAAAGATATGGAGGGGACAAACCTTTGTGTAGATATACATGCAAGCAATATTTTTTTGACTGAAGTGCCTCAGATAAGAATAAATGAGGAACATAAGGAACGACTGGTGCCGGTTGCCAAAAGAGCAAATGTTGATTTTATTTGGGTGCATGGGGCAAGTACAGTGCTTGAATCAACCTTTGCCTATAGCCTTAACAGTAGAGGAATTGATACGTTGGTTGTAGAGATGGGAGTTGGTATGAGAATTTCAAAAGAATACGGTGAGCAGATGGTGGAAGGAATATTTTCATTGATGTCCATGTTTGGAATCTGGAAAGACAAAGTGCTTCCTTCACACACTCCGGTTGTAAGTAATGACGAAAAGGGACTGGATGTGTCTTACCTAAATGCTGACATTTCCGGTATTTTTTTGAAAGAAAAGGAACATGGAAGTATGGTGGAACAAGGAGAAATTATTGGGAAAATTGTAAATCCACTGACAGGAAAATTGTTAAAGGAAGTAAAAGCCACAGATAAGGGGTGGCTGTTTACCATAAGGGAATATCCTGTAGTGGATGAAGGATCGTTGTTGGGACGTATTCTGCGAGAGTAGTGTTGAAGCGTACAGCAGTGATGGATTGTCCCGACTGGAGTGCTATAAGCTACAAATTGTGTTAGGAGATGAGAACGTGAAAAAGGAAATTTTATATGAAATAAAAGCGATTTATCGGGATGATTTCAGAGTGAGTGGATACCGGTTTGGAAAAGGAAAACACGCAGTTTGTATTATGGGCAGTTTGCGGGGAAATGAGTATCAGCAGATATTTGTTTGTTCCCAATTGATTCAAAAACTGAAAATATTAGAAGAAAAAGGCCGTATTATTGAAGGGAATGAAATACTTGTGATTCCATGTGGAAATCCTTATTCCGTCAATACACAAAAAAGATTTTGGACGATTGATAATACAGATATCAATCGAATGTTTCCGGGGTATGATTTAGGAGAAACAACACAGCGGATTGCGGGAGGAATTTTTGAAAAAATAAAGGATTACGTATATGGAATACAATTTTCTTCTTTTTATATGCCGGGCGACTTTGTTCCACAGGTGAGAATGATGAAAACCGGTGCAGAGAACGTTTCGCTGGCGAAGAAATTTGGACTTCCTTACGTGGTATTGCATAATCCGAGGCCATTTGACACTACAACTTTAAATTATAACTGGCAGTTGTGGGAAACCAATGCGTTTTCTATTTATACTACAAGTACGAAAGAAATTGATAAAAAAAGTAGTAAGCAGGCAGTGGATTCTATCCTTAACTTTTTATCCAAAGAGGGAATCATTGCGTATAAAGGATATGAAGGATATATTTCAAGAGTTGTGGAAAGTAAAAATTTTGTTGATGTAAGAACTACCCATGCAGGCTTCTTTGAACAATGTGCAAATGCAGGAGAAAAGGTGGAAAAAGGCGATGTACTTGCAGTGATTACGGCACCATATACCGGGGATGTGTTACAGGAAATAATTGCACCTGTAACAGGAATTGTGGCATTTGCCCACAATGAAACATTAGCCTATCAAAATACTGCTGTATACAAATTGATTCCTAAAGAAGATGAGCTATAATGATGGTGGTGACAGAAAGCTGAAATTTACTTTTATTGTTGGACTACAGAAGAATTGTTGGAAATCACATATACATATTATCAAAAATGTATCATGAGTAAGAATAATGGGTTTGATTTTAGGAGTTAATTGCTGCGCAATACCGCGGTCGCGCTAGAGTTTTGCAAGCAAAACTCTTTGTTCTTTGATGGTTCATTAGTTAGGTCATTGTGTACGAAAAGAAGTGCAACAAAATCGTGAATTACAGGAATTGACATTTTTTACTTCTTGCGGTTGCGGAGATTTCTTTGGCTTTTGCAAGAGCATTGGTTAAAGAATAGTAGTAACCAAAGTAATTAGTGTCTGCTGATTAAACAGATATTTGTAGTTCCCAATTGTTATTTTTCTTCCATTTTGAGAACAGATAAAAAAGAGTATAAAGTATCAGTCTC
>CADABQ010000081.1 GCA_902786205.1 uncultured Lachnospiraceae bacterium | reverse complement strand
CAATTCATTAATTATGTCCGCTCTTGTCATAGTTTTATCTCCTTTTCTATTTTCATAAAATGTTTAATTATATGAATAATAAACTCCATATGTTTTTTTTACAATTTTAAGCATCAAAAAAGACACTAACAAATCGTTAATGCCTTTTTCTTTTTTTTTATAATCTGTTATTCAGATATGCTATAACGAATTCCGGCAATTCGTCATAGTAATAATAATCATATTCTGATTCTATCTCCATTCTAGTATCAGAATCAAAATTATCCCATTCATTGAAAGTCATTCCCTTTTCATTTAGCCACTTATTGAATGCCATTTTATTATCTGTGTTAATTTCGGGTAAATTATCAATGGAAAAATATTCAATTCCTTTTTCAGGTTAAAACCATGATATATACCGTCATAATCGGCATACTTTAAGTTATACATATTCCTCCATTCTGTTCTGTGAATACTCACACTTGTAACATTTAATATACGCTTTACAAGTAGCGTTAATAATACTTGTAGTGGATTCGATCCCACAAGCCTGTTATATTGTCTTTTAATTATAACAAATTTTAACATCAATTGCTATATTACATATACAAGCTACATTTTTTAATTTTTGTTTTCTCCCTTCTGTATAGGGTGTAATGAATGTTACACCCTATATGAATTTACAATTTCATGGTTGTTTTAGTTCAAATTTTTGTCTGCTTCTTGCCAGTTCTTAAAATGAAATATCTCACGTTTCCCACGTTTAACAGGATGCTCCCAAAACTCAGGATGTTCAAATTTCATTACACATACAGACTTAAAATCTTTATCTATACCCTGTGGTGTATAACCTTTTTTAACAAGATTGTCATAAGCTTTGTTTTCTGCAACTATATATTCTCTATCAATCATGTTTTCCTCCGTTCTGTTATGCTGTCTTATCTTCCAACAGATTCAAATTGTTTCCGTCAAACAGATAATACTTTCTGTTTGACATTACTTTGCTATACTCTTTTTCGCCTTCAAACTCATTTACAACGGCTTTTTCTTCTGCTGTCATATCCTTATATGATTTTTTACCATATGAAGGAGGCAGCCATCCTTTGTGCTGACTTCCGAAAATATTAAACTTTTTCAGAAGTTCATTATCATTGAATACAATGTGGCACGTTCCTTTTTTGTAAAAAGTCACTGTAAAATATTTTAATTGGATGTTTTTAGTTTCTCCGTATTCTTCCGCAAACTTTAAAGATTCTTCCAGATCAACCGCTTCTGTTAATCCTCCGTCAAGATAATTAAAGCACTTTTCAATGTCTTGTAATTTTCTCACAATGTCATAGTGTGTCGGTCTGAATCTGTCCGTGTAATAATCATCATAGGCTTTTAAAGGGATGATAACCTTTTTATTGATTATCCAGGCTTTATTTGTTTTCCATCCGTTGTAATAGTGGATGTTTCCGCTTGTTTCATCATACCAGTGATATTTATTACTAAACTCTTCAAAAAGTTCCATTATGGTGTCTTCAATACCTTTGATAACTTTCTTCTGCATATCAATTTTTAATTGATAGATATTGTAAAGCGAAAAATCATAGTCTTTCAACTCTTCCACTTTGTTATAAAAATCTCTCTGCAAGTTGTTTGTAAGCTGCCCTATGAATTTTTTATTTTCAAAAAGTGCTTTCCAATACTTCCCTCTAACTTCTCTTATGTATTCATTTATTGATAATTTGTTGTTGTACTTGTCTCTGTTACCAATAATATCCATCTGAAGGATACAACCGCCTGTTTGAATTGTTTCCCCTGTTTCCTTATCTTTTCCAAACTCTGACAAGATAAAAGGTTTCATTGCGTAATATTCTTTTATTAGTTTTATTCCAGCTTCAACTTCCATTTTGTACTGACTGACAATAGCTTTGAAAAAATCGCTATCAATTAGTTGTGTGCTTTCCGTCTCTGCTTCAATTTCTCTTTGTTGTTGTGCCTTCTGCAATCCGTCAAGAATAAATGATTGCCGTTGTACTTCTGGAAGTTGTACCTTTATCAATGCAATTTCAACGGCTGTTTTTCGTTCTGCATCCATGAAAGCGTCTTGTATAAATTCCACTTTTGCGTTATACTCTGTTAGTTTTCGTTGTAAATACTGTCTATCGTTTGTGCATGGATTCTTTAAGGTTTCCGCATTAAGTAAACAAACAATAGCTCCGCCGTTCCTCTGTTGCATCTCTAAAGCCTTTAACAAGTGCTTGCAGCCATTAGAAAAAGGAGGATTCATAATAATAAGGTCATATTCTTTCATCGTGTCATATGTCAGAAAGTCATTGTAAACTACACGAAAATTTTTCCCTTTTAGGATGCTTTGCAAGTTCTGATCTACTTCTATGCAGTCAATATCATAATTGACTTTATTATATGTTGAACTGTAAAACTTTTCCTTCTTTTTGATTGCTTCTACAATGTTGCCTTTTCCTGCTGATGATTCTAAAATGCTATGAATCATTTTAAAATCAATATCACAAAGCATTTTATTTATAAGGTTTTCCGGTGTTGGGTAAAAATCTTTGTTATCTGTAAACATATTTTTTCATTCCTTCCATTATATAAGGCGGTAACGTGTACCGCCTTTTGTGTTATCCTGTTTGTAATGTTTCCGTTGGATTATACTTGAAAATAAATCCATGTTTGAAGGTACTGTAATAGCCTTGAATCGTTGCAAGTTTCCGTTTGACTTCTGCAAAATCTGTTTTGCTTAATTCCTTCTCAGGTTTTACAATCCAGATTTTTGCCCCTGTCTGCGTGTGCTGATCCTCTGTAATAGTGTAGGAAATAGTTTCTTTTTCCGTTTCTGTTGTGGTTTCTTGCGTTGTGTCAATCTGCTTTTCTTCTGTCGGTTCTTGTGCCGTTTCCGTTGTGGTTGCGTTTAATTTGTCCGATGGATTCTCTTTAAAAAGAAAAGCATGTTTAAACTTTGAGTAGTAACCGCCTAAAGATTTTATATATTTATTTAAGGTTATATACTCTTCACGGCTTAATTTTTCCGCAACCTTTACCAGATATATTTTTTCGTTGGTTCTCGTGTCGGTGTCCTCTGATACTTCATAAGTAAAGCCGTTTACGTTGGTTTCCTCTGTGGCTGCTTCTGTGGTTTCTGTCGTTGTTGTGTTCTTCTTCTCTGCTTTAATTGTCTTTTTAACGACTTTTTCCACTTCATAAGGTGTTTTTACTTCTTCAATATGACACCATGCAAGGCTGCCCTTCTCAAACCATCTAATAAAATTATCAGTAATAAACCAATAATTTCCGCTGTTGGCTGTTCCTGTGCATTCCTTCGTTAGTTTTCCGTTGAGTTTGTACGCATGGTATAAAACTTTTCCATCTTCGTATTTTGTCGCATGGATTCTATACACATAACCTTTATTATGCCCATAATTAAAAGATGTTTTTACAATAAAGCACTGACCGTCTTTAATACTTCCGGTTGCATCCTCGATGGCTTTATTTTCTGTTTTATACTCTGTGACTTTGACTTTCTCATATATAACGCCGTCACCCTCACCGAGTAAACCGCCGCAAGTAGTATCAATTTTATTGATAAATGCTTCAAACTGATTAATCAATTTTAACTTGCTTTCCATCTCTTCTGCGTGTTCTTCTGCGACTGCTTGCGCTTTTTCCATACTAGAATAATAACCACGATTAAAAAGGTCATTAGTGTGTTTTTCTGTGTATGCTTTTCTATCCTTTTTGAATGCTTCTATATCTTCCATATAATGAGGATAATTATAATAATTGTAAACATTCGCATATTTTAAAACACCGTTACCCTTTGCAATTATAATTCCGTCTTTCTCAATGTGCCAATTCATTCTTGGAGGGTGTTCCATGTGTGCCGGAATATGACCAACAACAATATATTTATTTTTGTTTTCGTTGCTTTCTTCCGCTTTTTTCTGAAGTCGTGCTATACTTGCTTTTGCACTTGCTTCTTCTGCTTCACTTGCTCCATTTTCTACTGTCATGCGCTCAAGTTTAGCGATCTTTTCCATGATGTTATTGTCATAGGTAAACCCTTCATAATTATATTTTCGGATTTCTTCACCCTTTGAAGCTCCGTAAACATTAAAACAGAAAACATAACCATTTTTTTCTGCTACTCCATCCCAATGAGCCGGACTCCAATAGTCCGTCATGCTGTCGCTTTCGTCTGGTTTATAGCCGTAAACCTTCCAGCCTTCCATATTCATTAGTTTATGAGCGATCATAACACCAACTTCTCTATAATCATAATAAGTTGACATATTAACAACCTCCATTCTATTATATATTCTCTGTTACTGTTGCTATTTTAGTGCTTTCATGAACACTATAAAAGGCATATAGTTATATTCTCTATATGCCCTCTAACTATCCATGAAATGTCACTTTTAACGCTATTCTGTTACTAATGTAAAATAGTTATCTACTAATGTAAAATAGTTATCAATAACAATTTTGTCACCGATTTTTATTTCACTTGCTGAATGTTTTTAACCTTCATATGATCTACCTCCATTTTATTAGTTTATATTGTTATATTTTTTTATTACTTATTTATACAGGCAATAACTAACATTAAATGATATAGTATTTGTCTACTACTTGCTACCATGCAGGTTTTACGCTTTTGCCCGACTTTCCTATAACATAGCTTGCCAGAATTTACCTGTATCATATAAATAATAAAAAATAGTACAATTCAATATCTTGATTAAATTGTACCTGGTTTATTATTATTATTATTTAAAAATTTTATTATCTCCGTGATGCTTGCTATTGCTAACAAGTAGCGCATGACGCCGTGTCTATATGCGATCCATTTTTTTCTATGCATATGGGCTTACGGACACCCAAACGGTATTTATTTTTATCCTGGTTAGTGTTTACTGTACTTGCCTCAGCTTCCCACACCGTCGGACTATTCCAGCATCTAACATTTTCGGTTGTTCTCATACCGTGTACAATCTGTTTTTATTTGGAGATGTACAAGCTCCAATAAATGGAATAGCGATATAAAGGTGAGCTATTCTCCTAACACCTGTTTTTGCAATTCCTGGTTAACGTGTACTCCTTGCAACCGTCACGGGTAATTCTTTATCGTTGCCACTCTAACAACGTGTTACACCTAACAGGACTTACTCTTGTGGTGCCTATATAGGATTTTTTATAAAAATGACAATCCTTTTTTTATTATACACTTGCGATTGTCTTTCAAGTGTAATAAAATTCTTTTACATTTACATCTACTACATCTACATCTTTTTTCACCTCCCATCTATAGAAGATGATCGCTTTTAGATTTGCGATAACTCTATGCTATGATGTGCATTGCATAGTATGCAAATATACTTTCATCATCTCAATCATGATCAAGGCAGTATATTATTAGTTGCCCTTGTTTCAATTTGGTATCGCTGGTGAGTAAACCAGCGTGATCAGTTTTGCTATTATCTGATCAAGTCTATATTCAGTTTTCAATGTGCGGTTTAGACTATTACTAGCCAAGTCTTGGAAGTGGTTACCTCCTTAACTTGTATATAGTATATCATACTTGTATTGATATTTCAATACTTTTTAAACTTAAAAGTATACAAATATCAATACTGTTTATTGTGCAATTTGTACAATGTTTATAATAAAAATATTAGTATTGAAAAAAATGTACATTTGAATTATAATATCAGAAAAATTATAAAAACCGGAGTGAATTAAAAAAATGATATATAATAATAATTTAAAAGATATAATGAAACTAATTGAACACGTCAAGATTGATAACGATATCAGCAATAATGATATTGCTAATAAGATGAGAAAAAGTAAGCAAACTGTTAGCAACTTATTAAATTGCAAACAGTCAAACATTACATTAGATACTTTAGAAAAGTTGTGTGACGCTGTTAATTGTGATTTGATCATTGATATTAAAAAAAGAGACTGAATAAAGTTATAAGATCGTTATAGATCAGAGTATAAAAGAAGAATGTTTATATGTGAAAATAATGATCAGTTAGTCAACGAATTGAAAAAACTTGTGTGTGATTGATACTAATACAAAAACGATATGAAAAAACTACTATCATTAATGAATTATGAATTGCATATTGATTTTGTGAAAAATCTGACAATGAATAAAAAATGATATATATGCTAATGCTATTGTTTTTTGCTTGGCTGCCGGCTGCCTTGATCAGTCAGAGCCTTGATCAGTCAGATCAGCTTGATCAGCTTGATCAGCATGATCAGCATGTAGTTTTGAAAACTATGTGTAGTAGTTTTTATATTTACGAACGTACAAAATAGACAATTGTCTATTTTGTAAAAATAAGTAAAATAGACACTTGTCTATTTTATATTATGTAAAGTTGCAAATATGTTGTATTTGCAACTCGTCATTATTACACTTTTTATCACCAGAGAAAATAAAAAAGAGGGGGTATGTTTACATTCAAAAGAACATTCGTTCGTTCAAAAAC
>CADABQ010000080.1 GCA_902786205.1 uncultured Lachnospiraceae bacterium | reverse complement strand
TGTTGAATTAGTAGCGATCGAAAAGTCCAATATCAAATCAGTATCTGTTCCGGCAACGGTAAAATATGAAGGTATTACATATAAAGTCGCTGGTATTGGAAAAAGTGCATTTAAGAACAATAAAAAGATCACATCTCTGACTATTGGAAATAATGTGACATATATTGGATCCTATGCTTTTTACAAGAATACCAAACTGAAAAAAATTACGATCAAATCTTTGAAATTAGAGAAGGTACAAAAGAAAGCATTTTGGGGACTGCCTAAGAAAGTAAAGATCAAACTTCCAACTTCGAAAAAGGCTATTTACAATAATCTTTTGAAGAATGCTGGATTAGGCAAAAGGTAAGAGAATTTAAATAACTATATAACCAGCTATCCATAAATTGAGTGGATAGCTGGTTATATCAGAATGAGGGGGATTCACTATGAAAAAGAAATTTAGGATACTATCTATTGTTTTAGTTTTTGCGATGATCATCAGTAATATTAGTCCTAGCAATGTTTTTGCTGCGCAGACGCCAAAGAAATATGTCAAATCATTATCTTTATCAGAAAAATCACTGAACCTTAATGTTGGTCAGCGTGGATCAATATTCTATAAGGTTAACGCTAAAGGAAAAGTAAGTAAAAAAGTTACTGCAAAAACCTCCAATTCTAATGTTAAAGTAACCATACAAAAAAATAAAATCAACATCTTAGCCCGAAAAGTAGGAACGAGTAAAATTACCATTTACACCCAAGGCAAGAGTATAAAGAAGCAAAAAATCAAAAAGAATATAAAAATCTCAATAACAGAAAATGTAGATTCATCAGGAACCTCATCTTCTCCAGCTTATTCGCCCGTAGTAACATCTGCTTCCTCAGAAGAAAATAAAGATATCACTAGTGATACCAAGAAACCATCTTCAGATACGCAAATCGATGTCACTAAATCAGAATGGATTGCTACAATCATGAAATTATCAGGTTATGAAATACACGAAGAATCGTTCCAATATAATGAAAATGGGGATATTCTATACAGTTTTACTGATATAGCAGATGATAAAAACGCTAAAATGATTGAAACTGCAGTAAAATATGGTATCATTCCTTGCCAGGGTGGTGCGTTCAATCCTAGCGCAGCGGCAGATAGAGAGTTTTTAGCGGTAACGGCGGTCAGATCGATTGGCTTCGCCACAAATGAAACGGAAATTAATTATAACGATAAATCGGATTTATTATATTCAGTTGAAGATGCTATTGCCGTACAACTAGAATTATTAAAGCTTTCTGACAACAAATTCCTTCCAACAAAAGCTATTACCAAGGAAGAAAAGCAAAATGCAGAAAATATCGTGTCTGATATTATGGCAAGTCGTGAAATTGATACAAAGCACAAAGATATCGTTGAATATAATGAGGAAGTAAAAACCGAAAATAACGTAACAGATTACACTATTAGTGAACAAAATAATACTTATACAGTAAATATTCCGGCAGGAACATCAATCGACAAAGTTTCTGAGGGGGATAAGATAGTACTGCCACCAGCAGATGGCTGTTCCGAGGGTATTGCTATGACAATCTCATCTACTTCTCTTTCTCCAGATGGAAAAAGCAGGATAGTAACAGGAACTATACCAGATGACATTTCAGACTTTGTGGAAACAGTAGATATTGAAGGAGAAGCCAAAGCTGATATCGATGGGATAACTGCCGTTGATGGTGTGGCTACTGTTGAAGTGATAACAGGCGAAAATATAAGCAAAAACAGTATGAAAAAGGCAATTTCCGGACAGGTAAACTTAAAAGATAAGACTATGATCAAATACACAGTAAAGGAAATCGAGACAACTGTATCATTTTATTTAGAAGAACTGAAATACAATATTGATTTTAACAAAAAAGGAGTCAATGAAATTTATATTGGATTACCAAATGTTCTTTCTTTTAACACAGATTACAAGGCAAATAAGGATTTTTCTAAAAAAATCGGTGATATTCCTGTAAATCTTCAGGGAGGATTTTCAATAAACCTTGAAGTTTATTTGGAAACAAGCGTAAACGGTCAAGTAACAATGAACCTGAAGCTTGCAAACAATATTGGCATGCAATATTATAACGGACAATTCTATATTGAAAAAAGTTGCGAGCCAAGTTTCAATGCTGCTGTTGATGCAGATGTTGATATAGGCGCCAAAATGCAACTTGGAATGTACTGGATGAAAGGAATGATGGAGATATTTGGCAAAGAAGACCCAAGGCCTCTATATAACGTAAGTACAAAATGGGGACTACACGGGGATGCGACATTACATATAAGAAATGATAAGTACACCGCATACGAAATATTGACATGCGTCAATCTGGCATATTATCTATACGGTAACATAAATGTTGGTGATGGCAGTCTTCTTGGAGATAAATTCGATTTAAAGAAAACCTGGGAGATATACACTAAAGAAAACAGTCCATTGAAAGGCACATGTCACATAGAGAACATGCAAAAGACGGATACGTGTACATATAAAGTGACTGATGAGAAAAATGAGACAATTGATTCTTATGATACCTTCTACTTAGAAGGGAAAAGGATAACCGTTCCAATATCTGTGTCTGAATTATTGAATTTAGGTTTTAAAATAGATATTTCAGATAACGCCTTGCTTTCTCCTGAGACAAAAAGCATAAAAACATATATATATAATTCCAAAGGAAAACGTCTAGCAAAAATAACTATTGTGAATACAGGTGACTCAGATATTCAAATTAAGGATGGAATTATTGATGCGTTTATCTTTACAACAAATTCAGATATCGAATTCTATGGAGATTTATCTTTTTACTCTACTAAGAAACAGGTGTATGATATATGCGGTGAACCAAAATTTCGTGTTTATGAATCAAAAGATTATAATTATGATCAACACAATGATCCTTTATCGCTAGGTGCATGGGCTTATAGACCCGAAGAGGAAAAATATTTACAAAGTACTCCTACATCATCTTATAGATGGTGTATTAACCATTGGTTAACAAAAGACATGAAATTAAATTCAGATAAAGGAATATATGAAGTAAAACATATATATTATCATTTTTTAGAAATAACGTTTGATGACAATAATAATATTAGCCGGATAATATTTGCTTTTGACCCTATGAATGTTGAAGATAAAAATGCAAATATGCCAGAGATATTACCATCTGATGATAATCCATCTGAAATGCAAGGTTTGGATGTAGATACGAAAGTAAAATCGGTTTCTTTAGGTAAATTTCACAGTTCAGCAATCACAACTAATGGAGATTTATATTGTTGGGGATATAATTCTAAAGGTGCAGTAGGAAATGGAACAAAAGTGCATCAAACTATCCCTACTAAAGTGTTGGCCAATGTTAGATCTATTTCTTTAGGTTGTCATTATAGTGCAGCAATTACAACTAGTAGAGATTTGTACTGTTGGGGAAATAATTCAAATGGACAAGTTGGAAATGGGACGACAACAGATCAAGTTACTCCTGTAAAGGTATTAAATAATGTAAAAAGCATTGCATTGGGGCTTCATCATAGTGCAGCAATTACAACTAGTGGAGATTTATATTGCTGGGGAGCTAATTCGCATGGACAAATTGGAAATGATACAAGAGTGGATCAGCTTTTTCCTATTAAAATATTAACTGATGTAAAATCTATATCTTTAGGTGATTATCATAGTGCAGCAATTACAAACAACGGAGATTTATATTGTTGGGGATGTAATTCATTTGGAGAGATAGGAAATGGAACAACTTCAATTCAGAACACTCCTACTAAAGTATTAACCAATGTTAAATCCGTTTCTTTAAGTGACGATTATAGTGCAGCAATCACAACCAATGGAGATTTATATTGTTGGGGACGTAACTTTTATGGACAAGTAGGTAATGGTACATCTGTAGATTTACATATACCAACTAAAGTATTGAGTAATGTCGAATCAATTGATTTAAGTACGGATCATAGTGCGGCAATTACAACTAATGGAGATTTATATTGTTGGGGGTATAATCTTAATGGACAGATAGGTAATTACTCAACTACAAATCAAACTAAGCCAATTAAGATATTAAGTAATATAAAATCTGTTTCCTTAGGATATAGTCATAGTTCCGCAATCACAACCAATGGAGATTTATATTGTTGGGGAAAAAAAGTTGCAAACGGAAGTACTACATTTGAAGATCAAATTTCACCAACTAAAATATTAAGTGATGTTAATTTTATTTCTTCAAATTGTGATCATAGTGCGGCAATTACAACTAATGGAGATTTATATTGTTGGGGATATAACACTGGTGGAATGTTAGGAAATGGAACAGTTTTATATCATACTACCCCTATTAAAGTATTGGGAGTTGAAAGCTTTTAGATTCTTATTTAATAAAAACAGCAAACCAAAATATGGTGATATAAAAAATAGGACAAAAAAAGTCGATTTTGAAAAAAATTCTTCCATACTATAATAAAGAGGTTTGAACTAAACCTCAGTAAAGACAATTTGTCTTTCAAAAATATACAATCTTCATATCTCATCCGACGTAACGACCCACATAAGGACAGATAGGCTGAGTGGTAAAAATCGAAACTTTCTTTTAAAGAAATGGAAATTTTCTTTAAAGAATGAACCTCCCACCCTTCAAGGTGTAGAAAGTAGTCAGAATAAATGGAGTGAACTACCCCGAAGCTTTAGCTTCGGGGTAGTTCACAAGCCGATATGCATAATCATAATATAAAATGTTGGACGTAACAATAATGTAATTTTTTTGAGGCATCATCACCTTGTGTGAAAGAAATATGACTGCCTCAGGTCATATTTTATCACTTATTCTGCCTTAATTACCATTTGATCAGGCAGATATATTAGGAGCAAGGGTTTACACGAAGTGTAGCGTTAGCTCCCTTGCTGCTGATATATCTGTCTGATATCCTTTGAATGGCAGAATGATTACCAACTCCACGGAAGTGGAACCTCCAAATCAGAGCATCTTAACATGATCATATCAATCATGTTGTCTATGTTTCTGAATCCAAATGCCATACGTATAGACAGTTTGATTTTGTTGTTTACAGCTTCTATTCGTGCATTGGATATACCACTCTCCAAGGTGGACAGTATTGCATCATAGTGTCTTCGGATTTTTCGTTGAAGTTCTACAAATGCAGGGATGCGACAGTGTTGTGCCCATTTTATCCAATGATTAAGTTGCTTTTGTCCAGTTTCTTTATCAAGTTTGAATACGGTACGCAGTTCTTCCTTTAATTGATATGCACGCCATAGTCGTTTGTCTGTCTTTGCAATTAGCTCTAACTTTGCTTGTTGATTTGCTGTAAGGTTTTCTGGATTCTTTCCTAGCGCATATTTTGAGCCTTTGATTTCGGATGCAGTTGTATCCTTTGGAGCAGTCCCTTTGGGTGGTCTTCCAACTTTTCGCTTTGGTGCTGGAGCAGCATTCTTTTTTGCATCGTTCCATGAATCAATACGAACCTTACTGAGCGCTTCATTGACCCATTCTACAACGTGAAAGGGATCGATACGTCGAACAGCATTAGGGCAATACTCCTCAATGCACGATGCAATCCATTTTGCACCATCAGCAGAAACAACCTTTATAGCATTACGTTGTTCCTCTGTAAGCAGAGAAAAGAATGATGTTAATACTTCTTTTCCATGACCAGGTGCAACCCATACAACTTTACCTGTATCATGATTTACAACGACTGTCATATACTTATGTCCTTTGCGGTAACTAGTTTCGTCAATACCTATCTTTTCAAGGTTATCAAATCTATTTTCAGGATTGGTATCTAATTCGTTACGAACGCGACTAATCATTGGACCTACGGTGTTCCAGGATATTCTCATAAAACGAGAAACCGCTAATTTAGAACAGTTCATTGCAAGCCAAGTGACTGTATGTTCAAAGTCATGGGTATGGCGAGATTCGTGTCTAGCCCATGGAACATAAGCAGTAACGACACCATGTTCAGGGCATTTAACACGATAGGAGTCAGCACAGATTTCTGCTCGGTGCAAACCGATATCTGTAGTACGCCATAAACGATATCCTCTGCCAGCGTCATAGTATGGAGATTTGCGACCGCAAATACCACAACGACACTGCTGAACCTTTGATGGATGAACATAAAATACAATAGAATCATCATCAAACATTTTTACATCATCTATAATTGTGTGCTTGACATTAAGGATATATTTTAGGCTCTTCGGGGATAATTGTGGGTAAAAAATCCCCGAACTCCTTTATTTATGCCGATTTGGCGACTTTTGCTTTTCGGTTAGGTAGTGGAA
>CADABQ010000079.1 GCA_902786205.1 uncultured Lachnospiraceae bacterium | reverse complement strand
TTAATATCATTATGAGTTCCTCCTTGTAACTCATATATCATAACATCTGTACATTCTTATTTAATATTTATTGTACATATTTAAGTATAACTTTATACGTTGGCACATCCAGCGCGGAAATGTGATTTTCCCAGGTTCCAAAAATCCCGACCATATCCGTGACAACTTTGATATTTTTGATTTTGAGCTGACAGATGAAGATATGTCTGAAATTGCAAAGGTAGATAAAGGAATGCGTTACTACACTGCAACGGCGGAACTGATAGCCCAGTATTCAAAGATGGAACTGCAACCGGATCTGTAAGAGAGAGGTAATGGAAATGGCAAAAGAACTGGTGGTTTACTTTTCGGTATATGGTACAGCAAAAATCGTAGCAGAAGAAATCGCAAAACAGATCGGTGCAGATATTGCAGAGATAAAGCCTGCTATCCCATATGATAGCAACAGGGATCATTATAACGCCTTGGCTCGTCTTGCGAAGAAAGAGCATGATGAGGATCAGCGGCCTGCAATTAAAAATGAAATTGATATTGATTCGTATGACCGCATTTACATTGGCTATCCCATATGGTGGTATACTTTTCCGATGATCATCTATACATTCTTTGACAAGTACGATTTTTCGGGGAAGACCATAATTCCATTCAATACGCATATGGGTTCCGGAGATGGCGGAACCTATGAAACAATCCGTGAACTGGAGCCGAAAGCAACAGTAGTAAACGGCCTTCCGGTTGAGATGCGGGATGCAAAAAACGGTCCTGCAGCGGCTGTTTCAAAGTGGCTTAAGAGTTTACAAGCATAGAGAAGAACATATCCACTCGAAGAGCAGGTCTTCCGGCGGATATTGGCATAGGAGGTTTTGTTTTATGAACACGTTTACCTATAGTTATCCTTTTAAGGTTTATTTTGGAGAAAAGGCGGCAGCAAATAATCTGCAGACAGAGCTTGCCAAAGTGGGAGATAATGTACTGCTTGCCCTACAGGTTTATAAAAAATGCGTCTTGACCTGTGATAGGAATTTATTCGCAATCGGAGTAAAGGTCTGATACTTATTCCATATCAGAAATAACTTTGTTTCTAACTTGGGATAAAGAGGTCTGAATACAAGGCCACTTTCCGGAGCGGTATTTACAATGTGTTCAAAGGATAGTTGGAAACCAAGACCTTCTTTTACAAACATGGAAGCGTTATAAGCCAGGCGGAAGGAGCCTTCCAAATGCAGCTTTTCATAGGTTTTGCCAGCCCACTTTTTAATATCTCCTTCCCATCCTTGCTCGGAAGTAAAAAGTGGCAGACCAATGAGATCATCCGCTTTGATGGTCTCTTTTTTGGCAAGTGGGGCATCTTTGGGCATAATGACTCCCCAGATATCACCTTTCGGAAATTCGAGATAGTCATATTTCCGGTAGTCCGGTGTATCACATATTACTGCGAAATCCAACAGTCCTTTATCGAGTTTCTCAGTAACCTGTTCCGTGTCTCCGCTGGTGATGTGATATTTCAGCCCTGAATATTTTTTCTTCAAAATGTGGATCTCTTTGGCTAGGTATCTGATCTGATAGGATTCTGCAAGTCCGAAATACAGGTCACCTCCTGAGATAATCTTCTAGTGCTTTTAATGTCTTTGATAATGTCGGCTGCGTGACATGAAGAATGTCAGCTGCTTTTGTCATGTTTTCTTCCCTTGCAACCGCAAGGAAATACCTCAGTGTGCGGATTTCCATAGAAAACCACCTCCTCATTATTAGTGATATTCACAAATAGAATAACATGATATTCATTATAACCATTAGCGAAACAAAATACAAGTCCATTATAATGGAATCTATAAGCAGCACAAGAGAGTGTTGATATAAAAACTTCGAGGATAGAATGATGGATGAAAGAAAAGACTGTCTGCTTATATGAAATGTATGAAAGCCAGCAAAGAGTAGACAGGATGGATTACCTGATTAGGATCACAGACAAAACTACAATAAAATAAGAAAGGATGGCAATGACCATGAAAAAAGAGAATCTGACACTTGTACAGGATTGGGATAAGACTTTTCCACAGAGCGATAAGGTAGAACACAGCAAGGTAACTTTTGTAAACCGCTATGGAATCACACTGGCAGCAGATATGTATGTACCGAAAAATACGGAAGGAAAGCTTCCGGCAATCGTCGTCAGTGGTCCCTTCGGTGCTGTTAAGGAACAATGTAGCGGACTCTATGCACAGACAATGGCTGAGAGGGGGTTTCTGACGATTGCTTTTGACCCTTCTTTCACAGGTGAGAGTGGCGGAAATGTAAGATATATGGCATCTCCCGACATCAACACCGAAGACTTCATGGCTGCGGTGGATTTCGTTTCTCTGAACGAAAAAGTTGATCCGGATCGCATCGGCATCATCGGTATCTGTGGATGGGGAGGGATGGCTCTTAATGCAGCTGCGCTTGATACCAGGATCAAGGCGACTGTAGCGTCCACTATGTATGACATGACGAGAGTGAATGCCAATGGATATTTTGACAGCGAAGCCAGTGAAGAAGCACGTTATGAAAAGAGAAAAGCTATGTGTGCACAGAGACTGGAAGACCTGAGAGCCGGGGAATATAAACTTGGCGGCGGTGTAGTAGATCCGCTTCCGGAGAATGCGCCGTTCTTTGTAAAGGATTATTACAGTTATTACAAGACAGACCGAGGATATCACGCAAGGTCACTTAACTCAAATGACGGGTGGAATGTAATCGGATGTGAGTCCTTTATGAATCAGCCGATCCTTCAGTATACAAACGAGATACGCAGTGCAGTGCTTATCATGCATGGTGAAAAAGCACATTCCTGCTATTTCTCAAAAGATGCATACGCAGCCATGACAAAAGACAGTAAATATACAGACAACAAGCAACTTCTTATTATTCCGGATGCTGTACATACAGATTTGTATGATGGCGGCGGAAAAGGCGCGATTCCATTTGATAAGCTGGAGAAATTTTTTGCAAAATATTTGAAATGACCAGTATATATCTGTCGAAACAAGACAAAGTGTTATTACTCTACAGAGAGGGAGAAAAATAGATTGAACTGCGGATTTTACATTCAAAATGGGTTGATATCAACTGCTTAGATATGGTAAAATAAGATTATCGGAAAATTGGAAAGGAGAGTATAGCATGGGAACATATCTTAACCCTGGCAATGGCGGATTTGCAGAAATACTGGATAGCGGATATATCGACAAAACAGGTATGATAGAGCTTATCAACCAAAGAATAAATACACTGAACAAGTTGATATGCATAAGTCGTCCGAGAAGATTTGGAAAATCAATTGCTGCAAAGATGCTATGTGCATACTATGACCATTCTTGCGATTCCCATGGTTTATTTCATAATTTGGAGATCGGAGCAGAAAACAATTATAAAATACATTTAAATAAGTATAATGTAATTTATCTGGATATGTCAAATCTTCTTGGCAAGGTAACCCCGGAAATACTTATGTCGTTCATAGAAGAAAACATTACGGTTGAACTGCTTTCGGAATATAACGATGTAAAGAAAGGCTCTACGTTCGATCAAACATTGATAAATGCAGTAGAAGCAGGTAAGCCAAAATTTATAATGATAATTGATGAGTGGGACGCTCCTATTAGAGAAACACCACAAATAACACAAGAGTATTTGAGATTCTTAAGAATGCTTTTTAAAAGCAGTAATACAACATCGAAGATCTTTGCTGCAGTTTATATGACGGGTATTTTACCCATAAAAAAAGACGGCTCCGAATCGGCAGTTTCTGATTTTGATGAGTATTCTGTTCTTGATGCAGGAGAGTTTGCTCCTTACACAGGATTTACAGAAGATGAAGTAAAAAAGCTTTGTGAAAGATATGGAATGGATTTCTTGAAGGCAAAGGAATGGTATGACGGTTATGCATTTGGAAGTTACCATTCTGTTTATAATCCGTATTCAGTTATGCAGGCAATTAAAAGGAAAGCTTATAAATCATATTGGCGGAAAACATCAAAAGCAGAATCTTTAAAAACATATGTCGGAATGAATATGGACGGTTTGCAGGACAAAATACTGCGGCTTATCGCAGGAGAACCTGTCGAAGTATATACGGATGATTTTGAGAACGACTTCGAAACATTTAATTCAAGTGATGATGTTCTGACGCTGATGCTTCATTTAGGATATTTGGTTTACAATGGTGAAACATCACAGGCACGTATTCCCAACGAAGAATTGCGTTTAGAATTTAAACGTTTAATAAAGCGTCCGAGCAATAAGCGGTTGAGTGAGCTTGTCATAGCTTCTGAAAAACTCCTACAAGATACCTTAAGCGGCAATGAAACAGCAGTAGCCGAAACGATAGAGCGTGTGCGTGAAACGAACTATGCTCCGATGTTTTACAACAATGAGCAATCCCTCCGATATGTAATAAAATTTGCTTACATCATATGCATTGATTATTACATGAAAGTAGAAGAGTTACCAACAGGCAAAGGAATAGCCGATGTCGTGTTTATTCCAAAACGTGATACATCTCTTCCGGCAATGATAGTAGAATTGAAATGGAATGAGAGCAGCGAAAGTGCTATCGAGCAAATCAAAGAAAGAAACTATCCGACTATTTTGAACGGATATGTAGGGGAGATGGTGCTTGTCGGTATCAATTACGACGAGAAGACAAAGGAGCATTCCTGTAGGATAGAAAGAATTGAGATATAAAATAATAGATTTAGGTTGATTATAACTGTAAAGGGATATTAGGTTTGCAGATACCTGGTATCTCTTTTTTAATGGCAACCTTTTCAACAATCAGAGGCGGCATCTGTGAAGCTGATATGACATTTATTGGCTTAATTTGCAGCTATTTTAAAGCTTATGAAATAGAAAATAAAGACTGGATTAGTGTTACGGGAGTTATTAAAATAGCATATGATGAGGTTATGAAACGAAACGTACCTGTATGCAGGATAACCGAATTGGAAAAGACACACCAGCCGAAAAATGAAACAATTTCTTTGATTTAGGTTAAGAAACAACAAAACTTCCTATAAGCAATCGTAAGAATCAAGGGGTCAAAATACTTTTTGACCCCAACGTCATAATATGATAAAATATTCAGATGTGAAATTAGAAAATTACGTTTCCAATAATAATTTATATTTTACAAGAGGATAGTAAGATGAAACTATTTATAAAAGGACTAAAGGATGGAATACCGATTGCATTAGGATATATCGCGGTAAGTTTTACCTTTGGACTCACCGCAGTAGCAAGCGGATTATCAATTCTTCAGGCAGTGATGATTTCTTTTACGTGTGTGACATCGGCAGGGCAATTTGCAGGGCTTGACATCATGATAGCAGGAGGAGGTCTTATAGAGATGGCGATGACACAGCTAGTCATCAATTTAAGATATGCACTCATGTCAGTATCACTTTCACAGAAAGCAGATAAGTCAATGAACGTTTTTGAAAGAATGCTGGTTGGGTTTGGAGTGACAGATGAAATATTTGCAGTGGCTGTTGGAAATAATAAAACAGTTGGAAGAAATTATATGTATGGACTTATCATTATTCCATGGTTAGCATGGACTCTTGGAACACTGGGAGGTGCAGCACTTGGAAGTATTCTTCCTACAATTTTGTCGGAGGCATTTGGGATAGCCATATATGCTATGTTTCTTGCAATTATAATACCGGTGGGGAGAGAAGATAAAAAGGTGACAAATGTTATTTTAATGGCAGTCTTTGTCAGTGTGATTTTTTACTATACACCACTTGGAAAGCACATTTCACAAGGGTTTGTGATAATTATTGCATCTGTGTCGGCAGCGGTGATAGGAGCTGTGCTGCATCCAATAGAGCAAAAGGAGTAGAGATAAGGAAAGGGTATGCAGGAGTAAAGAGATGAATAGTTCAAAATATTTACTTTATTTGTTTGTAATGGCAAGTGTTACATATTTAATCAGAGTGTTGCCATTAATTTTGGTCAGAAAAAAGATAGAAAATAGATTTATATCATCATTTTTATATTATATTCCGTATGCTGTGCTTGGATGCATGACATTTCCAATGATTATATATTCCACAAATGATATTTGCTCAGGCATTGCCGGAACTGTGACTGGATTATTTTTTGCCTACAGAAAAAAAGGATTATTATATGTAGCTTTATCCGCAGTTCTGGTGGTACTTATGGTAAAGACGATAGCCGGATTTGTCTGACACATTATAAAACACTGATGCTCAGAACAATTATTAGAAAATAAAAGAAATAGTGGTAACAAAAATGTAAATAAAAAGTAAAAAACTCAAACTTCGCACTTGAATAAGTGCCTATGCACCTTGAAAATTCAATAATAACTGGCATAAAAATAGCATGAAACCATCTGATTTGGTATAATTG
>CADABQ010000078.1 GCA_902786205.1 uncultured Lachnospiraceae bacterium | reverse complement strand
TTCTGGAGCAACTTTTCTCGCATCCGATAGATATATCTCATGATGTAGTCTCTTATCATTCATATCATTCGCATACCCATTTTGTTCAAGATATGCATTCATAATTTCAACTGTAGCTGGTTCATCATCAAAAGGACCCAAATGCATAATCTGAACACATAAACCTTCATCAATAGTGAGGAATTCTGCAGATGAACAATCCAACTTCTTCTTTTTCGTTGCCGTTTCAACAGCCCAATCAAAATCATGCTTTGTTATGAACTCTGGAAGTCTTATTACTGAAACCCAATTAAAAGTATCCTTGTTGGAATAATCTACACCATCAACATTATCTTGCCACCAAAAGCCTTCAAGTGGTGGCACAACATATTCAAAGAACCCGTCTATTTTATAATCGGTCTTATAACTCATCTTAAGTGTGTAGGCTACAGCATATAAAATGCTTATAGCTTGCTGATATGCTCCACCTTCTTCATTTGGATTACCTTTTCCTCTTACCGCAATATAATTTGCCTTTGGAACAGTAACTATCTCTGGTTTGTTCTTTGGCATATAGAACTCTTTATATTCTTTCTTAAAATCAAATGCCATTTACATTTCTCCTTCACATCAAAATAAGAATTTTTATCATCCCTACAAACTGGGATTTATCAGTCTAACGCAACAAGGTCAGACTTTTCATAACGATTGTGTCCTTGCAAACTCTTTTTATATTTCCAACATGTAATAGCTTCATCCAAACTTCTTCCCTGATTATCTTCGAAGAAATCTCGGATGTATGTATTATACTCAAATTGCTTACCAATCGTTGTTTTACCCTTTTTCTTTTCTTCTAAAATCTGATAATATGCATTAATTGCATCACCATAAGTCTTTCCAGCATTGCTCTTTAACCACTTCTGGAACAAAACATTAAAAGAAAAACTTTTACCTATTTTTTCTTTAAAATAGGCTCTATGCTTTTCGGAACATACTATATTGGATTCAATTAGTGTATTCTCTGTAATTAATCCAACATCTATTGTTGCTTTTCTTTTTGCAGAAGTTTCTAATACCTTTCCCGTATCAAGAAAACAGGCAATTCTATCTGTAAGCTCAATCTTTCCACCCGAAACAGGCAGATTGTTTTCCCTACAAAAACCAACTAATTCTTCCTTCAAATAATAAAAACTTCGAAAAGTTTTTCCATCTAATTCCTTATTCAAATCTGGTCTTTCACTCATTTTCATTCTCTCCATAAACTTCAAATTCGTCTCTCAGTTAAACACACTGGCTTACTGAAATTTATCGAAGTTTCGCTTCAATTTCTTTATCTGGCCAATAGCCCCATGATTCAACAATCTTGCCGTCCACAACCCTAAAGTTCTCCAATGCCTCAAAGCTAATATGCTTTCCTGTAGCCGGAATACCCATACAGGTGCCGGAGTGAATACCATCATAGAGAACACGAGTGGCAACCATTCCACCCTCTGCAAAAACATCCAGCACCTTTACACTCAGATTGGAGAATTGGTGGGCAACAATTTTCAAAATTCCAACGGCATCTACGTTACTTCTTGACGATGCAGGACTGTGGTCAATGTAATTCTCAGCCACACAGGTCATTACAAAATCATAGTTTTTGTTAGTATAGCCGTCCTCAAAAAACTTCACCACAATATCTTTTGGAGAGAGGTAATATACAAATCTGCAGATTTCTCTCTGCTCACCTTGATAATTACCTATTCCTTCGTAAAGTTTTGCAAATCCGCAACGCTCCATAACCTTGACGGATGAAAGGTTCTCTGCAAGGCATATGCCCGTCATTTCTGTAATGCCGATTTTCTTCATAATCACAGGCAGAAAGGCATTTACTGCTTCGGTAGCGTAACCCTGCTTGGTGTAATTTTTGCCAATGTGGTAGCCAATTTCCCAAGTGCCGTCATCAAAGGGAACAGCCTGCACATAGCCGATGTATGTACCGTCTTTCAGCGTGACAGGATACACAAGCGGACCGTTGCCGTTTTCATATACACCCATCAGAAATTCTACGGTTTCCGCCGCTTCTTCCACAGTTTCAAACACCTCATCGGGGACAAAACGGCGGTTGTCCTCGTCCAGCGACTCCTTATGTACGGCTTCCGCCATATCCATAGTAAATTTGGCAATTGTCAGTCTTTTAGTTTCGATTTTCATATTTATCCCAATTCCTTAATCATTTCATCTACAATCTCTGTTGCACATCTAACCATTTCCGTACAGGTGGTTTTAAACAGATTCAATTCTTTTATCTTCTTCATATCCTCCGGTTCAGACAGATCATATCCTAAAAGCTCCCTGCATACAACAGTGCCGTTTTTTTGAATAAAGCGATTCATAAAGTCCTCTGAAATCTGATAGGCTCTTCCCTTTTCTTCATCATTTTCCGAATGACAATGACCGTATTTTAATCCTAATACCATTAAGGCACCTGAAACTGCTCCGCACATTTCTCCCTTGCGGGCACCGCCGCCGAATGTTGTCGCAATTTTAAGTGCAAGCTCCTCATCTAAACCCATTTCCGTTGCAAAGGTTGTAAAAACAGCCTGAGAACAGTTGAAATTATTACTGAAATATTTCTGTGCTTTATCTGTATGATTCACAGCTGACATCTCCTTTTTGTATTTTTTAATTCTATTCATTTCTGCAAATTACAAGCTCGCTTTTCATTCCGTTAAGCTCGATAACATTTTCTGAGTCCGGGGTGCTGAAATCCTCTGCTTTTTTTCCGTTCTTTTCATATGAAATGCTTCTGCCGATACCCTTTTTAACAGCGGTAAATTCAAATTTATCTATTTCTACAAACTGGGATTTGTTTACTTCTTTTTCTTAACCTTTGGAGTAGGTAATTCATCATACATGGCATTAAACAATTCTACCAAAAATTCTTTATTATCCAGCTCATCGACCAATAGCATTTCCTTTGCTCCATCATATGGCAATTCATACTCGGCATTTGGCATTAACTTTATTGCTGATTTTGCAGGCTTTACAAGAAATCTATCATCGTAAACACCACCAATAATTTTGCCACGATAATAAATGATGTATTCTCCCATCATTGCTTTATGTGTAATGTCATTTAGTTCTGACAATTGTTCTAATATAAAATCTAAGTATTCTTTACTTGATGCCATTATGTTTTCACCCCTACAAATTCTAATTTGTTATCGTTTCTTCATTTTCTGAATAGTTTCTTCAACCGAAATACATTCTGCAAATCTTCTCGGCCACATAAATTCATTATAATATTTATAAGTTTTCTCTTTGTCCATATACGGATTATCAAAAGTAGTATTTGTTCCCTCTGGGATAATTACCTTGAGCCCCATTTCAAACGCAGACTTTATTGTGGCATCCATACAGAAGTTTGTTAATAATCCTACGACAACAACCGTATCTTCATCTTTAAGGTACTCCTTTAATCCAGTTCCTTGAAAAGCACTACTTACTGTCTTTATGTATCGTTTCTCACCTTCTTGAGGATAGAACTACTGATTGATTTCAAATTCAGCATCATCCTTTGAAAAACCGGTTCCCGGTCCATCATCATGTTGCACATAAATAACTTCTATGTTATTCTCGCGAGCTGCTTCTATAACCTTTTTTGTTCCGTTAACAAATCTCTCATAACAATATAGATCTTTATTTGTAAGCCAAATCTGTGCATCTATCACAAGTAAAACCATATATTATGCTCCATCAATTCATTTTAATTCCGAAAACTGGAATTTTATATCATCCCTACAAACTGGGATTGTCTTAATTTTCTTATAATGTAATTCATATATACCTCCGATTTATTTTTTTTATAAATCAGTTGTAAGTCCACACATGTGAATACCTCCTTGGCGAGTTAAATCGGAAGTTTACACTCCCTTTTTCTCAGAAATAACCTTGTCTTTTTGACTCATATATGTGAGGGCAAACGCAACACCAATGCCTAACACTACCCATCTTATAGCAGCCTCACAGAAGTCATAAAAAACACCACCCACGAAAGCACTAATCAAATAAATTATCGCAACAACAACTAACAAAATTGCTGTTGTTAATATTAATCTCTTATTATCTTTCGCAACCTTTACATCCTTCTCAATCTTTTCTTTCATTTTTGTGTCTCCTTTCAATAGTTCATCTAAACTAATTTGATAAAGGTCACTCAAGTTCAAAATGCTAACAATATCAGGCAAGGATTTTCCATTTTCCCAATTTGATATGGTTTGCCTTGAAACCATAATTTTCTCTGCAACCTGTTCTTGTGTCAATCCAACATTTGTTCTTGCTTCTTTTAATTTCTTCTCAATTTCCATATGTGTGACCTCCATCTGAAAGGATAATAACTCATTTATAGAAAATCATCTATCAATAGGCTTTGACACACCTTCGAAAACACTGTCAAAAACCTTTTACATACCGACAAATTCAAAGCTTCTTAACATTTTTCCAAATATACAAATTGCAGTTCCTCAGATACTGCTTCCTCTTTAAAAATTTTATATCCCAATCTTTCATATAATCTTATGTTGCTAATACTTTTGGTACTGGTAAACAACTCATACCTGCAATTCGGAAATTCATTCTCCATTGCCAATAAAAGTTGCGTACCGATTCCCTGCTTTTGCATTTTAGGATGTACCATCAATTTGCCGATATAAACTGTTCCGTTCTCTTCATACGCCCTGACAGAACCAATAATATCTCCGCTGTTATCCACTACTTTTAAAACAGTACCCTTTGCAAATTCTTCGCCCACTTCCTCTATCGTTTGTTTTAATGGCGGAATATCCATATCTCCAAAGAGTTTAGCTTCGCTTTGATAAGCCAAATATTGCAATTCGAGTATTTCCTTTAAATCTTCTTTTTGTGCCTTCTCTATCAAAATCACTTTCCTCCTAACGCAACATCATAACAGCAAACAGCAAATTTGTTTAATTCCGAAAACTGGAATTTTTTCTCTCTACTGTGGGTTCAGATATGTAATCGGATTTTGTGCCGACTGGTTTAACTTCAGTCCGGCTATCGACTTTCCAATGTAGAATGATTCATTCTCATCAAGTGGAAGTCCCTGTTCATATCTTTCATCTACGAAGAATAATCTATTTTCAGTTTTCGGTGTCAGAACGATATCCTGTCTTGGAAGTCTGTCCTTTGCCTCTTTACATACAAACCACGCCGACGGTTTGTACACGGCCACAATCAAAGAATTGTATACACCGAAAACATACTCTACTGTTTTAACCTTTTCTTTTGATGCTCTCCAAACACCACGAACAGCATCATATAATACCTTCTCATCCATACCTCTCTGGTAGAGTCTGTTTATTTTAATGACAAGGATTTTGTGCTTGATGTCTTTTTCTTAAAGTTCAACGGCACCATTTATTCTTTCAAACTCATCAACAGATAACGCCTCTGCTGAATGATGCCCAGCTACGATATTAGTCAGTCCCGCATCACTAACATAGTTGAATGCATTAATCAGTGATGCCTCTGCAGCAAATGCCTCTTCTTCAGTTAAGTTTGAATTTATAATTATCTTTTCAACTTCAAGTCCGGCATCCTTGATATCCGCGATAGTCTTCAGTTTCAACTTCTCACTATCAGGACTGCCCAGGCTTTCTTTTTCATGTTCAAAAACTCTGTTTTTGGTGCCTTTTCCAATATAGAAGATTTGCTTTGTGCGTGGATCTATGAGTCCATACACATAATAATCTCCAAGTGAAAGAAGGCTCTTCTCTGAAAATCTATCCGTAGAACTCACCACCTATTCGTTGCTTGTTTTTATCTGCTCTCCATTTGGGAAGATAAACGACTGCTCAAACGTTACACCCATAACATCAGCAATCAATTTTAACTCCTCAAGAGTCACAGTACAAGCATCAAGTTCAGATAACTTAAACTTCCATTGTTTACCAATCTTGTGTGCTGGAATACCTTTATCTTTTCTAAGCCATCCACGTACTGTTCCTGGCTTAACCCCTAAATATTCTGCGGCTTCATCTATGTTTATCCATTTTTCATTACTATCAGCCATGCTAAATACCTCTCTACTTTTTTACGCAATGATACTTATAGAGTATAGCATCAAATTATGAATTTTTCAATCTATTTGAGTGTATTTAATGTTATTTGTTGTCATTTGTAATCATTTGTTTTCTATGATGGTAGTATCAATATTTTTGTCTACCCAACCCCAAATCAACACTTCTGTCTATCCAACTATAAGAATTCATCTCTTTGCAGCCTCTAAAACGCAGAAAATCCGAGGACCTGAATTTGTATCCAAATCCTCGGAAAAGCCTTATATTTCAAGCATTTTCACACTATCAATTATGTACTTTAGTCAACAGAACCACGCTCTCGACGTGAGTTGTTCTCGGAAACATATCAACCGGGACTGCCTCCTGTAGTTTGTAACCAAGCTCTTCAAAAAGATATATATCCCTTGCAAGTGTAGCCGGATCGCAC
>CADABQ010000077.1 GCA_902786205.1 uncultured Lachnospiraceae bacterium | reverse complement strand
CTTTTTCTGGTTTACGATACTGTTGCTGTCACCGCTTTGCTCATCATCACGGGATAATCTCTCGTAGAGTGCAGTGATTTTGTTAAGTTCCGGTTGTTTGGTTTTCATAAGATTCTCCTTTCAAAACAAACAACCAGCTTATCTGTGGTTTTATTCTACCACGAATAAGCTAGTTTGTGTAAAAATAATTATTGTCTCACTAAAAGGAGAAATCCGAAAGAAAATCGGAACTGTTTTATATGTATCATGAAATTTTAATTTCCCCGAATTTGTGTGAATTAGGGGAGATATATTGATATTTTTGTGGCAAAAAATATCAAGTTTCCTGTCTGTCGTCATCTTGATAAACTTGAATTTATCAAGACATCGATTATCTTATCCACATAAATAAAAAACGAAAATCATAAAAGGGTTTTGCTGTACGCTTCTTCAAAAATATCATTATATAAAAAAATATTTTCTGGATATCCAATAAATTGATAAAAGAATGATTCTGGGAAAAAGTCTTGTGTATTAAGTATATTTCCAAACTTTCCTTCCATTCCTTCTTCCGCTAACATTTCTTTAATGATTTTTATAGTATCTGAGTAAATATGTGTTGACCGCAACTTTCCAACGCATCTTTCTAATTGAAATTCAATTATTCTCGGCTTTCCTTTACTATTTGTATCATGCATCCACCTATTAAAACTTTTTGATTCAGACATTAATTCATGTATGGCATTTGTCGCAACTACTCCACACCATGCATCACTTAATGTCTTATATTGTCTACTTTTATGTTGAGCCTCAACAATATACGTAAACAATCTTGTCATTAAAATCAAATTTCTATGTGCATCTACTGGAATAAATGTTCCTAAAACTGAAATAGCTCCATTACGAATAAACATATCTGCTATGTTAACAGCACCCATTCCTCTTGGACTAGAATGACACGCACTTAAGATCACTATTGGAGGTACCTTGATATCCTCAGAAGCCATCCAAAATTCTTCACCAACCATTATCCCAGCCATATTTTGTTTGATATTATAATATCCATGAGCTGAAATGTATAATATATCTGCGTCCTGATTGTTCTTAATAAATTTAAGTATACTTTCAACACTATAAGTTTGTTGATAAGCAACTGAGAAACCTTCATATTTTTTTTCCATGTCAATCAATGTACTACGCACCAAATCACTCATTAGATATACATATTTATTCTCATCATTATTGATAATGCATTCCGCTATAGCAACTTTACATTTTTTTCCTAAATAAACTTGGTTTTTTTTGAGTAATTCCAATTGCAATTGTCTAGTTAATGGGGTCAACGGTCTATAAGAAATATTTTTATAACATTGCAATGGAACTTCATCATTTTCTAAAATTGCTAATCCTATTGGAAAATCAGAAAATATAGTAATATCTTTTGCTCTTTTTAGCACTTCTATTTGAAAACTATTAAAGCAACTACCAAGTAGCTTTCCTAAATCGCTAAATGTCTTCCAAATATATTTATTATTTGTTCCATCCTTGCATCTTTGTTCAAGTTCTCCATATTTTTTATACAGTTCTTCTTTTACACATGATAATTCCATTAAAATTCCACCACGTGCAATTGCTCTATGCACTCCCATTATCCTAATAGCTCGTTTTTCATTTTCAGATAATATACTAGCAGATAAGCCATACTTTTTTTGTGATTTAGGAATACCGGGGAAAGTTATCACAACACTAATATCAAATTTATACATTTGATTAACAATCTCATCGTCATATACTTTTTCAGCCTTATCATCCCAACAAGTTATGCCCTTTTTTTTCATTGAAAGCAAGGTGTTAAGGTGTGATATATTTTTCCATTGTATTTCAATACACTTTTTCTCTACCTCACTACAATTGAATATCTCTGACAGTAAATCATTTGTTTTTCCAAATTGTCGGCTAATATAAAGAGCCGGTAATGCTTTTAGTTTTTCTCCTTCTAACCTAAAGTGACTGTTAATATCCTTAACTGTATCAAATTCAAAATCATTTTTTCTTTTTGACAGCCAAATTTTTTCCCACAGCTTTTTGATCAATTCTTGGTTTAACTCATGAGTATAGTATGTTCCTAGCAATGGATTTCTTTTCTCACAGTTGCTTTTTATATCTTTACTGCAATCTTCAGTTAATATGAACATGGTGGGGGCAATGTTATCTATCTTCTGATTAATAAGTACATAATCTGGAACAAGAACAATTTGATGTGGTGTATCATATGATGATGCCATAAATTCTTCATCTAAATCATATACATCAAATTCATTTCTAGGCAAATGCATTATATACTCTATTGCACCTAATGTTCCATTCAGATCATCATCTAACAGATGCATTGTCCCATTATTATTCTTTTTTGCTGATTCTGAATTTCTAAATAAAACTATAGGTCCACTAAAACCATTGTCATTACTTTTGAACACTATAAAATATGTAAAATAATATTCCATTTATATCCACCACATTTCTACACTACAAATGTCACAAATTCCGATTTGCCTTATTCATAAAATAAAAAATTATCATCTTTAATTATATCATAATCACACAATCCCGAAAAGGAATTATTTTTTCTTCTTGAACAAGCTTACCAAAGCCAGACTCATCCAATCAATCTTGTACAATTAATGCTATATTTTCGCTGTAACTTTCACCATGGACTTTTGCAGTTTCCACTAACATCGTATCAAAAACATCCTATTTTTCAACCTTTGCCAACCCTTTGACAATCTTATCAAAATCAGATTCAATCGGCTGTGTCTTATTAAAAATATCATATTCCTGATATGCTTTTTCCACTGCCTGTTTATGAGAAATACGTCCGTTATCCTTCAAAATATCATATCTGCGGAATTCAAGAAATTCATTGACACTTTTGGAGAATTCTTCCATTGTAAAAACATTCTCCCGTTCAATCAAATCCTCTATATAATCAAAATATCCGGTGACAGCACGTTCCAGTTGGCGGATTTGTTTTTCGTTCAGGTAGTTTTTTGCAATCGGTGTATCAGATTTGAGAATACGACCATCGGGAGCATTTTTCCATGTAGTTAATCCCATATTCTCTTTGGTGTGATCAGCCTGATTGTACACGATTTCAGCCGCAGTCTTGCCGGTAATGGCATAATGAAATTTGTTCTGTATGGTAGCATAGAAACGATATGTGATATCGGAATCTTTATCATAATCAATGCTGCACTCTGCAAAGATATCGGTTATCTGTTGCCATATTCTGCGTTCACTGGCACGGATGGAACGGACTCTTTCCAGCAATTCACGGAAATAGTCTTTGCCGAAAGCTGTCTTTCCCTGTTTCATGCGTTCATCATCCATTGCAAAACCTTTTATCATATATTCTTTTAGAATATTGGTTGCCCAGATACGGAACTTGGTTGCCTGAATGGAATTTACTCTGTATCCTACGGAAATGATGGCATCCAGATTGTAATAATTAGTAGGTGAATATTGCATATTATCCGCAGTTTTTCCATGTGGGTTGGGTGTTGCAATTTTTGCAACAACCAAAGACTCATCTAATTCACCAGTCTCAAAAATTTTTGACAAGTGGCGGCTGATGCCGGATTTGTCAATACCGAATAATTCAGCCATGGCTTTTTGTGTCAGCCATATTGTTTCGTCTTTTATTAAGGCACTGACGGTCACATTATCATCTTCGGTCCTATACAGTACCATTTCCATCTGTTTTGTAATATCTGTATTCATAAAAAGCCTTCTTTCTGTTGAGGGATGATAAGGAACTACTTATTTTCGTCTTTATCCTTCGCCCGACTCTTATACACATTATACTGGTTCTTACATTTTGCACTGCAAAATACATTGTTTGGTCTGCCTGCTACAAATGCATTACCGCAATGCTTACATACCTTCAGTGTGGACTTTTCATCTGTAATCATAAAGGAAAACATCATCTGCACACCCAGTAGCAGGGAGTGGAAGTCCCACACAATCGTCGGGCGGTCAAGCAGTTGTATGTGGTAGATTGGTGCAATTCCACCAAATGCCGCCATGCCCTGACGGTAGAGCTGCTTCTGCATATCATCCAGGATATCGAAGTCCTGATAGTACAGAAAACTTGACATAAAAGTAAATGCCCAGTCCTTGAATAGGGTTACAAGCCAGTCATACCTTTCTGCATATTCCTTCTGGAAGCTCATAAGGACTGCCTGTGGCTTGTTTTTCATGGTCATAATCAGAGCAATCATTTCTATGTTGTCAGTACTCCATGAGGATTCTATTTCCCTTTTGCAGAAATCAATTTTGTCAAAGGGAAAGAAGCAGGAGAGATAGTTTTCCGTGGTCGTGCTTTCCTCTTTGATGAAATGGTTCTTTGGAAAATAGACGGCTTCATAGGTGATAAATTCCGGTGTGGTAGGAAGTGCGGTCATAAATCCAAGCAGACCGTAACAGGTAACAAAATCCATAATGGCATCCTGCAGCTGTTCCTTTGTATTCTTTTTATCCATACACATAAGCCCCAAATTTACCGCCTTTAGTACCAACTGTTCCGAATCCTTTAGTGGATCATAAAGGGATGGTTGGGCATCCGGTGCAGGTGTGATATAGAGAGTACCTGCCTTGTCTTCTTTCCATTTATATTTGTTATATCGTACCCAGTTGGAGCTGGTGTTCTTAAAAAGGTTAATCATAAAAACCTCCAATCTGTTCTTTCTATTATGTAATCTAAATTATCAA
The DNA here is from genome assembly GCA_902786205.1 of uncultured Lachnospiraceae bacterium. GTDB lineage: Bacteria > Bacillota > Clostridia > Lachnospirales > Lachnospiraceae > CAG-411. The sequence continues at coordinate 2,039 of CADABQ010000077.1, read as the reverse complement.
AAAATATATTACTATCATACCAAGCAGATTCGGTATGGTCAAATGGTATTTGAAATAGTATGGAAAAAAATGATAAGTACAGCTTTACAAATGGCATATATTGAACTGCTACATTTTCTTTTTATCTGTAATCAGGAATTTATAACTGTCATAAAATAGCTGTTCTGCCTTTGTTAATGGTATATGGTTATCAATCCTTTGTTGCAATACTTGAATAAAGGATTTTCGAAGCTTCTTTAACATGGTGTCACGGATTTTACGGATGTTTCTGTCCGTCTGTTTTCTGAAAGCTGCAATCATCTGACAGGAATATCCACGAATGGCAAGCTGATACAAAAGCTCTTTCTGAACATCTTTCAATGCAAAAATCGCTCTGGAAATATCCTCATCTGTCACAAGCTCATGCATTTCAAAAGGGCAGTTAAAAACAGCATCCAGAAAATCACCTTTTTGAATCTGCTTTTGGTAAACATGCTGAATGGGAGCAGGAATGACGATCTCATCCGGTGACATTTCCCATTCAAGAGGAACATCCGATCTTCCTATTTCATGGTAGCGTTCCTTACGTTCCCGATTGGCATCCAGCCTGTTCCACCAGGTGATAACATTCTGAAAATCTTCTTCCGTTCTTGCGGCATCCTCCAGACGGGAAAGTGCTTCCCGTTCCAGTTCCCGTTTTAGCTTTTTCCTTGTTGATGTTTCCGGTATCTTCGGTGCAGCCGATTTAGTTTCTTTTTCAAGTTCTATTTCAAGGAGAGCGGTTTGTTCCTGTTCAAGGGCTTCCGCTAATTCGTTTTCCATTATTTCTTCTTCAAAAAGATCAGATGTATCTTTCTTCAACAGGAACCCACCACCTTCCTTATAATTTTTTTCTAACTTTTACAAAAAAACAGTTCCGTTTTCTGTTTGTATTTCTCCTATTGGTGAGGAAGTAATCTTATTTGCTAAAAATAGATTACTAAAATCAACAGAAAGGAGCTGGATTTTATGAAGATTTGTGTTATCCACTGCCGCAATCCTACAGGTCTTAAATTGAATTATACCAAACAAATGTTCTTGTATCAAGTGGGAGGTGAATTTTTATGGAGCAAGCAGTAAAAACAGAACAGGGGATGTCTTCTTTTACCAAAAAGATAGGGCAGACCACCTTCAGGGTAAATGTGTATTTTGCAGAAAATACCACGGCTACTTTTGAAGATAAGCTTTTGCATCTAATGGAAAATGACATTGCGAAACGCAAGGTAAGTACACCGGATGCAGAAGAACAGACAAATACCAATCATTATTTTTATGGCTGATATATATCAGTAGGAAGGAGTTTTATATGGGTAAATCTACAAGAACCTACGAAGAAAGAATTCTGGAAAAGGATTCTAGAATTGAGAAACTTGCACAGGAGTTAAAACATCTGGAGGCACAGAGGAAGCAGCTACAGAAACGCCAGAAGGAGGAAGAACGGAAAATCCGTACCCACCGTCTGATAGAAATTGGTGCGGCTGTGGAGTCGGTGCTGGGAAGATGTATTGAGCTTGAGGAAATCCCTAAGCTGATTGCATTTTTAAATAAACAAGAGATGAATGGAAAGTTTTTCTCAAAGGCAATGCAGAAAAGTCCGGATACGGACATTATTAGGGAAGAGGTTGGGGAGTTTAGATAGAAGGGCGCACTTATAGACAGGCAGAGCCTGTCTATTGCGCGCGCTCTGCGAGGCTTATGGGAAGCATCTGGATTTTAAAAGATAAACTTTCGGAACGGTCTGCTTCCCATAGGAAGAACCCCTCCGGCGTTCTTCCACATAAGAATATGTACTTTTAACGAAGGAGGATATGCACTATGTCAATTTATCACTGCAGCATCAAAATTATCGGCAGGAGCGATGGAAAATCGGCAGTTGCTTCTTCTGCCTACCGCTCCGGCGAAAAGCTCATGGATGACCGCACAGGTCTTGTTCATGACTTTACGAAAAAGCGTGGAGTTGTATTTACAGAAGTTGCACTTCCGGCACATGCTCCGCCGGAATATGCTGACCGGAATGTATT
>CADABQ010000076.1 GCA_902786205.1 uncultured Lachnospiraceae bacterium | reverse complement strand
CTCTTGATTGATATACCATGCCAGAAGATCCGTAAGACACAGATTGTTGATATCAAGGTGGTCGTAGAGACCTGTGAGGAACAGTATTACGAGAAGGTCTGTGAATGCGGTTGCGTAAACAACTGCGAAGCTCCCAACTGTCGTATCAAGTATGGTGACAACCTCCGTGCACTGGTGACATACCTCAATGTAGTGCAGTGTATTCCGTTCAAAAGGATTGCAGAACTTATATCCGACCTGTCCGGCCAGAATATAAGTGAGGGAACAGTGCAGAACATACTCAAAGAGAATAGCGGCAAGGCAGATAGTGCATACGAGGAAATACGCAAGAGGCTGGAAACAGCGTCTGTCATAGAAGCCGATGAAACAGGTGCTGCGGTAGGAAAGCATCTGCATTGGAACTGGATATTTCAGAACGACCTGCTTACATAAGTGTTCCAGTCAGAATCGCGAGGTCAGAAGGCCATAGATTCCAAGTTTCCAAAGGGACTTCCCTATTCGACACTTGTGACAGACAGACGCCAGAGCTACTTCAAGATGAATGTTAAGGATCATCAGGTCTGTCTGGCTCATCTCCTTAGGAATGCAGAGTATCTGAACGAATTGGATTCAAACCAGGACTGGTCACGGAGATTCATCCAACTGATAGAACACTCTATAGTTCTCAGAAGAGAGGGCAACATCACCTCTAGAAAGATAAAGGTACTGAAGACTAAGATGAAGAACCTCTTGGATGAAAGCCTCACGCATTTAGATAACGAGTTTGAGAAATTCAAGAGAGGTATCCTTAAGGTCAAAGACTACCTGTTCACCTTTCTCTCTAATCCAAGTGTGCCATACGATAACAATGCTAGTGAGCGGGGAGAGGAAAATCAAGATAAAGCAGAAAGTCGGTGGTTGCTTCAGAACAGACAGCGGTGCCGATGATTTTACCAAGCTGCACTCCATCGCAGAAACTGCTATGAAGAACGGAAATTCTAAATTCAATGCAATTCTTGCTGTAGTACAACAGTAAGACGATTACTCATGCCTATAGGGGTGCTGAGTAGTTACGTTGTAGTTTTTTGTGTTAAGATAATCTAAATATCCAAAATAGTTGTTGAAAAATTTGGGCTATATAAAGAAATTTATTAAATTTGGACGCAAAAGCATAAGTAAGAACTTTTGTAGTTGTTCATAAATTACTTCATAAGGTTTTATAAAATGCTTCGGTACAAGATTCTGTCTAGAATAAAAATTACACTGAGATGAAAATCGAAGAATTTACATTATTTAGTGTAAGCACCAATGGAGACGGTGAAAAAACTCCCAGCACTAGGCTTACCCCTAATGCCCTCCCCGAAAGAGGAAACAGCTATGCTGTTGTAGAATCCTCTACAGGGGTGTCCACTAGATATGCTCGTTTTAAAAAAGCATTAGAGCAGGAAACTGTTCCCCAATGGTATGTACTAAGAGCCACATATGGGAGAGAGAAAAAAGCATATGACTATTTGGTTGCCAAAGGAGTAACAGCTTTCTATCCAACGATGAATATTGTAAAAGTAATAAAAGGTAAACGCAAAAAGGTAAGGATTTCTTGTTTGCCAAATATATTTTTTGCCTATGGTACAGAAGAATGTATTAAAACATTCGTTTATGATAATGTCAATCTTCCTTTCCTACGTTTTTATTATGAGCATATTCAATTATACCAAATAGCCAAATTGAAAGCTTTAAAATAATATGTAGCCATGTCAATATGGATATTATTATACAGTCAAGACTGATTTCGAATTTTCAAAGAGGAGAAAAAGTCAAAGTTGTAGAAGGAGTGTTTAAAGGAGTTGAGGGTAATGTTGCACGTTGCATGGGACAGCAACGAGTAGGAATCATAGTTGGAGGAGTGTTTACTGTAGCAACGGCTTATGTTCCATCTTCTTTTCTGAAAAGAAAGTGACCTATTTCCCAAAAGAAGTTTATAATAAAGTTAAATAATCTTTTTGCTTAAACTGTAACACAATGAAAATAATACAAAGTTATTGGTCTAAACCAATGAGAATAAATGATAATACAGAAGCTGTATATCGTTCAAATGGTGGGTGGTGTAAAAAAATATATTTTTATGCTAGTTGGGCTCTTAGTTGTTTGAGACTGGCAAAAATGTATGATGATGTAGAATTATACACAGACTCTTACGGAAAACACATTTTGTATGAAATGTTAGAGCTCCCATACACAAATGTAAGTACAGACTTAGAATGTTTAGATTCATTGAATCATAATCTTTGGGCTTTTGGTAAAATATATACTTATTCTTTGCAGAGTCAACCTTTCCTCCATGTAGATTCTGATGTATATATGTGGAAGAAATTTGATGATAGGATAATGTCAGCAGATGTTGTTGGACAAAGTTTAGAGGAGAACTATGTTGCAAATATTGATTATTTTAATAGAATAGAAAAAGTATTGACTTATATACCCGATGCTATAAGAAATGCAAGGAAAACATCACCAAATGATGTAATCCAGCTAAATGCTGGAATTTTTGGCGGTAATGATATGGCTTTTTTCAGGGAATATACAAGAGAAGCCTTTATGATGGTTGACAAGAATTATGATAGTCTCTCAAAACTTAACAACATTAGCAAGGGGGAGTTCAATATGGTTTTTGAGCAATTTCTTGCTTATTGTTTATGTTGTGAGAATAAAGTTAATTTACAAGTAATTTTAAAAGGTGAATATCGCCTATCTGATTTTTGTAATATACCTAATTATGAGACATATATACATACTATTGGTACACTTAAAAAATTTACTAATATAGGTGATTATGTATTAGAAAGATTGATATTCGAATTTCCTGAGTATTATGATAGAATCTTAAATTTGATAAATAAGAATATGATATGAATAGTGTAACTGTTGAAAAAATCGCTGAAATTTTTATAGACAACCAAATAGATGAATTAAGGGAGGTATGTATCTCTCATGTTTTTGCCACCAATTATGCAAAATCAACAGAAATTTGGTTATCATTTGCATGTTTGCATTTTTATGAGCAATTTAAAGATAAATATTTCTTAGACTATGCTACTAAAATAGTTTGCAAACAAGTTTATTGGGACAACTTAAGTGTATTCTATGGTATTCCTTGTATGTTCCTTTTGCAAATCTATCATTATCAAATAACGAAACAAAAAATGTCGCTAGATTTAGCACAAAGATCACTTGAAAGAATAATTGCAAATGTTGAGTTAAATTCAATACTGCAAGAAAAGGAAGACTTGCAAGACATTCATTTGTTATGTGCATTGTTTGTTTCTCTTGATCAATGTGTAGGCAATATTTGGTTTAAAGAATTTTTGGATGATGTTACGGATAAGGTTGTCAATATTCAACAAAGCAATTTACTTTTACGAAATAAAAGCATTTGGAAAATTGCTCCCCATTTGAATCAGTCGAAAAAGTTACTCAAGGAAAATGTTTTATTGAAAATTCTCGAAACTATAAATTTTGCTACGATAAAGATATTCCTATCAGAAAATAATATAGGTAGAATGCAGATACAACGGAACTTCCCACGAGTGTCAAAAAGAATAAGTGTTAATGAATTTAGTCAATATTTTAGAGGTAGCTTAAAAAGTACTTCGTTATTCTTTTTGAAACATTTCAAGCCTAAAGATGAGCAAACTACTTCTTTATTTTCATTAGAAAGTTATGTTTTTACCTATAGGCAAGAAATTTTAAAAGATACTTTATGCCACATTGAAAGGAAAAACAGAAAAGAATTGGTTAATGCACAAGGGCTATTGTCACTCCAAAATGACAAGTTGTATAATATGCAATTTAAGTGTGCTGATGAAATTAGAATACTGAATCTACCTTATTATGAGAGTCTGGAAATAGAAGAAGTTGTAAATGAAGCTTCCACTCATGCCATACTATTAAAACCATCTTTTAGTGCAGGGAAAACGATAGAGATAAAAGAATTTCAAATTGAAGGCTATGTCAAATTGTTAACGCCTTTGTATAGAGAGCAATGTTCTATGTCTCCATCGGATTTGCATGAGATAATAGAAGGTAGCAGAAAAAATGAAAAAAATAAAAACTTTTGCGTGTCAGTTTTTAGAAAACTTATTTTACAAAGATTAATTGTAAAAAAGTAATATAGCGGATACCGAAAAGCTAAGATAGAGTAGGTATGTAATTTAATCATTTTATTATTATGAACACTAATTTAAGTATTGCTGCTCAAGAATTACTGAGCAAAGACATGCGAGAGGTTCTTGATGAAGAAATGCAAGGTATTGATGGTGGTTCTTGCAAGTGCCATAACAATTCTTCTTGCATGAAGAACACTTAGTTTTTTGTAAGCTTCGGGGACAGGATGCATTCTCAGATTCTGTCCCTGGAGTTTTCTGATTTTTTAAGTAATATTTTAATTATATAATAGATGAAATATGTAGCGTTAAATCCTGAATATGTTCTGAAAAACGATTTTGGACGTGTCTTAATAATGACTAAAGATCCATTGAGGACTTTGGAACCTGTAATCGAGTCAACAATACATCCAATACATGCCATGATTTTGTCCTTTTTTACAGGTAAGACCTCATTTTCAGATGCAGTGAATGAAGCTTCAATATTCTTACAAACTGATAAGGATATAATATCTTCATTTTGTACTAAAATCTTAGAAAATACGCAGAATATTGGGGTAAAAATAGATTCTGAAAATATTCTAATTTTCCCAAGAAAAACCTTGGTCTCGTCAAATTCACCCATATCTCGTACAATCTATGATTATAAAAAGTTCAATTACAACAGCTTGCGCATAAAAACAGATAGGCACTATACTCCAAGTAGACTAACATTTATGGTTACTACTAAATGTTATACAGACTGTATTTATTGTTATGCCAATAGAAAACAGCCGTCATCTCATTTGCTTCCTTTTGAAAGGGTCAAAGCAATTATCAAAGAAGCACGTGATTTAGGGGTAGTTTCCTTTGATGTTATTGGAGGAGAATTTTTTAAATATCCAAAATGGAAGCAGATGTTGACAGTCTTATTCCAACATGGTTATAATCCCTATATTTCAACCAAGGTACCTATAACTAAAGAAGATGTGAAATTTCTCAAGAAGATAGGGGTAAAAGACATTCAAGTATCTTTAGATACGTTAATTCCCAAGAATATAGTTTCTCTTATTAGAGTTAAAGAGACTTACGTCGCTAAAATAAAAGAAACCATCAATTGTTTAGAAGAGTATGGCATAGATGTTCAAATTCATACAATTTTGACATCTCTAAATAACTCTACGGAAGATATGGATTCCTTATTGGAGTTTTTTTCAAAAAAGGAGAATATTATCTCTTGGAAAATTGATTACGCTGCATCTCCAATCTATGAAAAACGCACGAATTATGAAAAAGTTAAGATAGACCGGGATTCTTTAAAGACTATTTCTTTATATTTTGAAGAACTTAAAAAACATAATTTAAAGTTTAGAATAGTTAGTGGAAATTTAGACTTAAACGAGAATCCTACTCCGAATGATATGACAAGTGAAAGCAAAAAGTTGTATTTTACTAAAAAAAGACCAATTTTTTGCTCGGCAAACTTTTCTAGCCTATTCATTTTACCAGATGGGAAAGTCACTATTTGCGAAGAATTATATTGGAATGAAACTTTCATCATTGGCGATTTGAATAACCAAACCCTTTTGGATGTTTGGAATTCCTCAAAAGCTAAAGATTTATACTATATTGATAAGAAAAGAATAAGCTGTAAGAGCCCTTGTTATAGTTGTTCTATATTCAAAGAATGCAGAGAGGAATATGGTGGAGTTTGTTGGAAAGAAATTATAAAAGTTTTTGGAAAAGATAAATGGGATTATCCTGATCCACGTTGTCCTAAAGCTGGTATTGTCAATGCCAAAGATTATGTATAATTTTTTTTGTTATTTTTTTCAGTTTCTAGCATTTCGTATTTTCTTGATGAAAAGGGAAATACGTATAGGAACTATTTTGCAACATGAATTTAAAGATTGTGGGGCAGTCTGCTTGCAAGTGATATTGAAATACTATCATCTTCGCCAAAGCTTATATAAAATTAGAAAAAAAACATATTGCTCAATAAATGGAATAAACTTGCTGGATCTAAAAAATGCTTGTGAGTCTTATTCTTTAAAATCTACATGTTATGAATTGACCTTAGATGCTCTAATCAGAGAATTTGGAGAACCTTGTATTTTGCATTGGAGGCAAAATCATTTTGTTGTCCTTTATGCAATCAGAAAAACAAAATCGAGTTGTTTTTTCTACCTGATGGATCCTTGTGTTGGAAAGGTGAAAGTTAATGTAGATACATTTAAGAAAGCTTGGCTATGTAGTTCAAAGGATGGAAAAAGCAAGGCGGAAACGGGTATCGTTCTCATGCTTATTCCAAACAAAGCGTTTGAAAAGAATAATGTAAAAAATGACAAAGATAGAATAAATGTAACTTTCTTCTTTAAACAATTTAAAGCATATAAGATATACTTATATGTTGTTTTATTATGTGTTTTATTTGCTAATTTAATACAGTTTTTGTTTCCTTTTATAACTCAAAAAATCGTAGATGTAGGTATTAAAAATAAACAAATTAACATCGTTATATTTTTACTGCTGTCTCAAGCTATTTTTGTTATTAGTAATAATATCTATGATTTGATACGTCGAAGATTAATATTAGAGATAAATAGTAGAATTAACATAAAAATAGTTTCGGATTTCTTGTATAAATTAGTAAATTTGCCTATTCGTTTTTTTGAAAGTAGAATCGTTGGAGATATACTGCAAAGAATAAATGACCATAATAAAATAGAAGTATTTTTGACTTCCACTATAACAGATTTAGTTTTTTGTATTTCGACTTTGCTCTTATTTTCTGTTGTTTTAATTATTTATAGTGCTAAGATTTTTGTTTTTTTTATTCTTGGCACATTTTTATATCTACTTTGGATTTATCTTTTTTATGAGAAAAGAAAGCAACTGGATTATTCTAAATTTATCCAAATGGCTCAAAATAGCAATAATTTGATTGAGTTCATTGAAGGCATGATAGATATAAAATTATACAACTCACAAAATAAAAAAAGATGGGCTTGGGAACAAACTCAAATAAAGTTGTTAAAACTAAATATAGAGAGTTTAACTGTAGAGCAATACCAAAATGTGGGAGGTATTTTTATAAACCAAATAAAGAATTTAATATTAATATACTTGTGTGCGACAATGGTTATCAATAATAGTATTACCATAGGAACCATGTTGTCTATACAATTTATTCTAGGTCAGTTGGAGAGTCCAATTGGCCAAGTGATTGGTTTTGTTCATGACTGGCAAAATGCAAAAATTGCTTTAGAAAGGATTTCTGAATTGCACATTGGGGACAATTCTGAGTCTGCAAAGCTCAAAGTACAACAAGATAAGATTCATGATATTACGCTTCAAAATGTATCTTTTAGATATGGAAGCCCTGCAACACCATTAGTTTTAAAAAATATAAGTTTTTGTATTCCTGCTGGGAAAATTACAGCAATAGTAGGTGCTAGCGGTAGTGGTAAATCAACATTGTTCAAACTTCTTTTAGGCTTTTATAAGCCAATATTGGGAGAAATAAAAATTGACAATATTGATTTACATCGCGTAAATATACGAAATTGGAGAGGACAATGTTCTGTCATAATGCAAGGAAGTTACATTTTCAATGATACCATTGAAAATAACATTAATTTAACAGAAGAAGATACGGATTACAACAAGCTAGAAGATGTGGTGAGGTTTGCTAATCTGTATGATGTTATTTATAGTCTTCCTAAAAAATACCAAACAATTATCGGAAAAGAAGGTCATGGATTAAGTGGAGGTCAATTACAAAGGCTACTAATTGCAAGAGCATTATATAAAGAATCTAACTATATATTTTTAGATGAATTTACGAATTCTTTAGATGCACATAATGAGATGGAAATTATAGAAAAATTACAAAAACGGAAAAAAAAGAAAACAATTGTAATCATAGCCCATAGGTTTAGTACAATAAAAAATGCAGACCAAATAATAGCTATAAGCGATGGAACAATAAAGGAAATAGGAAAACATGAAGAGCTCATGAATAAAAGAGGTATTTATTATAAATTAATGAAAGACCAAATTATTTTAGAATGAAACATTGTCATGAATTTGAAGAAATGCTTAGGGTGAAATTAAGTAACAAACTTATAAGTTTGCTAATTTTCCCTTTGTTTTTAGTTACTGGAGTTTTCTTTGTCGCCAATAATATTTATATACCATTTCCAGAAGAAAGCATTGCCATAAAAGAATCTAATTATGACATTTTGGGGAATGATAAAATAGAAATAGCAATAGAAATAGCTTCATCGAGTATTAATTCTAAAAACTTATATACACGATATTGTGTGGAAAAAAATAGTAAAACAGTTACAACCTTATCCTTTTTAAGTTTTAATAAAAAAAAGAATAAAGTTATATTTGTTATAAGAGATACTTGTAACACAAAGACTTTTTGTGGAGAGTTACATATTTATCCGTTAAAAACTTTACTTAAATAATATCCATAATGAAAAAAATCATTTTATTTTCACTTATTATAATACAAAGCAATTTTGGATATGGGGGTATATATAATAGATATGTGTACATTTTAAATAATGATACACATGTTTATTGTATAGCCAAAGACTCAGAAGACGCTTTAATAGGATTGATTATTGATGAAGAAGGTAATCCTGTGTCATTTGCCTCTATCTCATTGCTGTCAAAGATAAACAGCTCTCTCATAACTGGTGGGGTTAGTGATGAAAATGGTCGTTTTTCCATATCGTGTCCTGATGTCCCAATGGTTGCAAAAATCAGTTGCATAGGATACAAAACTATTGAATTACCTATAACTACAAAGGATATTGGGATTATTCGTATGTCGGCAGACACTAACCTTTTGAACGATGTCACCATTGTTGGACATCGCAAATACATTTCAAGAGAAAACGGAAGACTTACTCTCAACGTCCAAAACTCCAACTTGCAAAATATCGGCAAGGCTGCTGATGTCATCAAGTACGTTCCAGGTATGCTTTATACTAATGGCAAATACGAGGTATTCGGAAAGGGAGAGCCTGTTATTTACATAGATGGCAGAAAGGTAGCAAACGCTTCAGAACTCTCCTTGCTTTCCTCTTCCAATGTAAAGTCTGTTCAACTTATCACTAATCCTGGGGCAGAATACGATGCTGACACAAGAAGCGTGATAGCCATCAGCACCATACACAATAAACTTGATGGTCTTTCTGGCATTGCCAGAGCGGAACTTTCAAGACACAAGAATTTATCAAACAATGAGGACATCAACCTCAACATCCACAAGGGAGCATTGGATATTTTCCTTGCCTATCAGTATGACAATACAAGAAGCGACATTCGCTATGACATCGACCAAACCAATTACGAAAAAGATATTTTCCATGAGGTTTCTGCTTCGGAATACTCCGACCGTTCTCGTTCTCACGATTACAGCGTAGGCATGAACTATGCCATCAACAAGAACCACACCATTGGTGGCAAATACATGGGAACATTCTCCAACTATAAGTTGCTTGATTCCCCTTACGACTACATGTTGACTTACAAGAATAATGAGCTTTTGACTTCTACAGACAATAAGACAGATGAGTCGGAAAAGGAAAAGTTTCATAATGTCAATGCTTACTACATCGGCAAGTTGTCAGACAAGTTGCAGTTTAACTTGGATGCCGACTATGTATATTCTCAACTGAATCATCAGCAGCAAGTAACCGAGACAAGCCAAACGGATGCATCTTCGGAATTAACACACATGCAAAATGACCAAAGGAACCGTGCCGTAGCTTTCAAAGGTGTATTTGCTTGGAACATAACCGAAAAACATGGTTTTGACTTCGGCGCAGATTTTAGTAAAATTTCGTCATGGGGAATTTCTGTGAACGAGGAAGGAAAGATAGCCGATGACCAATTCAAGAACAAGGAAGCCAAATATGCAGGATTTGTATCCTACCGCTTGTCGTCAGAGAAATGGAGGGGAAGTCTTGGACTACGCTATGAGTTCGTACATGCCATCAACACAGACCAAGGTGAGGTAAAAAACAAAACGAATTACTCAGACTTGCTGCCTTCTTTCTCGCTTTCTACTTCTTTTGGCAGAGTGGATTTGAACCTCGATTTCAGCAGCAGGGTGAATCGCCCTTCATTCCGACAGTTGAACAACAGTGTCAGTTACAACAATCAATACCATTACGAGCAAGGAAACATCTATCTGAAGCCACAATATGTGTATGATACAGAAGTCAGCATGAACTATAGCTTCTTTGACTTCAAGTTGGACTATCAGTATATCAAAGACTATATCCATCCTACGATTGTGGCTATATCTGGTAAACCAGGAACCGTTGCTTGGATGTCAACTAACGCCAATGATTTTCAGCAGTTAGGAGCGCAATGTGTGGTTTCACCAGTATTCGACTGTTGGCGACCAACTTTTACGGCAGGTATTTACAAGCCTTTCTTCTCTTTGACATACAATGGAGAAAAGGTAGATTATAATCATCCATACGGTTTATTGGCATTTCAAAACTCAGTGGAACTTAAAAGCGATTGGCTTTTCCGCAGCGATTTCTATTGGAACATCAAAGGGCATCACGGCATCTACGAGCAGAACAGCCATGCCACATTCAACATGATGGTTCAAAAGCAATTGCTCAAGAAGAGGCTAACAATAACGCTGAAAGCAGAGGACTTGTTTGATTGGTCAAAGTTGAATGATGTAAAGAAAGTAAATTTCGTGGTACAGAACAGAAAGGTAAACAACTTCAATCGTTGCATTATTGCCTCAATCAGCTATAACTTCAACAGCTTCAAGGATAAATATAACGGCAGTGGCTCAGCAGACGATGAGATAAATCGCTTTTAGAAATATATCGAAAAAAAGCGTGTTTGGGCTTAGAAATTAGGTATGAAGAGTAAACGTCTTATTTAGTTATGCCGAAAGAAAAAGTCAATTATCAGGAAGTCTACGATCTGTATCAGCTGTGCAGTGAGACTAAGGATCTGAAGGAGTTCTGCTCCGAGTATGGTGTCAACTATGACAAGTTTATGAACTGGCAGCGCCATCAGCTATGGGATGAGAATCTCGGGAAGACCGTAGAGGTGAAGCAGCCTGATACCGCTCCCGTCCAAATAGTCGGCACACCAGGCAATCAGCCCACCATCAAGATACAGCCGGTAAAGCCTGCAGTTCCAGAGCCCATCAAATGGGTTAAGATCCAACTGACGAGTGGTGCCAACATCTTCCTAAGAAATACCAATGTGCTTGACCTGAGCGTGATGCTCAACAAACTGATAGGGACATGTTAGGACTGAGTGCGAATCTGAAATACTACCTGTTCAATGGTAACGTTGACATGCGCAAGTGTAATCAGCAAATTTTCATGCAACATTTTTAAGAAAAATAACATATAGCATTCTTCGGCAATTAAGATGTAGCATTATTGATGCGTTTTGGCAATTAA
>CADABQ010000075.1 GCA_902786205.1 uncultured Lachnospiraceae bacterium | reverse complement strand
CAGATTTATATGATGCGTATATATCACTTACCAACTGTGCAACAGATCCTTCGGGCAGTTTGCAGACATATTCAAGTACTTTCAATGATGCTGATACAAGTACGTTAAATGCATATAAGGCAATGAAACTGTATCTGGACGATTAAATAATGGGCAGAGCGCAGGATAGCACTCTGCCTTTTGACTATACGTTTTGGCATTATGCAATGCCTAGCTTAATGCAAAAATATGGTCAAATATTGACAGAAATACTCAGAAGCAAGGTTATGAATTTCTTTCTCACAAAAACTAATGACTTTTAAATGAAAATAATTAAAGCTCGCAAGAAAATGCGATTATTTTGATTGCAAGAATAAGCGTTTTGTACTATAATTTAAAAAGCGAGTTTTTACTCAATTGTGACAAATATAACATGTCTATAGAAGAAGCCACGAGGTGTGAGAATGAGAGTAAGTTACAATAAATTATGGAAGTTATTGGTAGACAAAAAGATGAGTAAAGCCGATTTGAGAAAGGCTGTAGATATTGCTCCGAATACCCTTACAAAGATGCGTAAGGATGGAGAAGTGTCTATGAGTGTATTACTCAAGATTGCTACATATCTGGATTGCGATATTAGCGATATCTGTGAGTTTGTGAAAGATGAAGAATAAACCTTGTTGGAGAGTGCAAAATGGCAGAGTTAGTATATAGTGCAGGACTTACATCAAAATTGTTTTGGCTGCAGGAGTCTAGAAAGACCGCTGGATACATCCTGGATGGATATAGTAAGGCGGATATTCGCAAGATAGCCTGGGAAGAGAATATCTATCAAGTAAAAGCAGAATATCGTGCATATGAGGTATTGAATGGTACTTATCGTAGAGTATCTGCTTTACCGGAAGCAGTGCTTCAGGCTTTTACCACTTGTGATGTGGAGACAGCAAAGATTTTAAACTTAATTGCGATTCTTATGGATAGCCGACTATTTTTTGAGTTTTTTCATGAAGTATATGATGAAAAGCTCAGACTTGGAGAAAAGGAAATCACAGACAGAGATTTGAATGTATTCTTTTCGGATAAAGCATTGCAGAGTGATGTGGTGGCTGGATGGACGGATACAGCAGTACGGAAACTGAAACAGTGCTTTACTAGAATGATGTTTGAGGCGGGATTACTTGAAAGTAGTGCAAAACCAAGAATAATCAAGCCAATTCACATTGACTATCTTACAGAGGAATTGCTGACTGCAAATGGACTGGGAGAATACTTGAAAGCTGTGAAAGGAGTCTGAGCATGGCAAAGTTAGGTTTGGATGATAGACTGAATCAGATAGAAGACAAAATATCAGAGAAGTCGTTTAGAGAGAATAAAGGACTTGGAAATGAAGTTGGATATTATATATTCGATTATGATCCAAGAGAAGAGCTGTATGTGAGAAATCATTGGAAACAAACCTTGATTTTATTGCAAAAGCACTTGGTAACAAAGGAAACACGAGCAGAGAAGTAATCAGAAATTATTTCTTAAATGATTTCTTCAAGGATCATTGTAATACTTATTCTGTTACAGGATCTGGTAAGCGTCCTATTTACTGGATGTTCGACAGTGGAAAGCAGAATGGCTTTAAGGCTCTCATTTACATGCATCGCTATGATGCTGACACAGTCGGCAGAGTTAGAACGGATTATCTTCATAGGGCACAGAAGTATGTAGAGACTGCAATGCAGAGTGCTCAATATACGATTGACAATGCGACATCTGCATCAGAGAAATCAAAAGCTACAAAGGCGGTAACAAAATATACAAAACAGCTTGCAGAGATGAAGATATATGATGAAGCAATTGCTCATGTAGCCAATCAGAGAATTGAGATTGACTTGGATGATGGTGTAAAGGTGAATTATGCGAAATTCCAAGGTGTGGAAGTAGCACAGGAAGGTAAGAAGGCATTAAAAGTGGATTTGCTGGCAAAGATATAGAGTGAAAGAATGAGGTGAATTAAAAATGAAAATCAAAAAATTAACATTAAATAATTTTATGGCTTTTGAAAATGTTGAAGTGAAGTGGTCAGATAATATCAACATTATTTGTGGTGAAAACAGTACTGGTAAAACAACACTTTTGAAAGTGATGTATTCTTTGATAAAGCCACTTAGCAGTGGAGGCAAAGATAATCTGACAAAGGAGATGGAAGAACAGGTTTTTGTTAAAAAGATTCAAGGTGTGTTTCGACCGGATGAAATGAAAATTGGCAGACTTGTAAGCCGAAAGCAGGGGAGCAATCGAACGGATTTTTCTATTGATTTAGAAAAAAAACAAAAAATCTCAGTTGGATTTGGAAACAGACAGGAAAATCATGCAGATGTTTCTATCATGCAGGAAGAAAAAACAAAAAAATATGATGTTATATATATCCCTACAAAAGAAATGATTTCTACAGTAGAACATTTTGTGTCTTTATATGATGAATATCATATAGATTTTGAAGAAATGTATTATGATCTTGCAAAGCTTTTAGACAGACCGCTTTCAAAAGGTCCTAACACTACGGAACAGAATCAGGTATTAAGCAATCTGGAAGATATCATGAAAGGACAAATTGTCCAGAAAAACAAGAAATTCTATTTCAAAATAAAAGGAGAAGGTGAATTTGAGATGGGATTACTTTCAGATGGTTACAGAAAACTATCTATGATTATATATATGATTCTTTCTGGAAGTTTGAATAAAAATACTATCTTATTTTGGGATGAACCAGAAACAAATATGAACCCTAAAATGATTCGTCCAATTGTGCAGGTAATGGTAGCCTTAGCTCAGATGGGAGTGCAGATTTTTGTTTCTACACATGATTATTTTATCCAGCAGGAATTTAATATGGTAGCCGCCTATCCTGAGTTAAATCCTCAAAAACTTGATATTAAATTTATTTCATTATTTAGGGATGAAAAAACGCGGGATGTTCATTATGAGATGAAAAATTCAGCGTCTGATTTGGAACATAATGCAATCATGCAGGAATTTGACGCAATGTATGATAGAGAACAGGGGATTATTTATGGAGAATAACATAAAGGAAGAAAGCAGATTAAGGTTTCAGTTTGCAGAAAATGATACAGTGATAAAATTTGATGATACAAAATTTTATCGAGACTATTTTAATAAATTGCCAGAGGCAAAAGGTGTTGATTTTATTTCTGTTGCTAAAGATAAGATTGCATTTATAGAAGTAAAAAATTGTACTGGAGATGAAGGTAACAATCGGTGGAGAATTGCTCCGGATAACCGAAAACGCAATACAACCCATACATCCGTTGATGTGGAAGGACGTGACAGTCTGGATATTGAAATGGCACAGAAAACAGCAATGACAATAGCAGCTTTGGTTGGAGCAAAATCCTTTGGAAATACAAAAGAGTGTTTGAATGAATTAAAGGAATATATTGAATTTCTATCAGAAGATAGTTTTTCGAATGATTCAAAAAAGAAATATGTAATTTTGTTTCTGGAAGGTGATTTTGGTACAAGAACATGGACTAAAAAGATGATTATGAAGAAATTGCAGGACAGTATAAATAAAAAACTTCAATGGATTAATTGCAGAGTATCTGTTGTCGATTCCGATACATATGATCCGAGAATATTTCAGATTGTAAGTTAAAAGTGGATGTATAGAAAATTAATTTTGCATACAAAAAAGAAAGGAATGTAGAAAGTGGCTAACAGTTGGATTTTTCCAAGCAATAATTATGGCATGGTTACAGGTATTGGTGAAGCGAGTATAGAAACATTCAAGGGTTCACCATATAGGTCGTTGTCAAGAGAAATATGCCAGAATTCTATGGACGCACGTTTTGATAAAAATAAGCCAGTTGTTATAGAATTTTCTTGTTTTTCAATTGAAAATAGGGAAATTCCAGATTATAGTACTCTGAATAATTCTATCAATTCATGTCTGGAATTTTGGACAGAACAGAAGAATAAAAAAACAATAGACTTTTTTAAAAAAGCAAAGAAAGTAATTGAAAGTAAATCTGTAAATGTTTTGAGAATAAGTGACTATAATACAACAGGATTACTTGGGTCAGATAAAGAATACAATACACCATGGCAAAATCTTGTGAAAGCGGCAGGAGTATCTGATAAAGAGGGAACTTCAGGTGGAAGTTTTGGAATAGGAAAAGCCGCTCCTTTTGCATGTTCTGATATAAGGACTTTGTTCTATGCTACAAAAGACATTAACGGACTTTCTGCATTTCAGGGAATAGCCAAATTGGTATCATTTAGGGAAAAGGGATTGTTTAAGGACGGGGATAGTATTACTTCGGGGACAGGATATTATAGTGCAGACAGAAAAAATAATCCATTAAGAGAATTGATCCCAATTATACAAGAAAAGATTATGGCACGGATATATTTGTTCTTGGATTTCAAAAAAATGAAGACTGGAAATCTGAAATAATAAATTCATTACTGGAAGATTTCCTTATTGCTATATTTAATAATGAACTGGTTGTAGTAATAGATGGAATGGAGATAAGTGCAAAGAATTTAAGTGGAATTATCGAAAATTTCAAAGATATGGCACCTATTGCGTATAATTATTATCAGGTGCTTACAGATGAAAGAACAGTAAAAATTGAACATGAATTTACTGGATTGGGAACTATTGAATTACATATTCTCGTGAATCAAGGGCTTCATCGGAAAGTAATGATGTGCCGGAAAAATGGCATGAAAATATTTGATAAAGCTAATATTTCGGGAACAATTCAATTTGCAGGAATATGTGTGCTGAAAGATGAGAAGATAAACGAATACTTTAGAGATATGGAAAATCCACAGCATAATGCATGGGAGCCAGAAAGACATAGTATAGACTCTAAGTCAAAAGCAAAAAGTAATATATCAATGCTGTATAGATTTGTGAAGGAGTCTGTGATTGATGTGGGAAAGAAAACGACTGTAGATGAAATTGATGCAGAGGGTATGGGGGAATACTTTGCTGATTTTGAATTAATGTCTACAGATAATACGGGGAAAGAAGAGGCTGTAAGTATCCACACGAGCAATATTGATATTAATATCTTGAAGACAGACAAAGAACAAATGGGGTTGGAACGAATGCGTTTTCGGCAAATTATGGAAATTTTTCCGATGAAACCAGAGTGATAAATATTGGCACAATGTCAGTTAGACTGTTTATTTCAGAGCCTATAAAGAGTGAGTATACTTTAATATTTGAACCACGAAAAACTGCTGGAAATGGATATCTGCAAATAAACCTTTCAGGCGAACAAAAAAACGTAAAAGTTTCTATTAGCAACGCAACAGACATTTTGAATAATAAAGTATTGCAGTGCAGAGAAAATAAAATTTTTATTGAGGATATTGAGCGAAATAAAAAGAATAAAATAATGTTTCAAATTGAATATGCGGAAGAATGTTCTCTGGAGGTGAACTTGTATGGATATCAGGCATAGACTATACCCATATCCGGTTCTTTCGGATATGACGAATGATTATGTAAATAGTAGTTTCGGTATGCAATTGGAAGTTTCTCAGGGAATGAAAGAAATTTTTCTTTTAATATCATTACAATTAGAGAATAAAGAAATTGAACAGCTTATTGCTGATGGTGAAGCAGAATATATCATACATATTGAATGTCCGTATACTTCATATCGAACAGTTATTAAAACGGATGAAAACGAAATACAAAAAAGTATACCGGAACATAAATTGAATGGAAAGGTTGCTATATGTACATTTATTGTGGCGAAAAAAGAGATACCGCAATATTATAATAGCTCATTTAATGAAGATTATGGTGGTATGCATTTTTCTCTTAACAGGGGAAATATTATAGGTATTGGTGGACAGATAAATATTGAAGTTACAAAGGAAGTTGAAGAATTTTCTAAAATTCCTTCAATTTTCACAATTTGCAGATGTGCAGCTGATATTGATGAAAGTATGAAATTTGATATTACAGGAGAAAAGATAGCCATTACTTTATGTAACAAAAGTTTTGAGAACTACAAATTGCTCTCAGGAGTTCCCACTATGCTTCCAGTTTTACATTCCATGCTCATTGTACCTGCACTTATATATACATTCGAAATGCTTAGAAAAGAAGGAAACGGTGAATTTGAGGATTTGAAATGGTTTAAATCAATCAAAAGAACGTTGAATAAAAATAATATGGCATTGAATGAGGCGGTTTTGGATAATATACCATCTTTTGAATTGGCACAGAAATCTTTGGATTTACCAGTAAATTGTGCATTTGATGCATTAGTTTCTATAGATGCAACAGATGAGGAGGAGTGAAGTTTGAAAGTACACTTTCTAACCGAAAATGCATTAGAGGCATTGAGAGTGAATCTCAATGGAAACATTAAACACTATGCAGACAAAAGTAATGATTGGATATATAACTATTTTGGCGAAGAGTCGCCTTTTGTTGAATATAAACAAGAGTTTCCAGAATTTAAATTGTTTTTTAATAAAGACGATGATGTGGGAAAGAATGATGTGAAGAATACGATGATATTGTATTCTGCCATGAAAAGCCTTACAGATACACAGGCAACAGATGAAAGATTATGGAGTGGAATGTGCCATTGTGATTGCTGGGATTTTCTACAAACGAGATGGCAGGTAAAAGATTACCATGATTTATCTGATACAAAGGTAAAAACAAGATTTTTCTGAGGCTTCGTGCATGTTTGTGGGTAAATTCTTAAAAATTTAAAATAGAAAAACCATCTTAGTTAGCTTATAATGTATTAGCGACCAAACCAATACAAA
>CADABQ010000074.1 GCA_902786205.1 uncultured Lachnospiraceae bacterium | reverse complement strand
TCGCCTACTGTTACGACGACTACAGAACCCATTACAAATGGTATCATTACATTAAAACAAAACCAAAAAGCAGAGTTATGTGAATTACCATTAACAGCAGGGGATACTTCTTATACTATACAGGAAATAATAGAATCCACAGATATTTTTTACTTAGAGTCTATTGGAGTAACCGAGGGAGAGGATGCAGTAACTAGTACTGCAACGCCTTCAGCAATCACAACAATGACATTGGATGATTCGAATCCATCTGTACAGTTAATTTACACGAATCGTTATAGTAATTCGTTTATTCAAATTGATAAGTATGTGGATGCACTCTATTATGGAGCTGCCGTTTATGGAGGCGGTATTACCTATCAGGATTTGACAAGGGCAAACCAAAATTTTGTATTTACCGTAAAGCAGTATAAAACAAAAGCAGAGGCAGAGGCAGAGGAAAAGGCAGAAAAGACAATTACGGTTACCTTAAATACAAAGGACGCTGAAAAAGCTAAAATAACGGTAGGGGATAAAGAGTACTACAAAATTAGTAAAAAATTGAGGATACGGATTGGTCTTGGAAATATAAATTGGCACAGGTTGGCTTTAGCACAAACTTTAGACAGGAGAATTTCCAGGATGCGATTTTTGCCAAGTTATTGCCAAGTACTAGTGGCACAAGTGAAAGTAGCACAGCAAATGAGCAAAAGACTGTAGAGGTTTCAGATGCCAAATCGGCAGCAGTAATCTTGAAAAGTAATCGAGATGAAACGGCGTTGCCGATTGCACAATTTTACAATCAGCTAAAAGTTCCAGTTCCAGGTTCAAATGAAACACCATTTCCAGAAGGAGATACAGACGATGCAGTAAATGAAATAAAGAAGACAAAATAAAGAAAAAAAGAATCTATTTCAGTTTTTGGAGAATATTCCATGTGAAGTAGGTTCTTTTTTAACACGATCAGGCAAGTCCCCATTTCTATTGCACAGGGCAATGAGTGGTGGGTGTGGACTTGCTTGTATCAGGAGGGGTACAAACCCCTTCTGCTATGCTGCACTAGCAACGAATCGTGTTATGAGCAAGTAGCAGAGCGGATTGCGAATATCCGCTTGACATTGATAGGAAAGTGTTTCCTGTAGAGTAAATATGTTCTGTGAGGATGTACGTAGATGCCAAAGAGAAGTTATGAACCAAGAAACAAAACAGTATGAAACTAGTAATCACGAAGGTAAAAAACAGTATACTATAGAGGAAATACAAGAAGGTATTCTTGCATTAGAGCAGGCAAACCGAAAGTACAAAGACCGACTGTTCCGTTTCATTTTTCAGGAAAAGAAAAATCTTTTATCCTTATAAATGCCATGAACGGTAGCGATTATACAGACGAGGAGCAATTGGAGATTTTTACAGTAGAAAATGTATTGTACATGAACTTTAAAGGAGATATCTCTTTTTTGGTGGACCTGTGTTTATATTTGTTTGAGCATCAAAGTAGTTATAATCCAAATATGCGTGTTCCTACAAGCGGTGCGTTTATGTTCACATAGATGTACGTGGGGGCTTGTTCACAAAAGTGCATCTATGTGAACATAAGCATAGCGCACCAGCGCGACATAAGCATGTAGCGCAGCGGAATGCGCATGCACCGCGTAATGTAATCTATTTTGCACAGTCCTATAATAAGTATATGGAGAAACATAAGTTAAACCGTTTTGGTGCAAAACTCCTATTCTTGCCGAAACCAGTGTTTGTTGTATTTTACAATGGTACCAGTTGGCAGGAAGAAGAAACGACCATTCGCTTATCGGATTGCTTTGAAATGGATGAAGGCGAAGAACCTTGTGTAGAAGTAGTAGCAAGAATGTTCAATATCAACTATGGAAAAAACAAGAAACTAATGGAACACTGCAAGCCACTAATGGATTACGCAGTGTTCGTGAAAAAAGTACGCGACTATAGGAAAGAAGGCGGTTCTTTGGAAGTGGCAGTTAATCGTGCGATTGATGAATGTATCAAAGAAGATTGTTTGCGGGAGTTTTTGGAACAACATCGTGCAGAGGTGGTGGAGATTATGTTAGATAGTTATTCATTGGAGAATTATCAAAAGATTGTAGAATACGAAAAAGAACATATGGAACAGGAAAATCAACAGTTGAAAGGTGAAAACCAAGAATTAAAAGGAGAAAATCAGGAACTAAAAGGTACTGTAGAAACTATGCAAAACACGATGGATGAAATAGAAAGTGAAAAGCAAACCCTGAAAAACGAAAAACAGACTCTACAAACCCAAAACGAAACTCTACAAAATGAATTAGATAAAAACATCATCTCCATGGTACAGATGGCACTAGAATATGGATTGGATGAAATTTCTGCGATACAAAAAATAGCGGAGAAGTGTAATGCAGATGAGGATTATGTAACGAAACTGTGGAATGCCCATAATAAAACAGAAAAATACAAGTAGGAGAAATAGGAAAAAATAAAACAGAAATAAGTAATATTGTGGAGCAGTGATACTAAAAGCGTGTACGCAGCTCCACAATTAGAAAGAAAGTCTAGGTCATTCGACAAATTTTCCACAAAAGGAAATAAAGCAAATATGAAATGAACGCAATTTTTAGGATATACGATTCCCTCTACGTTGTTTCTTTTTGTATATTTCTGGAAAGAATTCAAATTATTGTTTTGCAAAAACAATAATTGCAACAGAAAAATTATGGAACGTGAGGTGAAGTCTTCTGTTTTGCGTTTTTTTAGAAAAACAACACAAAAAACTAGTAAAAATATCGTAAAAACAAGCAAAAAATTAGCAAAAAAAGATAAAAAAGCATTGATTATTGAGAATGATTATGGTATTCTGTGAATAGATAACAAGAAATACATAAAAAAAGATTGAAAATTTGTGTATTTAATACAAAACCAACAAAATGGAAACATTTTTAAAACAAATGTAACAGTTCAGTTAGGGTGTTCATAAAGTGCTAGAATGTACAAGCATCAAAATATCCACAGGACAGATTACAAAAATTTAGGGGGGACATAAGATGCGAGCAATTAAGGGCGTACAGATGGCAATCAATGGAATATTGACGGTGATTATATTGATTTTGTTGTTGGTATTTTTTATACCACAGTGTATGGGATATCAGCCCTATAATATTCAGACAGGAAGTATGACACCCAAATATCCCATTGGTAGTATGATTTATGTAAAGTCGGTGCCATTTGAGCAGATTCAAAAGGGTGATGTGATTACCTACCGTACTGCACAGGATAGTGGATGGGTGGTTACGCATAGAGTGACAAAGGTTGACAGCCAGGCACAGACGATTGTGACAAAGGGGGATGCAAATAATACAGAAGATGGAGCAATTTCTTATAGCTCAGTGATTGGAAAGGCAAGTAATTTTGCTGTTCCATTTTTAGGGCGATTGACAACAGAATATCAAGACAAAAATGGAAAGATGATAACAGTGGTCTGTATCGTGGTTTTGCTTGGAATATCATTTTTACTTGATTTAGTGAAAAAACAGACCGATATAGATACAGAGGAAGAATAAATGCTTCGCTTTGAAAAACGAAACAGAAAGGGGGGCGGGCAGTATGAGTAAGCAGGCGAGAAGACTACGGGCTGTTCGCCGAACTGTTTATGTTGCCATTGCATTTTCGTTATTTCAAGTTAGTGGAATATTTTCTATGGCGGGTATCGGCGGATTGTATGTAGTTACAGAGACAAAGACCAATGCGTTTTATCCGAAAACGTATGTAGATATGGATATAACTGAACCAAATGGAAACAGTTATACAGTGACAGAGGATCCACAGAATTCTGACAAAGGAACTGTAACAACAACGAAAACGGATGTTACAGATAATAATAAATCGGCTTGTGTAACAATAAATGGTGCAAATAAAAAGAGTGTAGTGGTTCGTGCCAGAATTATAGCTGAGATTTATAATCAAAGTGGCGAATGTGTTGGTACTACAAATAATTATACGTTGATGCAGACGTATTCAACTACTAATGTAGCTGAGGCAGACAAGTGGTATTACAAAGATGGAATATATTACTATACCAGTGTTTTACACGCAAACAAAAGAACTAAGAATTTATTTGATAGTGTGACACTGACAAAATTATCAGAGATACCAGATGGTGGAGAGGTTAAGTTTCATGTTATCGTAGATACATTAGAGGTAGAGACGGAAACGAAAAAAGATACAGAAAAGCCAACAAATGCATCGAGAGAAAATATTGAAAAATGTTGGACGGATACCGCAAGTATAAATGACTTGTGGAAAGCATGGGATAAGTAAATTAGAAATGCTGAAACAATAGTAAAAATGGAATACGCAAAGTATAAAAAGATAACAAAAGTTAGCATTGGAAAATAACATGTATAATGCGAGTAAATTGCAGAGTATAGAAAAATCAAATTCCAAATTTTACGAGAGAGTACAGCTAAAAGATATTGAAAAATAAAAGGGCATAGAAAAGAGCTTTGTAGATTTGCAAGGCTCTTTTTAACACTATCAAACAAGTCCCCCACTTTTATTGCGTAGAGCAATAGAAGCGGGGGACTTGTTATCATAAAGTAAAAAAAACTACAATAAATTGACTTGCTGCACAAAATATTACAATATCATAATATATTATTAAGTTTTTTGTTATATATTGCTTTAGCACTTGTATGCTGATATACTGTTTTTGTATTATTATTCAAGGAGGCATATTTATGACTAAATCAATGACAAAGAAACTGAAAAACATTGTGTTGTTTGGAATTATATTGCTTTTTATAGGCATCAATTTTTCCAGACCAAAAGAAAGTAAGGCTATATCAGAGGATGATATACAATATATCGAAACCAATACAGCAGTAAACGATCAATTAGGAAGTGATGATGGCGTTAATTACTATAAATTCACAATGGAGGAAACAGGGTATTTCCAATTATCTTTCAAAATAAAGGGGATAGATGTTTATATTGGAGATGGATGGGATATTCAACTACTGGATTCCAATGGAAATAATACGATTCAATCATATTCAGACATAACCAGTGATTTTACTTCTGCAAAATTTCCCTTTTCAAAAGGCACCGATGTTTATATAAAAATAGATGCGCATGATTTGTCTTATGCACCTTCTTCCACGCAATATGAATTAGTAGTTAATACCATTAGTTCTAACACGTGGGAACAAGAATACAATGACAGCAATGAAAATGCAAATGAAATTCATACAAATACAACGTATTCTGGAAATTTATATTGTGACAATGATATAGATTGGTATCACTTTATTGTAGATCGAACGGGATATTTTAATATTTCATTTGTTATTCCGGAGGTGGATGCTTATATTGACGATGGATGGGATGTTACCGTTTATGCAGAAAAGGAAGAAATCAATTCTTTTAATGCAACTTCGGGTGTGTCCTCTAGACCATATAACTTTAAAAAGGGAAGGGATATTTATATAAAAATTAATGCGAATTATTCGTATCATGCACCTACTTCTACAGAATATCAAATTAAAGTAAATGCAGTTACATCTAATGTGTGGGAGCAGGAATACAATGATAATATGGCAGATGCAACGAAACTTCCTATTAACACAACTTATTCTGGAACAACATACACAAAATATGACGTAGATTACTATAAAGTTAAAATTTCGAAAAATGGATTTGTTTCATTAATGTTTAATCCGGATGATTTAGCAGAAAATTTATCAGATGGTTATACTATGGAGGTGTTTAATTCAAAAAATACCAAACTAGATACAATTAACGGTATTAAATCAGCAACAAAAAATACATATTATTTCACAAAAGGAACGTATTATATTCGGATAAGCAATACTAGTCCTGACTATTATTCACCTAGTAATTATACAGTTTATAAACTTAAAGCAAATTTAAAAGTTGCAGTGAAACCACAAAAGGTTACCTTTAAATCTGTAAAGGCTGGACGGTATTCAGAATGGTATCAATATTACAATACAGTAAATTACAGAATCACTTCCATAAAAGACGTAGATGGCTATCAGATACAATTAAGTTCGAGTAAAAAATTTAAGCATAAAACCAATATTCTTACAGTTGAAACAAAGGGAAATATTGGTTCACGGTTGGCATCTAAAAAGAAATATTATGTCCGAGCAAGAGCATATTATGAGACACCAAATGGAACAAAGTCCTATGGGGATTGGAGCAATGTAAAGACAGTTAAAACAAAACGATAAAGTAGAAAGAATATGGAAATGTAAAGAATTCTTAAATGCTTTTATTTTCTTGATTTTAAATTTCAAGAGAGTATTTGACTATATAGATCAATAGATAACAGGGAGGTAGTTTATTATGAGTTTAATTAATTGTCCGGTTTGATATAAGTCTAATCGACAAATCAAGAAGAAATGTCATTGTAGGAACGATTTTGCGAACAATTATCGTGTTAGTTGTCTATAAAACTTTTATGATTTAGCATTATCAAGAGAAAACACTGTAAACATTGTAATTAATGTTTTGCAGTGTTTTTTTGGAGAAGCTGTTGTTGCAGTTGACACATCTTATAGGTAATTGCACAAAAAATGTGCGAGGTGCGGGGTTCAAGCCCTGTATCTCGTAAGGCACGCAGTGCCGTTTTTATAGGAGCAAGGAGCAACGCGGATTGCGAATATCCTTGACTTTTTCATAAGTAGTTGGTGTTCATAAAATGATGGAAACTCAGGTGAAAGCTGGAAAAAAGTAAAGAAAAAATTGATTACAACAATGAAAAAATATGCTTGCATTCCAAATACACATTTGTTAAAATACCCCTTGTGCAAAACAATTTTTTTATTATTATCTTGCACCATTATAATTCTTAGAAAGAAAATCCCGGTCATTCGACCAACTTTTCCAAGAAAGAAACAAAGTAAAGATAGAATAAAAGGCAATTTTTTGCTATACTAAAAGAAAACAACGTGTTTCTTTGGTGGGAAAATGCCTTTTGTTCTGCAATGAACAAAGGAGAGAGGTTATGAACCAAGAAACAAGACAGTATGAAACTAGTAAGCAGAAAGGTAAAAAACAGTATACGAATGATTTTGAAACGAAAAAAACGTATACTATGGAAGAGATACAGGCAGGCATCCTTGCATTAGAGCAGGCGAACCGCAAGTACAAAGACCGATTGTTCCGTTTTATCTTTCAGGATAAGAAAAATCTGTTATCTTTGTATAATGCCATGAACGGTAGCAATTATACAGACGAGGAGCAATTGGAGATTTTTACAGTAGAAAATGTACTGTACATGAACTTTAAGGGAGATATCTCCTTTTTGGTGGATTTGTGTTTGTATTTATTCGAGCATCAAAGTAGTTACAATCCCAATGTGGGTGTGCGCGGTTTAATTTACTTCGCACAATCGTACAATAAATATATGGAGAAACACAAGTTAAATCGATTCGGATCAAAGTTACTTTCCTTGCCAA
>CADABQ010000073.1 GCA_902786205.1 uncultured Lachnospiraceae bacterium | reverse complement strand
ACTTATCCAAGAAATCCGAACTATGCTGGAAGAAGATGCAGATATAAAAAGGCTGTTTATAAGAAAAACAGGAGCAGGACCACAAGTAGAGATTGCAGGGGTTGGAAAA
Organism: uncultured Lachnospiraceae bacterium; assembly: GCA_902786205.1. Taxonomy (GTDB): domain Bacteria; phylum Bacillota; class Clostridia; order Lachnospirales; family Lachnospiraceae; genus CAG-411. The sequence goes on along the minus strand of CADABQ010000073.1, from coordinate 8,175 downwards.
GTATCTTTGGAGGAAGCAGAGAAGCTGGGTGGTAAGGATGTACGGTGGAGTAGAGGTAGTAGTGGTAAATGCTCTAAATATTTAGAACAATTAGATAATATGTCAAAAAATAAAGTAAATCATATTATTGAGGGTAGTCAAAAATTAGGACATGATCATAAATGGGACTGTTTGGATGAAGAAAAAAGGTGGGACAAAATTAAGAAAATCATTTGTAATGTTATGGAAAATGGAACAGAATATTCATCTGGTAGTGCAAGTTGTAAGGTATTGAATATAAAAGGATATGATGTAGAGGTTCGCTTTAAAAGATTGTCAGATGGAACTGTTAAAATATCAGATGCTTTTGTAAGATAGGAGGATAAAATATGTACGGTAAATTATATGAGAAAATTATGAAGGTTGATTTTAAGGAGGCAGAAAAAATTTTTATAAAAATTTCAAATGAAGAGCAAAAACAAATAATTGAAGAAATGGCATATGATACTGAAAGTATAATTGTTTATGTATTTCTTCAATATATGAATGAAAAGGATGAAAAAGTTGTATTTCATGAAATAGAATTTGATATATTGACAAGTGCGTTGTGCCATATTGAAGGGGCATATCAAGTAGCATTCCTTCATAATCAGAGATTACTAGAATTAGTTCCTGATTCTGTTAGATATTTAGAATGGATGCTGTCGTTTTATGATGTAAAAGTTATCGATAAAGAAAAGACACTAGGTATAATTAGTAAAATATTGGCGAAAGATAGCGATAATAAGCTGGCAAAAGACATGTTGAAAAGAATAAGTTAATTATGGGCATAAGAAAGATATAGATAGACAGGAAGGTGGGGAAAAAATTAGGATTAATCTTTAATGGAGAAATGTTGAAATTACATAAAATGAAGAAAAAATAAAGAAATCTTTATAGCAAAAAAGGATAATACGATAAGTGTTGCGAAAGAGATCGGTTCCTTTGGAATCTCTTTGATACCATTTCTTGGAGATGGAAAGGATCTACAAGAATCCATTAGTGGATTGGACCTGATAACCGGAAAAAAGCTATCTGCGTTGAATCGAGTATTAGCAGGAAAAAAGCTATCTGCGTTGAATCGAGTATTAGCAGGAGCCTGTGTCATTGTACCAGTAATTAGTGGTTCCATGGTAAGGACAGCAGGAAAGAATGCGGATGTCATTGAGAAAATTAAAAATATCAAAATAATAAAATTATTGAGGTTGTAGAATAGGCAGGAAAAATATGAAAAATCAGGAATTTGTTTTTGACAGAGAAAAATTGGAGATACATATTGAAGAATATTCAGATGAATATTATTTTGTATATGTAGAGTACGAAGGGCGAAACCTTATACGTGGAATGATTCTATGCGAGTTTTGCGAAGATTGTGAATGGTGGGATTTTAAAGTAAAGCAATTTCAAAAAAATGGTGTAGATGGTTGGCTATTTAGTAGAGAAGAAAAAGCGATAGCTATTAGAGCTCATATTATAGGATTTATATATGAATATAATTTTATTTGTAATAGTAAGTAGAAGAAGATGCAGATATTAAAAAGTTGTTTATAAAAAAATAGGGTCGGGGCCGCAAATAGAGATTGATTCCTTTGGAATCTCTCTGATACTGTTGTTGAGAGATGAAAAGAACCTGGAGTAATCCATCAGTGGTTTCGAATTTATAATAGGAAAATACACATTTATTATAACGAAAAATTTTGTTATGAAAGGTGTGTTTTTATACGTATAAAAAAGGCTAGTTTAGATACATGGGCATGCCTTTATAAATAATGTATAAAAAAGTAAGAAAAACTTGTAACGAAATCGCCAATTAAAGCATTAACCAATATAAATGATACGTCACGTTACAAATATTGGGTAAGATTGGGGCAAGCCTAAGACTGGTTCAAGTAGTAAAACAGTTCGTAAAGTAGCGGTTGACAGTTCATTTATAAAGCGAAAAGGGAAAGGAGGAGACAGATGGAGTCCATAGAGGAAATATATCAAAAACATGCGCAGACAGTGTATAAATATTTAATGACACTGGTAAGAAATTCGGATATAGCAGAGGAATTGACACAGGAGACATTTTACCAGGCAATCAAAAGTATCCACCGTTATGATGGAAGTTGCAAAATAACAACGTGGCTGTGTGCTATTGCAAAAAATGTGTTTCTTGTATATATAAGAAAACATCCGAAAATGGAAGATGTGGATGTTATGGAGCAGTCCGTATCTTCTGTGGAGCATAATGTTATTGAAAAAGCAGGGCAAGTAGAGTTAATGCAAGTGATACATAAATGTCCGGAACCATATCGGGAAGTGATGTATTTGCGATTATTTGGAAATCTATCTTTTAAGGAAATCGGTGAAGTAATGGGAAAGACAGAAAATTGGGCGAGAGTTACATTTTATCGGGGAAAGGAACGTGTCAGAAAGGAGCTTGAACAAAATGAAAAATGAATTAACCTGTGATGTTGTGGAGGATTTATTACCGTCTTATGTGGAAAATTTAACAAACACAGTAACGAATGAGGCAATTCTTGCACATGTGGAACAGTGTGAAAATTGTCGAGAAAAGTTAGAAAGAGCAAAGACGACAGATTTGCAAGGGCAAGATACAGAAAATAGGGAAATTGACTATTTAAAAAAGACGAAAAAGGGATATCAAAAAAAAGTAATGTTGGGTGTGATATTGACGGGCATATTGTTTTTAATAGCAATTTTTATAAGAATATCATTAGTTTCGACACCTGTGGAGAATGCTTCTTTGCTTGATTTTGACATGAATATAAGTGAAGAAGAGCGTTTTATAAATTTTTATGGAAACTTCATTGATTCTAGTAAAGGAATTGCGAAAATTTCTTATAAAATGGAGGATGGTGTGCTATATATTTCTGTTCGTCAAACCATGACGCCTATTTTTTACAAAAATGCAAGAGCAAAACATATTTCCTATAAAGGAAAATTAACACAGATTCGTGTGTTAGATCGTATCGTGTGGGATCATGGAGAAAGGATTCTTCCAGAGGTGGCGAAAATTTATGCTACAAAACATTTGTATATTGGTTCGAGAGAGAATATGGGAGCTTCTTTTGGTGCACTTGGATTGGCAGAAAAATTTGGGGATTGTACGACAGAATTGCATACATCTGGCGAACCTTATGGTATTACATTGTATTTGAAGGAAAAGTATAGTAAAGAGAATGCAGACAGAATGAAACTTTGGATGGAGCGTTATGCAAGTGCCACGATTGCACTGACAGATAATATGAACTATATGGAATTTGTATATGATATAGATGGAAAGCAGGAAAAATTCACGTTTACAGAACAACAGGCAGATAGTATGGTAGGACAGTCTGTGAAAAAGATGACGGAGAATGCAGCAAGCTTTCAAAAACTGATGGGAATTTTAGAGTTTGTGCCGGGGGCGGCATTATATGATTAATAAAAGTGCAAGCCCCGTACCTCGTAAGGCACGTAGTGCCATCTTTCTATGAGCAAGTAGCGGTCGGATCGCGAATCTCATTGATTCTTAGAGAAAACATCTCGGTTATTCGACCAAGTCTTCCAGAAATAGAATCAACTAAAACTAGAAGAAAAGATGTTTTTTTGCTATACTAAAAGAAAAACAATATGTTTCCCCTAAATTTTTTTCGAAGGTTTGGCACTTTTAAATTTTGCAAGGGAGTGTTGGTGGATGAAATTGATTTTTTTTGGAGATATCATAATGGAGTGGGTCCGATTGTGTGATCTGCTCCGCTGAATGTGGATTTTTCCACTTTGTTCTATTTGGAGGGAGTGCATTTGCATGGGAGTATATTTTAATCCGCGTAATGAGAGTTTTACGCAGGCAAAGAATAGCAGGATTTATATAGATAAAACAGGGTTGATCCAAGAATTAAATATGAGATTATCTACAGAAGATAAATGTATTGCAGTAAGCCATGCAAGACGTTTTGGAAAATCTCATGCGGCGGGAATGATAGATGCCTATTATAGTCTTGGATGCGATTCCACCAAACTATTTGAGAATACAGAGATTGCCAAGTGCGCGGATTTTAAGAAGTATATGAATCAATACAATGTGATTCACCTTGATATTTCATCGGTTTGGGATTTTCATAAAGAGGATTTGATAGAGGCTATTCATGAGCGTGTTTGCGAGGATTTTCAAAAGGAGTATGGGGAAACTTTAAATTATAAGAAAGAGTTATACTTATTGCTTCAGGAGATTTATAGTAGGACTACAATTCCCTTTGTTATTATTATCGATGAATGGGACTGTGTCATTCGAAACAGCCAAAACCAAGATTTAGTTCATAAGTATCTGCAATTCCTTCATTCCTTGTTTAAATCGGAGGAATCGAAATCTTTCCTGGCATTAGCATATATTACTGGAATTTTGCCGATTAAGAAAATCGTGGATGAGTCGGCGTTAAATAATTTTGATGAGTTTACAATGTTGAATTCAAGTCCCATTACGGAATATTATGGATTTACGGAAAGTGAAGTGCGAACATTATGCGAGCAGTACAATATGGATTTTGAAACAACAAAGGCATGGTACAATGGGTATTTGATAGATGGTATGCATATGTATAATCCAAATTCAGTATCTATGGCGATGAAGAAACGGGGGTTTTCTTCTTATTGGAAGAATACCTCCTCGTTTGCATCTATCAACACGTTTATCAATATGAATTATGCAGGGTTAAAAAAGGATGTTTTGACGATGCTTGCCGGTGGGAAGGTTCGGGTGAATACGCTTACCTTTCAAAATGATTTCTCTACGATTGCCTCAAAAGATGATGCCTTAACGGCACTGATTCACTTGGGATATTTAGGATACGATGCGGATAGAAACAGTGCCTATATTCCAAACTATGAGGTTGCGACTGCGTTTGATGCGGCATTGCAGATTGGAGCGTGGGGAGAGATTGCGAGAACCATTTCCCAATGTGATGAGCTATTGCTGGCAACCATAGACGGTGAGGCGGAAAAGGTAGCGGAACTTGTGGAACTGGCACATGAAACGTATACATCGGTGCTAAATTACAATGATGAAAACTCTTTAAGTTGTGTGCTTACCATGGCGTATTTTACCGCACCGGGATATTATGAAATTATTCGGGAACATCCAGCGGGAAAAGGGTATGCAGACTTTATTTTTAAGCCAAGAGCCAATGCAGGTTGGAGACCAGCTATGGTCGTGGAGTTAAAGTATAATCAGTCCGCAGATACTGCAATTCGACAGATTAAGGAGAAACGATACCAGGGAGCATTGTCGGGCTATTCGGATAAAATCCTTTTGGTTGGTATCAATTATGATGCGGAAGGAAAGGATAAAAAGCATCATACCTGTGTGATAGAAGAGTACCGAGAATAAAATAGTTTAGTGAGGTATGGTTTTTTGCAGGAAAAAGTGTTGACTGGATGAAAAAAATTGTAAGAGCTGATGTGGAATTGTCTACATCAGCTTTTTTCTAGAAGAATACATCTTATTGAGGTAAACGGTCTGTCAATTTTCCACCACCTAAAGGTAGTGGGTTTTCTTGCACGAGGTGCGTGGGTCAAGCCCCGTACCTCGTAAGGCACGTAGATCCACTTTTATATGAGCAAGTAGCGAAGTGGATTGCGAATATCCGATAGGATATAGCATTTTTTTATATTAATCAAAAAACACAGTTAAAAAGGGAAAAAATTGTCGAGAAAATAGAAAATAAGAAAATAAAAAAAGATACTATATTGTGTGTGCTGAAAATGTTACTATATAAGATGGTGCCAAAAACGAAAAACTTTTTGAGAAAAATATGAAACGAAAAGTCTATTTGCAAAAGAGCAAGAACAACTAATGACTTTGGGGTAAGGAAGATAATCTGAGAAAACAGGGAAAAAGAAAAGGAAAGAGTGAAAATATGTTTTGTGGAAATTGTGGAAAAGAATTGGAAGATATCGTTGCATTTTGTCCCTATTGTGGTTGCAGGCTTCCAGAGGAAATTGTAAAAAACAGTGGTACACAAGTGGTTAGGAAACAGGAGGAAAAAGGGGTGGAGTCGTCGAACCCTTCAAATTCTGTGGCTTCCGCAGAAACAATAGAAGCTGAAGAAAATGTAACAAGTCTGGATTTGCAGGAAAAAATGGAAGAACAGCCAGCGCAGGCAAGTCCGGAATCGCAGGAAAAAACGGAAAACCATACAACAGAAACAAGCTCATCTATGCAGAAAGAGCAGACGGAGTCTGGCATACAGGAAAACGCTAATCCTTCTATTTCTTCCGAAGAACAGTCAGAGAAGGGGAAGGAAAAAAATCTACCCAAAAGCAGAAAAAAATATGGAAGTATATTGCAATTGGAGCGGGTGTATTCTGTATCATTGCTATAGGTGGTGTGCTAGTATATCAGAAGGTTTTAAAGCCAAAATTCGGTGAGACAGTGGAAACACAGCTAGGTTTAAAAACTTCCAAACAGGCAGGAAAACACAATGATTGGGAGTTGTTTCAGGAACAGGAAGGGGAGCAAACCGTATCGCCTGAAGAAAAAGAGTGGTTATCAGATGTATTTCATGCATACGGAAAAAGTTCTAATGCAGCAAAATATGAGGAAAAGATGTTATCGTATCAAGTACTTCCAATGATGGAAAAGAAGGAAACTACCATTACAGCCTATGCAGTGCAGGAATTGCATCCATTAAGGCAGTTAGAATATGTAGATTCGATTCTGTATGTGAAAATACAATTTGATTGTGCAACCGAACCAGACACAACCGATATAAAAGTTTGGACCGCACAACCTTTGGATGCAACGAATTTTACCAACACAAAAGCTTCCAGCGTACTTGTTGCACAACATAATACAGCCGGGTATGGAGAATTATGTGATTACAAAGCAGACAATGTATTAGATCAGGACGTGGAGACGGCATGGATTGAAGGTAATAAAGGATTTGGAAAAGGTGCCAGCATTACTCTTTGGACACCGAAAAAAGAAAAACATAAAATATATGGTTTTTGTATCAAAAATGGTTATACCAAAACAGTCCGTACCCTAAGCAAAAATGCACAGGTAAGTGAGATTGAGGTTTCCTGTAAAAATGGTTCCACAGAAAAATATGCGTTACAAAGAAATGTACATACGATGAATTCGGATGATTGGTTTTCCGATTGTATTATTTTGGATCAGCCTCAGGAAACTGCAGAAATCACCTTTACCATTGGGGATGCTTATGCGGGAAAGGATTACTATGAGTATCGTTATAATAAAGGTGAGCCTGATGATTTTCTTGCACAAGGAGATTATATGAAGAAACATGAGACCGTACGTAAAAGTTGTGAAGATACGGGCATATCGGAAATTATGCTTTTGGAGGATCCCCAAGAATTGGACTACATTGAGGAAGAACCTATTAGCACGCAAGCGGAAGAAGAACCTACGTATGAAAGTTGGCAAGATGCCTATACGGAACAAATCAATCATCTGGGGGATTTGATGGATAAGTATGAGAAAAATATCCAGTTATATTTGGATGCCTATGATTATGCTTCAAAAAGCGAATTCTATGATGCAGATGGCAAGTTACATTTGCCATCGGAAGATTTTTTAAGAGATTTGGATGGAGACGATATACCGGAATTATGTTTGACACGGTTAGAGGTAATTGACGAATGCAACTACATGTCGCAAGTTCATGTATTTAGTTTAGATAGCCAGATGCATATAGTATATTGTGGGAGTTTTCTTGCTGAGCAGGAGTTAGAGTTGTCACAGATTTACAAGGATCAGGAAAGTAGCGGAGTGACTGTGGCGTTAAAGAATATAGTGTCCGATGCATTCGATTATATGTTGCAGTACAATACATATGTAATCCGAAAGAAAAAGTTAAAAAACATACAAATATTTGCGTATGAGGAGGGAGGAGATGGTGAAAAAGGATATGTAGAAGTTAGGAAAAATGGTAGTTCTATTAGTTATGACGAAATAGATGCATATATTGAAAAAGTATATAGTAAAGATTATGTTTTAATAAAAAGTATAAATGAACTAATACATGAATTAGAAAATTAAAAATATTGCTTACGAAAAGTCCAGCTAATAAATGTCAATAAAAAAATGAAAAAATATTGATTTTATTTTTGGAATAAAAAAGGGCGCACTTCCCCCTTGGTGAAAATATCATT
>CADABQ010000072.1 GCA_902786205.1 uncultured Lachnospiraceae bacterium | reverse complement strand
GGGAGCGTGTTTTGGAAGGAAGATGCCCATTCAACTGCATATTCAAAAAATGAAGAGGGAAGCGGATGTTATAAAGAAAAATGAAAAAAGTGCCAATGATTACTTGACACAAACAATATAGATATGAATTTAGCAAATCGGAATTTGAAGGAGGTATCATTATGTGTGGAATGACAACTGATTTATAAAGAAAAATAAATTGGAGGTTTATATGAATTATTTGATAAGAGAATTAAAACAAGATGAAAATAAGGTATTAGATACTTTTTTGTACGAGGCGATTTTTATTCCCGAAGGAGTTTCTGCACCGCCCAAAGATATTATTAATCAACCAGATTTGCAGGTATATGTAAAAGACTATGGTAAGAATAAGGGAGACTTATGTTTGGTTGCTCAAGTTAGGGATAAAATTGTTGGTGCCGTATGGGTTCGGATTATGAATGATTACGGTCATATAGATAATGAAACACCGTCTTTTGCAATTTCACTTCTTAAAGAGTATAGAAACTATGGTATCGGAACAGAATTAATGAAACAGATGCTAACAAAACTAAAACTAGAAGGATATAAACAAGCATCATTATCAGTTCAAAAGATGAATTATGCTGTCCGTATGTATAGGAAGATAGGATTTGAAATTGTTGATGAAAATGATGAAGAATATATTATGATTTGTAAATTATAGATACTTGCAAATTCCAGTTTATAGAAATGAGAATGGTTAAGTCCATTCTCATTTTTTTATGGCATAATGTGTGGGTATAAATTTAGTAAATAGGGATTTTCTGATACGAAATCAAATAACTGTTGAAACTGTTGAAAATTTAGGTATTGCTAAAGAGTGGATTAAAACAAACTGTTTGAGTTTTATAATTGATACACTGGAGTATGCAAGAGCGAAGAATAAGATTGACAGGGAAAATATAGCACCAGAAAGGATGAAATGATAACTCTACTTTCCGTAGGTAGCGAAAATAAAAACTATGATTTAGAATGTGATTATGGAGGAAATAAAGAAATGAATCAATATGTAACAGGAGCAGTGATTAGAAAACTGCGTGAAAAGAACAATATTACACAACTTCAGTTAGCGGAAAGACTAAGAGTAAGCGATAAAACGATTTCTAAATGGGAAACAGGAAAAGGATATCCAGATATTACGTTGTTAGAACCGATTGCAAAAACCTTTTCGGTATCTGTTACTGAGTTAATTTCTGGAGATATTGTATTTAACTCAAATGTATCTGCAAATATGATGAAATCAAATTTTTATATATGTCCGGTATGTGGAAATGTGCTTCATAGTATGGGAGAAGTGGTTGCTTACTGTCATGGTGTTTTATTGAGGCCAGAAGAAGAGGAAGAAACAGATGAAAATCATAAGATATTTGTGGAACGTGTCGAGGATGAATATTATGTGCGAATAGAACATGAAATGACGAAAGAACATTATATCTCTTTCATTGCTGCAACTTCTTCTGACAAGATACAGATGGTAAAATTGTATCCGGAGGGAGAAGCACAGGCATGGCTTAAGATGGATGGGGTAAAAAAGATATTTTTTTACTGTAACAGAAGTGGGTTGTTTTCTATCACTCCGATGAATGGAATCGATGATAAGGAAAGTGGATATGATGATGTAGAGAAAAGAAGAGAATTGGAGAAGATAGCTAAAATGTTATTTGATTAAGTGGAGGTAGATATGGATTATATGACAGCAAAGGTATGTTGCCTTGCCAGAGCATACCATTATAAAAACAATCAGACATATATTTTTGAAGATAGTGTGGCTGGGGAGCTGCTTGGAAATGATTATGATGAGATAGCACAAAATATGTCAGATGGGTTGGAGTTTTTCTTTCCAAACTTTGAAGGGACAATGGAAGCAGGATTAAGATTGATCGTAGATAAACAATTATCACCATCTGTGCTTGCGAGAAGTGCATACTCTGAAAACAAACTTGCGAATGAAAAGAAACGTGGCTGTAAGCAATATTTAATATTTGCATCTGGGTATGATACATTTTCTATAAGAAATACAGATAATTTGCTTTCTGTATATGAGCTTGATTTGCCAGAATTAATTGCAGACAAAGTAGAACGAATAGAAAAAGCAAAGATGAAATCACGAGCAAAATATGTTTCTTGTAATCTTGCGGAAACTACGTGGAAAAGCCAATTGATGGAAAACGGATATATGAAAGAACAACAATCGTTTGGAAGTTTGTTAGGAATCAGTTATTATCTTAGAAAGGATGAATTTGGAAAACTTCTAACAAATATTAATGATATTATGGCAGAAGGTTCAGTAATATGTTTTGATTATCCTTCGACGAATGAAAGTAATGAGACAAAAACAAATCGAATATTGGCTTTTGGCGCAGGAGAACAGATGAAGGCACTGTATTCCTATGCAGAAATAAAATCATTTTTACAGAAGTGCGGCTTTGAGTTATTGGAGCATAGGAATGATAGGGAAATAACAAAACAATATTTTTCAAAGTATAATAAAGGCAATCCGATGCATAGGATGCAAGCACCGGTAGGAGTTGCGTATGTGCTGGCAATGAAAAGAATACAGTAACTTATTACTGAATGGTTATAACTACAAGCAGAACTTCTGATCTTATTGCTGGTAGATGTAAGGAGATGCGTGATGGGAACAGAGATATCAGAAGTATTTACGAACCATATTTGGTCGAGAAGTATTCCGTATTTGCGTGTATAGGGCAAGAAATTTTGTAGGTTACGGAAGCGAACAAAAAGATAAGTATCAACGGAAAGGATAGACTTTTCTGTTGATGCTTATTTTTTGCTATAAAATTATTTTAATTTTTTGGACTTCTTGGGAATGTAGTGGTAGTATAGTTGTTGGGAACTTGTATGTATATAAATGGAAAGAAAAGGAAAAATGTATGGTTGGCCTTGTGATAAGATATGCAGGAACGGGAGAAATAGATAATTATTTAGAAGATGCTATTTGTGAAATGTAAAGTACATAGACCTTTTCTCTAGACGGTTACGGAAATAGATGTGATAAAAATAAATTTAAACTGTATAGTAAGGTACATTTGAAGGAATAGAGAAACGTAGATTGGAGTGAAATACAAAGTGCTACAGATGATAGGAATCGATTATGAAAAAGCAGACTTAAATATCAGGTCGTTGTTTGCGTTCCAACCGAGTGCTTCCTTGGAAGGAATGCAGGTTTTAAAAAACAAGTATGGCTTGGATGGAATTGTTATAGTATCTACTTGCAATAGAACAGAGGTGTATGTCAGTGCGAAAGAAGAAGTGAAAGATTTATTTGCGCTTGTCTGTTCTTTGAAAAAGATTGATTCGGAAAAATATGAAAAGTATGTGGTGGAACGTCAAAATCAGGATGCGATTCATCATTTGTTTCAGTTGGCTTGTGGTATGAAATCAAAAGTATTTGGAGAAGATCAAATCATTACACAAGTAAAGACAGCACTTTTGCAGGCAAGAGAAGCAGAAACTACGGATGCCTATTTAGAAAAGGTGTTTCAGGGAGCAATTACTGCGGCAAAAAAAATAAAATCACAGGTACATTTGACTGCGGTAAAAACGTCTGTGATTGAAGAAATGAAAAGGGTATTACAGGAACACAAAAAGAGTTTAGAAGGTTGTAAGTGTCTTGTCATAGGAAATGGTGAGATAGGAAGATTGGCTGCAACTGCTATGATTGCAGAAAAGGCAATCGTTACTGTTACGGTAAGAAATTATAAGACCAGACAGGTGGAGATACCGAAAGGTTGTAAAGTAGTGGATTATAAAGACAGGTTGCAGCAGGTGAAAGAGTGTGAAATTATTATTAGTGCTACAACCAGCCCACATCATACAATAAAATATGAAGAATGTGCCAATCTTTTCCGAGATGGAAAGCAACGAATCTTGATTGACTTAGCGGTTCCAAGAGATATTTCCAGTTTGTTTGCAGAGGAAAAAGATGTGCTTCTTTATAACATTGATACATTGGGTGGTAATTCTGTTGCAAAACAGGATGATACAGCAATGGCGAAAGCATTGGATATTATAAAGGAATATGAAGATAAATTAACAAAACAGCAACAAATTCAAGAATTTCTTTCTGATATTCAGACGATTGGAGAAATTAGTGGGGAAGTGGCTTACAAAAGGATTAAAAAGCCTTTAAATAGAGCTTTAGAGGAACAGCAGCAAGATGAGATAGAAAAACTGATGCGACAAGGAACGCAAAAGACAATATCATCGTTACTGTTTGATATTAAAAAAATGTTGCCAGATAAATATTGGGAAGAGTGTTTAAAAGCAATGAGAGTTACGGTAGAAGAACAAAAATTTTAATTGAATCAAGTAGAGGTAACAGTTCAGCTGGGTACATTCATAAAGTGCCAGAATATACAACATGACTAAAAATATCCTTTTGGCGTTAGCCCAATAGAAATGATTGTGGAAATTGCACTTAGCCTGCTAGCAGTCATGTGCAATTTCCACAATCATTTCTGCCCGGCTGAACTGTTACAAGTAGAGAAGTGGATTGCGAATATCCGCTTGACAAAGAAGGAAGTGAATTGGTGAATGAGAAAGGTGATACGAGTAGGTAGCAGGGAAAGTAAACTTGCGGTTGCACAAACGATGCTTGTATTAAAGGAAATAGAAAAAAATCATCCAGAGATTGTATTTGAACTTGTAACTATGAAAACTACAGGAGATAAGATACTGGATCGAAATCTGGATCAAATTGGCGGAAAAGGCTTGTTTGTAAAAGAATTAGATCAGGCGCTGCTAGATGGTCGGGTGGATATAACCATTCATAGTTTAAAGGATTTGCCGATGGAAATTTCAGAAGAAATACCATTGCTTGGCTTTTCAAAGAGAGAAGATCCAAGAGATGCTATTTTGGTAAGAAAAGGTGCAGAAGAAAGTTTTCAAACTGGGTGTATTGGAACATCCAGCAGAAGACGAATGGAACAATTGAAAAAGTTATATCCGAAAGCGAGTTATCGAGGAATACGCGGAAATGTACAAACGAGAATGCAGAAGCTTGAAAAAGAAGGGTACGATGCTACGATTTTGGCAGTGGCAGGATTAAAAAGACTTTCTATGGAAAAACATATTACAAAAATCTTTTCAACAGATGAAATGCTACCAGCAGCAGGACAGGGAATTTTGGCATTTCAGGGAAGAAAGGATGAAGATTATTCCTATCTTACCTGTGCTTGTTCTGCTGAGTCAGAATATGCAGCAATAGCAGAACGAAGTTTTGTTTCTGCATTGGATGGTGGGTGCAGTTCGCCTATTGCTGCGTTTGCTAAAGTCAATGAAGATAAAGTAACATTAAAAGGTCTCTACTATCATGAGCCAGCGAAAGATTTTTCGGTGGGAACGATTACGGGAACCGTGTCTGAAGCGAAAGGATTGGGAGAAAAACTTGCAAGAGAATTACAGAAAAAATGGGTAAGGTAAAGGCTAGAATGGCTTGTATGGAATGTCAAAAATGTGTGGAAAGGAAGGCACAGCACATGTATGTGAATAAAAAACAGAATGGAAAAGTATGGCTTGTGGGGGCGGGACCTGGCGATGTGGGATTGCTTTCACAAAAAGGCTTCAAAGTCTTACAGGAGGCAGAGGTTATTATTTTTGATGCGTTGATCAGTTTAGAACTTCTGGCACTTCTGCCTCAAAAGGCAGAGCTGATAGATGTAGGAAAACGTGCTGCTCATCATACGTTGCCACAACAAGAGATTAATCAACTTCTTTTAGAAAAAGCAAAAGAAGGGAAAAAAGTGGTACGCTTAAAAGGAGGAGATCCTTTTGTGTTTGGAAGAGGGGGAGAGGAGTTAGAGCTGTTAGTGAAAGAGCAGATTCCGTTTGAAATTGTTCCGGGAATTACCTCTTCCATTGCGGTACCTGCTTACAATGGGATACCAGTGACACATAGAGATTTCACTTCTTCTTTTCATGTGATTACAGGGCATAAGAAAAAGGGAGAGTCTTTAGATATTGATTTTAAAGCATTAGTGAAAATGCAGGCAACATTGGTATTTCTTATGGGTGTATGTGCAATGGATAGAATTTGTAATTCTTTGATAGAAAATGGAATGCGTAAGGATATGCCAGCAGCCATTCTGGAACGTGGAACAACTTGTCACCAGAAAAGGGTTGTAGCAACAGTGGAAACTTTAAAAAAGGAAGCAGAAAAGGTAGGAATAAAAAGTCCCGCTATTATTGTAGTGGGGCAGGTTTGCTCACTGGAAAAAAAATTTGCGTGGTTTGAGAAAAAGCCATTGTTTGGCAAACAGGTTTTACTTACCCGTCCTAAAAATCGAATGGCTACTTTAGCTAAGAAAGTGCGGGATTTAGGTGCACAGGTGATTGAATTTTCTACGATTCAGACGATTCCGATTAACGAACTGGGGGAACCAAAGTTAGAACAGGCTTTTTGGAATGCGATTAAAAAACTAGAAGAAAGTGAAGAAAAAAAATGCATTGCGTTTACCAGTCCACAAGGGGTAGAAGATTTCTTTTTGCAGTTACGAAGGCAAAAAAAAGATATTAGAAGTATTCTTGCTGCTTCTAAACTTTCCTTTGCTGTGATAGGCTCAGCTACAAAAAGAAAATTAGAGCAGTATGGAATTTTTGCAGACTATATGCCAAAAACATTTTCTGCGAATGCGTTGGGAGAATTGTTGGTACAAAAACTTTCGAAAGATACAAAAGTATATTTGTTTCGTGCAGAGAAAGGATCTTTGTTACTTACAAAACGATTGCAGGATTCAGAATTGGAGTATGAAGATGTAGCGGTATATCGTACGATAGATACCAATGGTGGAGTAGTAAGAGAAAAAATAGAACAGGCATTTTTGGATGGGGAGATAGATTATGTTACGTTTACCAGTGCATCTACAGTGAAAGGGTTTGTTAAGAATTTTACTAAAGTAGATTATAGAGAAATCCATGCAGTGTGCATTGGCGAACATACGGCGAAAGAGGCACAAAAATATCATATGCAGGTAACAATTTCCAAGGAGGCTTCTATGGACAGCATGATAGAAGCGTTACTTACAGTAAATATACAAATGGAATAGGTATGAAGAGTTAAAAACCATAGAAAGAAGGAAGAAATATGAACTTAGTGGAAAGACCAAGAAGATTAAGAAAAAATCCAGTTATTAGAGGGATGATGCGTGAAACGAGAATGTCAGCAGATACTTTGATTTATCCGTTGTTTGTGATGGAAGGGGAAAACAGAAAAGAAGAGATTGCTTCTATGCCAGGACAGTATCGGTATAGCATTGACCGTTTGAGTGAGGAATTGGATAAAGTAAGTGATGCAGGGGTACAAAGTTTATTGTTGTTTGGGATTCCTGCTCACAAAGATGCTTGTGGAAGCAGTGCGTGGGATTGTGAAGGAATTATCCAAAAAGCAATTCGATATATTAAAGAAAACTATCCTAATTTATATCTGATTACAGATGTTTGTATGTGCGAATATACTTCTCATGGACATTGTGGCATTTTACATGGACAGGAAGTGGATAACGATAAAACGTTAGAGGTACTTGCAAAGACGGCACTTTCTCATGCACAGGCAGGAGCAGATATGGTGGCACCATCGGATATGATGGATGGAAGAGTTGGTGCGCTTCGCAAGGTGTTAGATGAGAATGCATTTACGAATATTCCAATTATGTCTTATGCAGTAAAATATGCTTCTGCCTTTTATGGACCATTTCGCGATGCAGCAGGTTCAGCTCCGGGGTTTGGGGACCGAAAAGGATATCAGATGGATTATCACAATCGTCGGGAAGCTCTTAGGGAGGCCGCATTGGATGATAAGGAAGGTGCTGATATTTTGATGGTAAAACCAGCATTGTCGTTTTTAGACGTTGTTCGTGAAGTGAGAAATCATTTTGAGAAACCGATTGCTACTTATAGTGTGAGTGGAGAGTATGCAATGATTAAGGCAGCAGCGGCAGCGGGATATATTGATGAAGCGTCTATTGTTTGTGAGACAGCAGTCTCTATGTATCGTGCAGGGGCAGATTTACTTATCACCTATTATGCAAAAGAACTTGCTGGTTTTATGAAAGAAGGGAGAATTGGTTAATGGATTATACAGTAGAAACATCAAAGAATTTATTTATGCGTGCAGAAAAACTTATGCCGGGAGGTGTCAATAGTCCGGTTCGTGCTTTTGGTCCGGTAGGTGGACAACCAGTATTTATAAAACGTGCAAAAGGGCAGTATATCTATGACGAGGATGGAAATAAATATACAGATTATGTCGGTTCTTGGGGACCAATGATATTAGGACACAATGATGAACGGGTCCTTGCAGCGATTCGAACACAGTTAGAGGAAGGAATTAGTTTTGGAGCAGCAACTGCACTTGAAGTAGAGATGGCTGAATTGATGGTATCTATGGTACCTGTGTTGGAAATGGTGCGTATGGTAAATTCTGGGACAGAAGCGGTAATGAGTGCAATCCGCACAGCAAGAGGATTTACAGGAAAAAATAAGATTATTAAGTTTGCAGGGTGTTATCATGGACATTCCGACGCATTATTGGTAAAAGCGGGTTCTGGTGCCTTAACAACGGGAGTGCCGGATAGTAGTGGAGTGCCAAAAGGCTGTGTGCAGAATACACTTACCGCAGAATATAATAATTTATCTAGTGTGGAAGAATTATTTGAAAAAAATAAAGAACAGATTGCCTGTGTAATTGTAGAACCGATTGCAGCAAATATGGGAGTAGTGCTTCCAAAAGAGGGATTTTTACAAGGCTTGCGGGAACTTTGCGATAAGAATCATGCATTATTGATTTTTGACGAGGTAATTACTGGATTTCGTTTGGCAGCAGGTGGCGCAAGTGAATACTTTGGCGTTAAGCCGGATTTACTTACTTTCGGAAAGATTATTGGTGGAGGAATGCCAGTTGGAGCTTATGGAGGAAGGCGTGATGTAATGCAGGTGGTTGCACCGCTTGGAAGTGTGTATCAGGCAGGAACGCTTAGTGGAAATCCAGTTGCAATGTGCGCAGGGATTACCCAATTGACAATTTTAAAAGAAAATCCAGATATTTATCAAAAACTGCAAAAACTTGGGGATAGACTTCGCATAGGTGCCAACAGCATACTTGAGAAAAAAGGGTTGCCTTACCGCATGGTGGGAGAAGGTTCTTTGTCTTGTCTCTATTTTACAGAGCAACCAGTGGAAAATTACACGACAGCTAAAACAGCAGATACAGAAAAATTTGCAGAATACTTTAAGAAAATGCTTGTGCGTGGAAATTACTTTGGACCAAGCCAGTTTGAATCTATCTTTTTGTCTGCATCACATACAGAGGCAGATATTGATAAGACTTTGGCAGATATGGAAGGCTGTTTATAAAAAAGCAAGAAAATCTGTTGCCTTTAGGTAGTGGGTACTCCCACCACGAAATGCTGGGGCTAAGCCCTGTATCTCGTAAGGCACGTAGTGCTACTTTCAAGTAGCAACACAGATTGTGAATATCTTTGACAAAAAGAGGTGATTTTTTGATAAAAAAGGTAAATGCTGCATTTTGGAAAAGCGAAAGAATGCTTTTATACTTTTTGTGCATTAGTTTATTGCTAGTTGTTTTGTCGGTGATTAACCCTGATAGGCGATGCGTGGATTTTTTACTATTATATTGGATAAAAAAGCAGGAGTTCGGAATAATAGCATTTAGCATTTTTTTAGGTTTTTTATCTCTATGTGTTGTTGTCAAGCAAAATTGTAACACTTTGTGATAGTTTCCTCTATGCAGCATAACGAGCTGCATGAGGAGTGCGACCACCATTATGTGTATGTGGTCTTTTATGATTATACTTTCCATAAATGAATTCTAAAGTCTTCTGATCTAGGTCTACATCTGATGCAAATGAATAAAGATTGTAGAATTCATTTTTGAATGTGTTGTAAAATCGCTCCATTGGAGCATTGTCATAAGGACATCCAGCACGACTCATACTTTGTTGCACAAAATTTTTTTCACAGAATTCATTGAATTCTTTTGACGTATACTGGCTTCCTTGGTCTGAATGCAGAATAATTCCTTTTTCTGGTTTATGTACGTCTAGCGCTTTCTGAAGAGTTGCAATTGCTAATTCCGTAGTTATATTTGATCCATTTAATGTAGCAACGGCACTACGATCGAAAAGGTCAATAATCGAACAATTATAGCGCATGGAACCGTTTGGTCTTGGCATATATGTAAAATCAGTACACCATACTTTGTTCGGTTCTGTTACATTAAATTCTCGATTGACTAAATTAGAAAATACCTTGTTGGCTTTTCCCTTTTTGTATTCTGGCTTTTTACGTCTGACAATAGATTGTAAGCCTAGTTCGTGCATATATTTAAAAATTGTAGCATACGAGTAAATTACATTTTCTAGAACTAGATAATTACGCATCATTCGATACCCAGGAACTCCATCGTTCTCGTGGTATATTTTAACAATCATTCGTTGTACGGATGCTTTGATTTTACTATACTCTGATTTACGATCTTTCAAGTAATTGTAATAAGCATTTGGACAGATATTAAACCTTCTGAGAAGCCATCTGACACCGAATTCTGGAGAGTGTTTTTGAATAAACTGGTATTGCGCTAATCGATTTCCTTCGCAAAGAATGCCGCTGCTTTTTTTAGGAACTTATTTTCCTTTTTTATCTCGGCTAATTCTTTACGTAAACGATTAATTTCCGCATATGAATCATTTTCCTGCTGGATGTTTTCATTTGTTTGGCATTCTTTGCTGCGCTGAGTTAACCAGTATCTTAAAGTACCTTTACCAAGATGAAATTCTTCGGTAAGACTTTTGATTGTTCGACCTTCCTCCAGATGAAGGCGAATGATTTGTTCTTTGAGCTCAGGCTCATACTTAATTTTGTTTGACATTATAACATCTCCTTGTAGTTTGAATTATATCAAACTATCACTTGGTGTTACAACTTAATTATAGCAGGACAGAATGAGAGAGTAATAATATTTGAAGGAGAAATAAAAAATGTTAAAAAAAGAAAAAATAATTAAGAATGCACTATTTTCGATGTTTATTGGATTAGGAATTGTGGGAACAACGCTTACATATGCAGCTACAGGATCGTATAAGCTGGCGAATAATTCTTCATTTAAACATCATTTATATGTGAATCATGGGGCAATGTTTTCTAATAAAGATAATAAAGCAAGTATTGAAATTACAGAATCTTCAAACAAAAACGAAAAACCGAGTACATGTTGGTTACATGAAATTGTTAGCGCTACAAATGAGCTGGGATATGATGTTTCACATTCTGAAGAGCTTCGTAGAGGGAAGAAAACTACTGCAAGCTGGACCCAAACAAATGGGAAACTGTATGGTTATGTGTTTACAGCATATAAAAGTCCAACATCAACTAATAGAGCTAAAGTTGCATTCAAAGTAAAAGGAACTATTTATTACGATCTCAAACTTCGCACATTAAAATGTGCCTATGCACCTTGAAAATTCAATAATAACTGGCATAAAAATAGCATGAAACCAATGGTTTTGGTATAATTGAGT
>CADABQ010000071.1 GCA_902786205.1 uncultured Lachnospiraceae bacterium | reverse complement strand
AAGCTGCTTAAGATCTGAATATTGACAACTGAATAACTGCCAGGTATTGAATTTTCAAGGTGCATAGCTAAAATCTATGTGCGAAGTTTGAGTTAATAACAGTAAACCAAGTTTTATGAGTTCTTTTAATTTTAGTGATTATGCTTCAATAAAAAATGGAAGCTATAAGAAGTTGGTAAAAGCACATTATAAAATGCAGAAAGAAACTGCAACAGATAAGACAGATAAGAAAGAGAAACCAGTGAAAACACAAAAGTTGGATAATACGGATAAATCTGGTTTAACCAAAATGAAATCTCAGGCAGATGAACTCAAGACTTCAGCTAAGGCATTTGAAAAAGATGATTTATGGAAGCAGAAAAATGGTACATATGATATGGATAAAATTGCAAGTGCTGTAAAATCATTTGCAAATGAATACAACGATGTGATTGACCAGTCAGCAAAAGTATCGTCAAAGGATGTCTCAATGCAAACTGGTTTTATGAAAAGTTTATCTAAAACAATGTCTAACTCATTATCAAAAATAGGAGTTACAATTGGTGATGATGGAAAAATGTCAGTTGATGAGAATACACTTAAAAATGCAAATGCAAAAGATGTTAAAGCAATGTTTTCAGGTAAATACTCTTATGTATCACAGATCGGAGAAAAAGCAAGTGCAATCTCTAGTGCAGCGGCTAGAGGTGCAGGAACATATTCAAGTGATGGTTCATGGTCAAGTACATTGTCTGGAATGTTTAATGACTGGGTATAAGAGAGTGTAGGTTAAGGAGGTATGAAAATGAGCGTAGGAATTGGAACAGCAACAGATAGTTATAACAATTATAATACACAGGCAGTAGAGGGTTCTGCAAACAATGTGGCAGAAAAAGTTGAAGAGAAAGCATCTGAAAAAAAAGCAGATGTTGGTGCGGTATATGAAAAATCTGAACCAGCAGAGAAAAAAGCTACATATTCTATCAATAAAATGAGTGCCGAGGATAGAGCTGCACTTGTTCAGAAATTAAAGCAGGAGCAGTTAGATCGCAAAAGTCAGTTATCTGGTTTGGTTCAGCAGATGTTTTCAAAACAAGCTGGAACATCAAAATTAGCTGATTTGTTCTCGCCAGAGAATTTGAAAAATGTGAGTGCTGCGGATATTGCACAAGCGAAAGAAGATGTATCAGAGGATGGATATTGGGGTGTAAAACAGACATCACAGCGTTTGTTTGATTTTGCAAGTGCGCTTGCTGGAGATGATGTTGAAAAGATGAAAGAGATGCAAGCTGCGATGGAAAAAGGATTCAAACAGGCTACAAAAGCATGGGGGCAGGATTTGCCAAGTATCAGTCAGGATACATTGAGTGCTGCAAATAAATTATTTGATGATTATTATGCGTCAAAGAACAGTGAAACAGTACAGGCATAGAGGTAAGTCTTTTGAAACAGATTATTCTAATATAGATTCAAAGGGGACGATATTATGAATATTACAAGGGAGAATTATTCATCATATGCAAATTTAGTTCAGCAGTTAGGTGGAGGAAAACTTAATCCGGTAGATAAATATGGTACGGATTATGGTAATTTTGCTTTGCGTTTTACTCCAACCGATAGACCTTTTGTGAAACCTAATTGGGATAATATTATGACCAAAAGGGATAAACCAGCAATGTCAGAGGCTGAGTTTGATGAAGCGATAAAGGATTTGGCTAGAAAAGAGTTTGCAACAGGTAAAAGAGATCATGAAGCATATAGAAAGCTTTGTATGAAGCATGGTGAAACAGTTTCTCCAGATCGTAAGGCAATTTACGAGGAGAGCATGAAAAAAACTGGTGGCAAGATGAATGGTGCCTGTATGTTTTGGGATAAACAGGGGAACAAAACTCTTTCATATAATCCTGAATCTGGCAACTGGAAAGCAATAAGTACTGAACAGGAATTTGCAAGAGCTAGACAGTTTACTGCAATTTATAATGATGAGCTTAAGCGTTTATCCAATGAATATGGAGAAAAAGCAAAAGGAAATATTTCGTATAAGCAGATTATGAGTGATATCGAAAGTTCAGGTGCTTCTCCAAAGGTTGATTCGCCATCTGGTGGAACTATTGATATTACAGTGTAATGATTTAGCAAATATAAGCTAGGGAGGTGCGCAAATGAGTTCAAGAATAACTGATTATAGTTTTTTATTTCAAAATATGAATAAATCGTCAGGAGTTGATTCGTTTGGACGATTTAATGTCTCTAATATAAATAGTAAAGGAATTCAAAGTCAGTTGCGTGCATCTGGTATTGATACCAACTCAAAAGCATATAAAAGAGTTGTTGGTGAAATGATGAAAGCTGGAGGCGGGCGAGGAATTGCCAATATCCAAGGCATAAAGAATCTTATGAAAAACTATGATGCAGATGGAGATTATATCAGTCCAGTAACAGGGTTGGCTGGTATGGATGCAACTAATATTCCAATTTCTAAAAGACATGTACTTATTGACATTCCAGAAAAAAACAGACAAGAAATGTTTGATAATGCTAAGCGAGAGTTTTTAGAAGAGAATGGTGTAGCCAATGGAGATACTACAAAAAGGTCCGATGTTTTTTATAATTATCAAAAAGGTGCTAAGAAGGAAGATAGATTAAAGGGAACATGGACTTTAGAGCAGTACGAAAGACAATATAACCAGGCTTTTTATGATGCTGTAAAAGCTGCTGATCCAAATTGGAAACCTGGAATGAAAATCAAAGAGGGTGCTTTGGATGGAATTACTAGGGAATCAATCGAAAAATCTTTGACGAAAACTATGGGACAGTATGGAGAGACTTTTAAGCGTGGATTTGATATGAAATTATAAGGTGGTATTATCTAGGTTAAAGGAGGTATGTGTATGTCAGGAATGAGTGGAGTTGCTGCATACCAGCAAACGAACAATGTATGGAATCAGCAAAATAAAAAGACTGAGGATACAACTAAAGCACAAGGTGCTAAAAATGAAACAATTTCAAAAACGGATAAAGATATTCAAAAATCTACTTGGAAACCAATAGATACCTCAAGCTCATTAGTTCCATCTCACAAGGATGGAATCGGTATGGCTATCGGAGATGTGCAATTATCGGACAAGGCAAAAGATTATTATGCTAAATTGAAATCCAAGTATGGTAATATGGAATTTATTGCTGTTAGTCAGGACATGAAATCTCAGGTTCAAGCCAATGCAGCGGCATACGGAAATGCTAACAAGCAGGTTGTTCTCATTGACGATGCAAAGTTAGAACAAATGGCAAATGATGAATCCTTCCGTAAAAAATATGAGGGTATCATTGCAATGTCTCAGGCACAATTAGCAAACGCGAAAAACAGTTTGGCTAGTAGTGGTGCAAGTATAAAGAATTTTGGTATGTCAGTAAATTCAGATGGTTCTACCAACTTCTTTGCTACATTAGAAAAATCAAACAATGATCAAGCAAAGCGTTTAGAAAAGAAGCAAGCAGAGAAGAAAGCAGCTAAGGCAAAAGAGAAGAAATTAGCTGACAAGAAGGCGAAAGAGGAACGATTAGAAAAGTCTCGCGAGGAGCAAAAAGTTAAGCGGGAGAAATTGGAAAAGGGCTCAGACTCAGGTGACAAGTCTGCAAAGGAATCGGATGATAAAGAGTATATTGAAATTAAGGCTAATTCAATGGAAGATTTGATAAGTCAAGTGTCAAAATATGCGTATGACAATTCTGCGAAATCAATTATGACAGATGCAGAGAAGTCAGTTGGACAGCAATTTGATTTTAGAGGCTAATCGTTAAAAGGGGTGAGTTGGATTATGAAAATTGGTGAAGCTCAAAGTACATATAGTCAACAAATTCGTGCGTACAATACCGCTAGAAATGAGCTATATGCAAAAAAAGAAGAATTGAATAATCGAATAAGCTCTACACCAAATGGAGCAGTTGTTTATCAAAACGAGGCAGCGGTATTAGAGTTACAGTACGATGCTGTTGATAAAAAGAGGCAGGAGTACCAAGATTATATGGACAAGCTCTTGGAACAAAAGACTGCTGTTTGGAATATGAAGGTTGCTGATCAGCAGGCGGATGTGATGGCAGACGCAGCGAAGGAACAAGGAAAAGTTATGGAAGTTGCCAGACGCATTATGAAAGGCGACAAGGTTCCTGCTGGTGATGAGAAAAAATTGATGGAATATGATTGGAAATTATATTCAATGGCTAAAAATGCAGCTGCTATGCTAGAACTGCAAAAGAAGAGAAAAGAGCATAAATCATTATGGGACGATGATGAAGGACCAAAAGAAACTCCGGATATCGAGGGTGAAACAGATGATACCGAAGCCTTTGCAGATGGTCCAGAGGTTGTTGATGTGGACACTACACTGAGCAATGTAACCGCTGATATGGGATCGTCAGAGATGGCTTCTGAGTAATGAAAAAATAAATATTGTATGAATGTTGTGTGTACTACACGATATTATATAAATGGGGTGCTGCTATGTCAGCACCTTTTGTTGTTCATATTTCATAAAAGTAGGATAAAGTATGATAAATAACTAAAGATATGTATTATAAGTACCGATATAAATATTAGCTAAGGAAAGCGTAGAATTTCAATGGACTGAAAAGTTGGAATACTATGCTTTTTTTGTTTGGGAGGTTATCGATATGGCAATGGGAATTGGAAATACATATAGCAATTTAGGATTATATGGTGGTCTTGGACGAAATCAAGTCAACAGAAGTAATAAAATGTCTGAAAAAAGGGATGAAATTATTAGTAAGTTAAATCAAATAGGAAAGGGTGAGAATGTTTCGCAGACAGAAAATGTGGAACTAACAGAAGAGGAAAAACTAGAAGCCTTTAAAAAAGAAATATGGAAAGAAATTGATTCGTGGCCACGTCATCCCATGGTCAGTGAATCTATTCGAATTACAGATGGTGGATTCAAGCGAATGATGGAAGATGAAGAATTTAAGAATAAAGTAATGGGATTAATGAGAGAAGATGCATTGGTTGGAAGACCACCAATTGTATTTGGTATGACGAATGTCGATGAACATGGTTATAGTGGAGTTGCTTATAATGACTACAATATGGGTAAGGGTGCATTTGAGGCTCACACTAAATCTAAAGATAGTTTTTATGTAAAAAGAGCGGATAAGAGATATGAAGAAAAGAAGAAACTAGAAGAGGAAGAGTTAGAAAAGGCTTTGAGAAAGCGTGCGACTAGAAAAGCATACTTTGATGGCAAGTTCGAGCATCAACGTCAAATGCACAATCTTTTTAATAAAAACTTGCAAAATGAAATGGGAATACCAGTTGCACAAACAACTAATACAAGTTCTATGGCAATAGCAGCATACGAACAAAACAGTATTATCATGCCAACAGAAATTGTATAAGAAAGCTTGTTTTTGAACTCGGTATTTCTATTTTGAAAAAGGATGTGATATAAAATGACTACAATTCAAGATAATATTAGCAGAGAAAGCAATTATTATGAATATTCCAATAAAACTGCTGATAATAAAACAGTAGCATCGAATGATAATACGATAGATGATAATAATTTAGAGGAGAAAGAAATAGTTTCCGATGCTTCGAATGAGTTATATCAGGAGAATACATATAGCAAAAGAACGTTATTGGAAATAGATAAGAAAGATATTTTTGCAAATATGTTGGAACATATGAGCAATGCAGAGGAATTAGAAAAAATAAGAGAATTAAAAGGAGAAATAAATCCTGGCGAGATATATTCCTTCTGTATAAATAATGGGAAAGTAAAGATTTCTGGTGGAGATGGATATGCTAACAAAGCAAGAGCTTATGAAAAGTTGGTAAATGCTTCGTTAAATAGTTCGTGGAATCAATTGTTTCATAGTAGTTCAATAAGTGAGAATCGTTTGATGGATAAGATTGATAGTATATTGCACTTTTATATGGATGTGGATTACGCCATTCAAAAACAAGATAGAAATGATTCCATTGAAAATCACATAACAGATGCTTTTGATAAGTGGGAAAAATCAATACAACCAGAGCGAATGCATTTCAATGGAAGAATATAGAAACTGTGAGGGAGGCTTTGTATGATAACAGCAAGTGAGCGTCTTATCAATAATCAAGGGACTATAACGTATGCTAGCGAGATTTCGTCAGAAATAAAAGCTAAAATTGACTTTGATAAACTAGAGAAGAAGGATCAATATGATACATTTGAAAAACGTGATTTGTCTAGTGTGATGGTATGTGAAACCTATTCTAAGATACAATATAAAGTGAGCATGCCGAAAAGTGTATTTGGTGATCAATTTGGATATGATATGCAAAAAAGTATTGGAAACTGCATGAAGGATTTTTATGATGGGAAGAAAAGCCAAAGCGAAGTAGAAAACTATTTTGAAGAATGCTGTGAATCTATGCGTATGTATAGAACATCTAAATTTCAAACAAGCGGAAGTGATGAGGTTGATAATAAACAAATTGTGAGTCAGGTGTATGAAATATTTGCCAAAGAAAATCAAAGAGCAACTAGATATTGTAATTATTACGAGGGATTAGCTCGCAATCAACAGTATGGTGGAAGAAATGATGATTGGGTTTATTATAACTCGGAATATTATTTCAAATGCGAAGAAACCAAGGCTATGCTTCGAGAGTGTACAGATAAGATGGTGAATGAATGGAAATTGCCATCAATTAATACACAGGAAATAGAAGATAATTCTAAGTTTACATTGGATGGTGGCTTTGATTTCAACAGTGGATGGAATTGGGCTAGTCGAAATCAGACGGGTAGAGCCAGTATGGAGAATGAATCAACAGTTCCACCAAAGAATTTTATATTTTTTTATAAGCAGGGTTATACCGATAATGAGGGTATTGTTGATATGAATTTGGAGCAAGAAGATTATAATGTCAAAGTTCCGTTTTCTGTTTCTAGAGATGGAAGTTATAAAGGGCAAATATATGATCTCAATGAGTTGTTATCTGATTTGATAACAAAAAAAACAGGGAATAATGATTATCATGATTTCTTAAAATGCATCACGATTTTTACTAGGGCGTATTCAAGTAGAAGTAGAATTAATGATATTTTTGGAAATTATAAGGCAGAGAGATAGTAGGTTAAGAGATATATCAAAATAGGATAAAGTAGGATGGATTGCTAAAGGTTTTACTTTGCAAATCCGATATATTATTTAGTGTCTGCTGATTAAACAGATATTTGTAGTTCCCAATTGTTATTTTTCTTCCATTTTGAGAACAGATAAAAAAGAGTATAAAGTATCAGT
>CADABQ010000070.1 GCA_902786205.1 uncultured Lachnospiraceae bacterium | reverse complement strand
AATGCCAATATAAAGTATTCAAAGCAAATCATATCAAGAATAATAACCTTTGCTTCTGACTTTTCCACTAATTGTTTCAACTGGCGATACTTATTTCGAATATCCTGATTATCCGGCACATAGTCAAATGCTATGTAATATTCATCTTCTTCCTTTGCATTCAATGATGTCAAGGAATACAAGATGCCTTGGTTACTCTCTTTACTTTCAACTACAAGTGCATTATCAAAGAAAAGCTGATTGACTAACTTCCAGAAGTGGAGTCCAGCACCTGTATCCTCTGTCCATAAATACTTCATATCACAACTCCTCTTCTAAAGTAATCCTATTACTCTCAAACTTCATTACCTTAAAACTCTTATCTGAGACGTTCAGTCCATCGCAATTTCTTAGGAATAACATATACTGATTCGAAAATTCAAAATTGATGAATCGCCTTACCTCGTCATCCATCAAAATATCAGCATTATCAATAACAACAAAATTGTTTCTGCACTGTTTCAATTTCTCTAATACATCCTCAGATTTATAATTGAATAGTTTAATTGCATTATATTCTTCGGTTTGCTTCAAGTCCTCCAAAATGTCATAAAGTACCGTCTTTCCAGTACCACTATCTCCGCCAACAAGAGTAATACGATCATCGAACACCAAATCATATGAAAAAGGATCTGCTTGAAATGCTATTTTATTATAAATCATTCGCCTCTCTCCTTTCATATTCCTTACTCCACCACGCATTGTATCCAGCACTTCCTGTCACAATATCCGTATCATTAAATCTAATAATTGCATCATCCGGAATATCTGCAAGAGATGGGCGTGACATATACACCACTTTTTCGGGATGCTTTACTATATTGAGCAATGTCTTACATCCAGAAGAAAGATTACGGATAGTTCCCAATCCATACTTGGTTTCTATATGCTTATCTGGTGTCAATTTTGCATCATCGATTTGCTTAATTAATGCTACTTCATTATCAGACATTTCTTCATTACTTGTATTTAAGTTAAAGAACAAATCATTCTTGATAACCCAATCTTTTGAATCCTTTTTTTCTGTGTATATATCAATCATTCGGTGTCACTCCTTTCCGAACCTAATAGTCAAACACTATCATTAACATACATGCCTTTATCATCTTCTATAATAATTCTAAATCTACACTGTCAAAAATCGCCTCTTCCACAACTTTCACACACTCATCCGTATGTTTCTTTATATCATCACCCCAAAACCTGATTACAGTCCATCCTTCAAACAATAATCGCTTATTTATTTCATCGTCCCGTTCTCTATTCCTGGATATCTTATTAATCCAGAATTCACTGTTGTTGCTTTTTTCCAATCTAGGTTTTAATACCTCCCAATCTTTTCCGTAAAAAAATTCACCATCACAAAATATTGCTATCTTGTACTTGGTTAAGACAATGTCCGGATTCCCGGGAAGTCCTCCATAATTCTTGCGATATCTATAACCTTTTTTCCATAATGCCCGTCTTAATACCACTTCAATTTTAGTATCCTTAGCACGGATATTTTTCATAAAATACAATTGCATAAGTTGAAAATCTGTCAGTCTCAAATGTAAGCGTATTCTTTTCCTTGTCATAAACAGTGTTCAATAACTCAGATTTACCACTGTGTACACGTACAATAGAATAGGTTCTTTCCAGCTTAGGATTTGTATTTTTCAACTTTTCCGGTACATCAATCGTCAGCGTAATCTCATTCTCTACTTCTGTCCTATTTGGTAAAATGCTGTTCCAGATCTAATGATAAACTGGATATTTCTGCTATTTCAGTGGAGATATTGTTGATGGAATCATTCTGTGCCGCTATCGTTTCTGTTATATTCTGAATCGTAGCTGAATTCTCCTCGGAAGTAGCTACCAGAGTCTCTATTTCCTCCTGAATATGGTTAAAATGATCTTTCACATGCTCAATGATCTGATATTCTTCACTGACTGTTTTGCTTGCATCATCTGTTGCACTGTTAATGTTTGTAAAATATTCCAACAGTCCACTGACCATTTCTACACTGGCTACGGCGGCTTCTTTTCCCGCCGTAATATTCTTTGATACCTGAGAGGTTGTTTCTGTCAGCCATTTCAGAATCTCCTGAATATTGTTGGCTGATTTGGCACTTTCCTCTGATAAGGAACGAATTTCGTCTGCAACAACTGCAAACCCTTTGCCATGTTCTCCCGCTCTGGCTGCTTCTATTGATGCATTCAGAGACAACAGATTCGTTTGGGAAGCAATGGAATTGATATCCCCCAGAATAGCTGTGATCCTGTTCATTTCTGTAAGCAGTGAATCTGTAGACTGACGTGCCGACTCTACCGTCTGTTCCATTTCCAGTATAGAATTCTTTGCATGAACAACCGCATCATTGCCCTGGGCTACAGCATCCTGTACCTTCTGGAATCCACCATCTAACTGTGTAGCCAGTTCATGGTTCTTATTGATCTCATCTGTAGCAGCATTGATCTTATCCATAACTGTAACCGTAGATTTGGCAGTATCCTCTACTACCTGCCCCATCTGAGTCGCTTCTGTCCTTACACTTCTGCTGCCCTCTGCGAGCTGATGAATAGAACTCATGCTTTTTTGAACTGTTATATTCAGATTCTCTGAAATTTCATTTGCTACACTGGCATTTTGTCTGACCTGTTCCAGTGCTTTTTCCGTCTTTTTAATAACATTCGCACCACGCTTCGTCGCCAGATATAATAATACACCCGTTACTGTAAAAAGGAAAACGCGTGAAACAACACCCGCCCATGAATATTCATTTCCCGCAATTGTTTCCGGACTGAAAATCATAAAAACTATGGAGATTGCTGTAAAAGGTACTGCAAACCAGATAATCACAGATTCTATAAAGTATGATGTCGCCATTGCCATTTATCATCAGGCAAAGGCAAAAAATAACCTATTGTTGAAATGATACCACATACGATTACAACAATACTGCCTTTCAACGCCATAACAGATAATCCAAAACCCAATACCGAAACCATAATCAATGCAAGAATGGAACACCATGTAATGATCAAATTTTGTTTATGTAACTTCTCCATATAAATTGTCCTTTCCTTTCTGAATACATACCAATTTATAGCACTAATTTAACACTTACATTATAAAGTTTTATTTGTAAAAATACAATACTTTGGAAACAGCATTGAAAGGTAAATTCATTTTATATCCTGCCATTTTAGAAGAAACTTTTAAATCTATATCATCAATATTCAGCCTTACCAATTCGCCTACTCTAATTCCTGTTGAAAGCAGAAAATCAATCATTGCCCTATCACGCAGATTATTCCAATTATCTCTAAGAATTTATTACTGAATCCAATTAGTCCGATATGCAAAAAGCCCGCAATAGTTTACAAACCATTGCGGGCTAAGCGATGAGGTCACCTGTTCCTATCTATACATTTCGGCCAATCTTTACATCAAATAGGACCACATTGGGGTCTGACCCCACTGTGGTCAACTTAGACAAACATATTGTAAATAAAATGATTTCTATTGAACTTGAGCATGCAGCAGTACAAATCTTTAGACTAACATATAAGAAGTCGATATGAGAATGAATGATACTCTATCGACTTCTTATATTGAATTAGGTTTGAATGTTGTAAAAAACCGTATAGGTATCATCACAAGTTTACAGAAAAATTTTAATAAACTTTTTATTCTAATATAAATTTCCCAATTCGCTGTACTATATAAATTCGCATAAGCCTTGAATTAACAGGCTATTCGAATGGTACATCTGCCTAAATATATAGTACCGTAAAACAAATACTGTACTATATATTCCCATTGACAAAATGCTGTAAATCAGCGGCTTAATTGGTATTCTATAGTACCGCTGATTGGGAAACTTTTATTCTAATACAATTATTTTTTAGAAATAAAAAAATTTAGCTCTCCTCCATATGTACTAATTAGCAAAACTGAATTATCCAAGTATTCTTTGGTTCTTTTATCAAATAGTTTGATATCATCTTCAGTCTCAATACTATATTCGTCAATAATTTCCTCTTGTCCGGTGTTATTTAAATGAAACAATTTATAATAACAAGCGTATTCACCTTGACTTTCTTCTCTTATATAATATAGCAATTCTTTCTCTTCATTTTGTTCAACAATATAATATGTTCCCCAGCCAGCATGCGGTAATGCTAGGGATGTTTCCCATATTTCTTTTTCCCCCGAATCACTATATACTTTTATACTAACTAATTTCTGATCATCCACCTGAGTTCCACTATAATCTATAATTATTTCATCTGTTGAACCATCATGCGTAATATCAGACATGCATATTATCTTCCCATTCTCATTGGTAATTGTTTCGTTTTTATCTTGCTTACTTTTCATTTCAAATATATTACCGTTATCACTATCCTTGTAATTAGAGCATGCCACAAAAACCATAACCAAACATACCAAGAACCCAAACGGCAGTTTCTTTTTCATTTTCATTCCCCCTCGTAAAAATAGGTAGTACGCCGTAAAGATATTAAATATGTTAATAATAACGGATTGAAAAATCAACCCGTTATTATTAATACAGTTTATATTATACAAAATAGACCAATACGCAATACAGTATCATCATCGAATTACTCACACATAATAATGCATTAGTATGTAGTAATTTTACAATTAGTTGAGGTACCAGTATAAGTTGACTTGTCGTAATAATAATGCAAAATTGTTGTATAACTATCTCCATTCTGTGCCTTAGTCAAACATCCGGATGCACTCATCGTCCCAGAATGATAACTTCCATTCGTTGCATGGTAATGTACCTCAAATATACTATCATTACTTGCTTTAACCATTGCTCGATTACTAATAAATGTTAAAATAGTATCTTCGTATCCTTGGTACGGTGAACCCAAATTAGAATATGATGAATACAGGAAATTCTGATCCGATGAATTATCCTTTACATCTGCATTATATGGTGCATAATTCCATTTTGGATGCTTTTGATAATACCACGCATACATTTTGCTTGCCATTGCCCCCGCTTTTCCGTATGCAGGATAACTGTTATAATATGAAATAATCCACTCATTAGGCAATACATTTTTTAAATAAGTGTTGAAATTAATTGATTTAGTTCTAACACCATAATGATTATAATTTGTATCCTTAGTCATGTAAACCTTGATTGAAGTTGGGCATGTCAAACTAGTAATTGCCTTATTATCCTGTTCTACATCTGCTGCAGAAACTCGATAAATATACCAATTCCCATTTTGCTTTACAATCACGAAGTCATCTGTGTTGACTCCTTCCTTAAGTTCACAAGTATCTCGTTTAATTTTGTGCTTATATTTTATGTTTTCAACCACACGAAAAACCGCTACATCTTCATATGCTTCCTTCTCTTTAACAGCACATTCCGAGTTTATTTTTTCAATGCTAATAATATCACGACGTGTTTCAACAAAAAATTCATCTTCTCCATTTTCATTCACATACTGTTTCATTTCTTTTGAAATCTCAGGTGCAAAGAGATCTATATATCCCTGAATATCCTGATCATTTATCTTATTAACAAACTCATCAATTAGCCTTTCAGGATTTTCTCCCTTATTTTCATTTACATTTTCAGCCTTTACCGGTATATTTGTACTAACGATACAGCACAAAACCATAACTATACATAAAAATAAACCAAGAAAAGACTTGCCCTTTTTTGCTCTCATACTACTTTCTCCTTCCTATTGCATCAAACTTTATTCAATTAATCATAGCTTTGAAGTCACCCACATCACGAGGGTCTCTTCGGCTGATGAGCAACCCCCATACAATATGGCGGCCAATAAGACGTATTTCTTATTACCTCCTTTTCTCCAATCTTCTGCACCACTTCAAGCAATGCTCTTTTTAGTGTTCTTTGTGTTTTCACAGTCTTTCACCTCCTGTCTGAAAACTTTTGCAAATAGTATCAGAACTGCGCAGAGAATGATGCCCATTGACATATATGAGACATATACCCTGGCAATTCCGATTGCGCTCATGGATACAATAAAAATAAGTTCCACCATCAAGATGCCTCTCGACAAGTTTTTTGATCTAAGAAGTTCTTGGGTATTATATAATACATTCGGATGATTTACTGTTCCGACATAAATAATCCACACTGCCGACAGCATAGTCATTAACCATTCTGTTGTTTCTTTCTGCCTTACATATGGCTCTCCAATAACAATCAGAAGATACATCAGATTCGATATTATATAACATTGCCAGAACTCACTGCAATGGAATCCCCCCGTTCTTCTTCGGAGCATATTAAAAAATATCAGAAAAAGAATTGTTTGCACTGTATTATTTAACAATATGCTAAGAAATAGTATCGTTCCCATGCTGATTGCCGATTCGATAATCCTTATAAAAGAATACGTATACCATTCCCCAAGTTCCTTTGATATAAGACCTTCTTTTATAAGACTATCCGTTAAGCCGCATGCTGTTCTTTCAACCATTTTTCACCTATTCCTCCCACTGCAGTTACAATATGCCACAGAATCATACTACGTGCAATATCTCTTGCAGAATCAGGCGATTTCATTGCAGAAATTGGACATTGATAATAAAAAAGACGGAAAGTAGCTTAAATTTTATATCTGCTACACCGCCTTCTTATTAACCTATTTGACCAGTAAAATTATTTTATAAAACACAATTCGGAATGATAATAGAAAAGAAAAACTCATTATTATCCGTGCTTATATCATATATGCCATTGTATTTGTCTATCACCTTAAAAGTATTCTTCAACCCGATGCCATGTACATTCCTTCCATGCCTCTTTGTGGTAAGAAAATCATCCCCAACCTTTATAAGTGGATCCGAAAATTTATTCTTAACAGAAAGTATGACATATGCTTTCTCCTGCGTAAACTTAACCCGGATAACCTTATCATCCTGACATTTTTCTACCGCTTCAATCGCATTATTTAAAAGATTCGACAACAACACCACCAAATCCTCATCTTCAATAATCACACCCGAAAGATCATTCACACGAAACACCATAACAATTTGTTTTTTTACAGCCTCCTTGTACTTTGTATTAAACACTGTATTTATAATAACATTATTAGTATCTATTACAATACCTCCCGGCATAACCTCACCTGTTATCACGTGTAAATAGTTCTCCATTTCTTCATATTTGTGATCTCTGGCAAGTGACTGGATACACAAAAGATGATTTTTAAATTCGTGCGCATCCGATTTCTGAAGCTCATAATTCTCATTTAACTTACTATACATCTCCAATTGATTTTTACCTTGGATGTCAAATGACTCCCTCTCTCTGACTGTTTCTTCAATTCTAATGACATCATTCAGAAGGTAAAACACCAAATAATTCATCACTACCAGACCCAACCCAACTGCACAGAGTACCTTTAGCTGCCTCTCATTAGTTTCATCTTTAAATACTGTAAGAATAGCAGATATCATCACAATAGTAATCAAGGGAAACAAAACATATTTAATCCACTCTTCACTGTACATAACTTTATTCTTATGTCCTCGAAAGATTCTCCCTATCAGAATTACAGTCATAAAGCAAAACAATAAATCCACTATTATAATTATTCTTCCTAATGTTTCCTCTATGGAACTCATATTTTCTACATCAGGAATTATTATTTTCACAAAAATAAGAGCCAAATATTCCATTGCCACCAATATACCTTGAAACAAAAGTGACAGCACTACAGATTTTCTCCACGGAATTCTTCTGACAAACGTCATAGTTACAACGATAAGAAAAAAAACAATTATTTCTTTTAATAATATTCTTTCATTGAATATTCTAGCTATAATGTAACACGAAACTACCATTATACAAACTGCCGTAAATTTCTTGGTAAATAAACGCTTATTCGATCTTCCCTCATAATGGAACACATCAAAAAACATCTGGCAGCAAACCACCTCAAGAATAATAATCACAAAATCCATAAACATATAGAACATCAACTTATACCTCCCCTATGTATTTCATGAATTCTTTTCGGACATTGCTGTACCTGGACTTAGCTGCTTTTATTACTTCGCCGTTAGAAAGTGAAACCGTATAATTATTCACCATCTCAACATATTTTAAATTTACAAGATAGCTCTGATGGATTCGCAGGAATGTATCATATACATCGAGCTTCTGTTCTATCTCATTCAATGTTTGGTACATAGTATAAGTCGTATGATCTGTATCCGTCATGTGAAATTCAAGCTTATGCAAACGGCTTTCTATATACATAATCTGTTCTTCGGAAAGCGTTTTCTCTCCCTCATTAAAATGAAAATGTATGGGAGATTTCCTTTTCGAAATCTCCCGCATAACCGCTTCCATACATTCATTCAGACTATCCGCCAGATTCTCATTATCCTTTAAAACATACCTTAACGCATTTACTTTGTAACCCTCTATGGAATAATCAATATATGCCGTAACAAATACTATTACCGCATCTGCAGCATACTCTCTGATTTTTCTAGCAGCTGCGATTCCGTCAACATCCCTCATGCTGACATCCAAGAAGAATACCCCAAAATTGCAAATCCTCGTCCCAAGCTCCAATACCTCTCTTCCTGAGCCAAATAACTCCAAACTGAATTCAATCTTCCTTTTATCAAGGTACTCCCCAAGAAAACCACTAATCCTTTTTCTGAAAATATCCTCATCATCTACAATCGCTATTCGGAGCACCACTATCACCTCCTGTAAGAGCAAAAGCCAACCCGAAAGTCTAACCAATCCACATCTATATCGAACCAATCGCACTAATTTATAATTGTCTTTTGCAATTTAATGTTCTATTATACATTGCTCGAATCTTTTATTCAATATATATTGCAGAAAACGGCGCTTTTTTAGCAGAAATGGACTATATCTCAATATGAATAAGACATAATGCTGTGATTTTTTCCTATCCATTCCCAATTACTATTATTCCGATATTCCAAATGTTATCACCATCAAATGTTTTTAAGAAATGGAGACCCGTATGAATACCACCCTTGAACAGCACATCTCTGTGTACCTAAAATACTGTGAGACCCAGAAGAACCTGAATAAAAAAACAATTTCCGCATACTGGATTGATCTCAATCAGTTCCAAAACTTCTGCACAAATACAGATTTGGATATGATCCAGCCCTCTTTCCTTGAAGACTATATTTCTCGTATGCATAATCTTTTCAAGCCAAAAACAATAAAACGGAAAATCGCATCCATGAAAGCTTTTTTCTCGTATCTAGAATACAAGGAAATTATCCAAACTAACCCTTGGGATAAAATAAGAATACAGATAAAGGAGCCTACCATTCTCCCTAAAACAATTCCCATAGACACAGTAAAGACCCTACTTCAGATAATTTATGAACAGGAAAAATCTGCATCTACTCCATATCGCAGACGAAATGCCCTACGGGATGTGGCACTATGTGAGCTTCTTTTTTCAACTGGGATGCGTGTATCAGAGCTTTGTTCTCTCAAACCTTCTGATATCAATCTTAGTGACAATATCATCTTGATTTACGGAAAAGGTTCCAAGGAACGAAGGATACAACTCGGAAACGAACAGGTCACTGATATATTAAAAAGATACAAAGAAGCATATCAGGATGAGATTACCTCATGCAAAAAGTTCTTTGCCAACCAGCAAGGCAATTCGTTTAATGATCAGGCAGTCCGCCGTATGATCAACCATTATACTGCCATTGCAGCTATTGAACAGCATATAACTCCTCATATGTTCCGGCATACATTCGCCACTGCACTACTGGAAGCGGATGTAGATATTAGGTATATCCAGGAAATGCTCGGGCACAGTTCGATCCACACCACCGAGATTTATACACATGTTTCCATGGCAAAGCAGAAAGATATCCTATGCAACAAGCATCCCCGCAATCATTTTAATCTATAAAATCCATAGAAAAACATAGAAAAACAGCCTGATGCATATTACTTTCGCACGGGCTGCTTTCACTTGTGAATTATGCATTTTTATTTACTATTACAGGGCTTTTCAACATTTCCGGTTTCAGACGTATACTTACCTATTCTTGTCTTTTGGTGGACAAGGATCATTCCCATGGCTGTCTGGATTTTGAATTGTTCCATCCTTCTTATGCGGGATCAATTCTGTATTAGCATTTCTACTCATTTCTCGACCAGCTTTCATTGCTTCAGCTTTCGTCTCATAATGCCCACTTGCCCTCTTTGCATTCTCACGCTTCACATCCCATCCACCATCAGAATTAGGGACAACATGATGTTCACCTCTGTTTGACATAAAATCATCTCCTTCCTGTATTTTACTATTTACTATATATTATCCCAAAACTTCTAACCAGTCAATATAATGTTATATTCGTTGTTCTTTCATTTTGCGCTCCATGCTTTTCACTGCGACATAAAAATAATGCATCATAATTCATCTGAATCCGTCAAACTAACGATTTTAAAGCTGCATAAACATATTTTTAAGTGAATGATAATTGCGGATTATCGATTAAATTGCTATATAAAAGGATTAATTGAATGTATATAAATGAAATATTTCAGATAGATGATATTTTAGAGGAAGAAAAAAGAATAGCAAGAGAAAAAGAGATAAAAGTAATTAATGTATCGCATTGGAACACAGCACCAACATACCAGGAGTATATGTTAAAAAATATCATTCTCAACCATGAAAATAACATATTTGATTATGTTTATTCATATGATTTTAAAAAGATGACTAGAGAACAAATTCTTTGTAAAGTTGGTGTAGAAAACAAAAAAAATTGCATGTGCTTGCTCACGCCGTCAAGTACTATCAGTATTCTAAATATCATTAATTACCTAAAATTAAATGGATATCATAAACTTTGCATTTTAGAACCAGCTTATTTCTCGGTGGAACAAGCCTGTATTGCTTTTGGTCTCAATTATCAAAAAAAATCATTAGAATATCGGGAGTGGCATTATTCGCTCCCTTCTGTAAATGAAATAATTGAGGGAAATTTTGATGCAATTTGGATTACTTCACCGATATATTCCTCTGGCATAAAATATAATGACTCCCAAATAAATACGATAAAAAAATTAATAAATCGAAATGTTTTGGTGATAGCAGATGAGACACTTTCTCTTTCCGGTCAAGAATTGTGCCGTAGAATTCCTATAAGCCGAAATTTTTTTTCTATATATAGTCCACACAAAGCGTTATTTATAAATAGTATAAAATTCTCGGCCATTGTTTGTCCGTTAGAAAATGATGATTTTTTTGAACAATGGATAGATGTTTTAGGCGGTGGACTATTAAGTAGCAACGTCACCGCCATTTTACATTTCCTTTCCGACAATTTTGACTATTGTACTCAAAAAAGCACGAAATGGTTTAAGAATACATTAAATGTTGTTCAAGAAGTGTTGAAACAATTTCCCAAAGTTTACTGTGATACTAATGACATTGGTGCATACAAATTGATTATAATAAACTCAAACAAGAAAACGAACATAAATGATATTGCATGTATAGTTGATATTATGCATAAAAAATATGTATCGTATATACCTGGCATCTATCACGGTTATAATAATATACATACAAACTGTTTTAGAATTAATATGTCAACAAATCCTAACGATATTCAGATAGCATTATACAACATTCTCAGTAACTATTTATAAGAAATTGTTTCTGTTCTGTATTCAATTTTTATTTCTTTTATGTTTTTGTTGTTATAGCCATGCATATCTGAAACAAATAAATCAGATTTATCCAATAATTTACATGTGGATTGGATTAATTTTGTAGCATCGAGTTCTGATGGCTCAATGGAAACCTGAATATCTAATGCCTTTTTTTCTATTTTTTGTGGAAGCTGATTTTTCCTTTTTTCTTTAATTTCAGAATAAATGATGGGTACACTTATACCGAGAAGTTGGATAAATATTTTTAATATTTCCAACCCGCCTTCTCCAATTTGGATATATTCCCAAAATGAGCCTTTACCACAATCAACTCTATCAAATAGTTTTAATTCTTCGGTGTTTAAAATGGAGCATAATGATATTTGCGGCTCATTTTCATAATGAATCCAAGCGTATATAGGCAACAAATGCGAAGGAAGTTTATATATATCATCTTTAAGTTTATCGCAAAATTCACTAAAATCCATATAAAGGCTGTTCCCTATTTGGTATAATAAATTTCTGCTCTTATTATAAGCAACATTTTCAATTGGATTTAAATAAACTTGTTTAATTTGATCAAACATTTTATACAAAACAATGGGCGCTATAGATTTTTTATAGTAAAAATAATGGAAAAGATTTTTAAAATGCTGTAGCTCATTTTCTTGTAACAAGATATCGTATTGCAGCATTTTATTTAGTGCATTTACGCTTTCTAATGCCACTTCTGGATTAATATATGATTCAAAATTAAATGAAACAAACATAGCATTGAGAAATAAATTATGATTCAGGCATTCATTTACTATCCCAGAAAACTCAGTGACTCTTTCTTCTTCATCAGAAATGAATGAAATCTGTTTTATATCACCTATTCCGTGGTTATACTTCAGCAAAGAAATATCCATTTCTACATTTTCGAATTCGCACGCATCAAATATTTGATACACAAAGGAACCTTTAAATTTGCATTTAGTTATTGTACATTTACTATATGTATTCAAAGAAAACGTGCTTGAAGTTGGCGAAAGACCTATTATACATGTCCTTTCAAAACGACAATTTTTTAGTCCCACATGGTCAAGTATACAATTTTCAAAAATGCAGTCAATAAAAGAAACATCTTCTATCCCAGCACCAGTAAAATCAATATTTATGAACTTACATTTTGAAAACCAAAGAGAAAATATATCTGCATTTCTGTAGTTTACATTTTGGTACACAGTTTTATATATTTTAGTTCCTAATAAATCGCTATTATGTAAATCTACATTTTTTAACAAGCATTCTGATATGACAGAATTGCGAATACTTATTCCATGTAAGTCAGTATCAGTTATTTCCTTGTGTTCTATACTCATAAAATTTATTTCTTTTTCTATTTTATCTGCAATTGGTAAATTCATTTGCTTTATCCTCTCTAATGTCTTCATTTTTAACCGACGATAATCCGCAATTATCATTCACTTTTGTTCTATAATCTCTATTTAGTTCCAACCTTTTTGTAATATCTGTTTTCTAAAAACTTATGTATCTACTGCTCGCTTCAAATCGGATGGCATTCTCCTATGTGGATATTCCGACCAGTGAGAGCACTATTTCCGATATTTTAGAGCAGGTGTTTCCGGCACATAGTGCGGGTGATTTGCCTTGATTACACATCCTCCTGGAAGACATCAGATTGTCAAGGGCTTGCAGTTACCATGTTTACACCCTTGACAATCTGATGTCTTCCAGGATAATCGATTAACCAGATCAATTGAACTCACTTCCGTGGAGGATGCTCTGAATTTCCGAAAAGGATGTACTATTCAAACGGAATACTACCTATGCATTGCTATTTGTGAAAGAATACATTTTTCAAAAAATGTATTCTGTATTATCAAGTTCACAGACAACAAGTCCACTTTCATCCCAGGCGAATGCACCAATTTTCCTTACCATACATTAAGTATCAAATATTTCTTCTGACAACGACTTGAGATTTCTTATTCACGACGCTATGGGTAATATTTCAAATCAAATGCCAGTTTTATGTAGTATGCAATATGCCTTCTATATACTGGAAGCAAGAGGTTACTCTTCCAAGAAAACTATACGGAACGGTATAATAAAAGTATCCTCTATTTTCATTATCAGCTTCCAACTGTAGCCTTGAAAGCAATAACAAGCATTCTAGTTGTGTGTCATTCATTCTGTCAATATCCCTAAGAATATCTGCATCCGTTTTCTTGTTAAAATATGAGTATAATTGTCCGTAAATACCGCAAATCACATCAGAGAGCTGTATTCCTATATCATCTTTTGAATCTTTAAACTCGTAGTTGTCTATTGGAGTAAGGTGTTCACTGTCAATATATATCTCTATATCTTTTAATATATTGCTAATCTGATGTGTCTTGTCAAAAATATGTACACTCTTTGGAAACAGCATCGCTTGATGTAAGTACCAATCCGCATAGTGTTTTATCAGAACGCCTTCTTCATTATTTTGAAGAAATGTCAACTCTTTTTTCTTACCCGAATCTATAACACAAACCAAATAATCATATAGCCATCTGGCATTAGTGATTAAATTTGAAAAAAGAGACCCCTTAGACTTTAAAAGAAGGATTTTTAATTCACTAAAGAAATCCGACTGCTCATTGTCATGGATATTCGGATAATTATACTTAACAAATAATGCTTCAGTACTTTTTAAGGACCACATTGGGGTCTGACCCCACTGTGGTCTAGGCTGTAATACTGACAGCTTACCAAACCTATATGCACTTATCATCACCAGTGCTCCTGCCCCATAGAAGCAGAAACCAAGAAGCATAATTATAAGCCCCTGCTCCGCAGACAACTTCCACATAAGCTGTCCAATGCATGCACATATTGATGATACCAGCATCAAGAGTATTCCTTTTTTGTTATTTCTGATTGATTCTATCAATAACTCTCACCACCTATTAAGGATTGTATGCTCCACGCGCATTTTTCAGTAAGATTTTCATCAGTTCACTATTACCCTTAAAAAAACTAATTTTTGTCGGAATCTTTCCTGTTTTTGGATATGCTCTCGTAACAGGAATCTCACATGCCTTCATGCCAATCTGTGTTGCTCTAACTGATAAATATGCCAACAGTTCATATGTCATAAAGATATCTCTTAGAGGCTTCACCCTATCATCCTTAAGATATCTTGCTGAATATGCTCTGTATTCATTTGTCGTATCAGTAAATCTTTGACGGGCTGTTAGCGAAATAACTGGCGCATGAATTAACTTAACTGAGACCGTTCTGATAAATGGTGTATTAATCGCTTTACCACCCTTAACAAATCGGGAACCTTGTATTAGATCATATCCATCTTCAAGCTTTTCTATAAAATGAGGAACGTCTTCTATACTGTCCTTATTATTGCCATCAATGGTAATGATTCCTTTATATCCTCTCTCTAGAGCCCACCAGATTCCCATTCTAAGCTGTGCTCCCTGTTTCCCGGCATCCTGTTTTACCAGCAATGTATTTACCTTAAGTTTTTTGAGCATACCTTCTTCTGTGCATCCATCCGTAGATCCACCATCGCAAATAACAATATCTGCACATTCCACTACATTATACTTGTATGCTCGCTTCAATTCCCTGATAATTCTATCCCCTTCATTGATAATTGGAATAAGAACCACATAATCTTTGCTTTTTTCATTATATTCAGTGCACGAAAATCTAGGTACACCAGGTTGTTTTTCATATATCATCTATATCTCCATCCTCAATCATTATGAGAACACGCTTCTCACATATTTAAGAACATTTTCAATGTCCAAAAGATTATCTCTTTTTCCCATTTCAATAGCAATGTTAACAACCTAACTTAAACAACCACAATATATAGTGGTTAGAACTTAAAAACTTTATATCAATTACTATTATCGGCACGGGATTTCCCGTGCCG
>CADABQ010000069.1 GCA_902786205.1 uncultured Lachnospiraceae bacterium | reverse complement strand
ACAGATGGATTTTCATCTGTCCGCAGTCGTTTTTTAGTTTATGTGAAATTTTCAAGGTACAATCCCCTTTTTACGGGGTGGTTTTGACCATCAAATCATATAAATGAGAGAATTAAGAAAGAACTGGTGAGATGTTCCTTTGGCATAGCAAAAGGAATGAAGATATATGTCATATACGACAGTAGAAATACACATACCAGAGGCAATGAAGCCATATATTACAGAAAATAATGCGGAAGATGAATTACAAAGAAATGCGCTGTTATTGTATCCTTACGTATTACAGAAGAAAATATCAACAAATGGAAGGGCTGCAGAGATATTAGGAATTTCACAGCTGGATTTGATTGATCTATATGGGAAAATGGTTATATTTCATCTTACGAAATAAGAGAATGTGTAGACATTTTAAGGAATCCCATATGATAAGTCCCATGATATCAGGTATTTGCTTGTCCTGCTGGAAGAAATACCATTCACATTTGAGAAACAAGAGGCGTTAGAGTTATTGGCAGGCACAATAACTGACTGGGAAGAAAGCAGTCGATATGGTAAAGGTGTCAGGACTACAGTTCAGACAATTCAAAGAGTCCATAACATTTATGAAAGTATGAATCAGGCTTTCCTGAAAACGCAGGAGAAGAATAATGCAGAGGATGGAGATTGAGTTACACAATGAATATTAAACGACCGGTGCTCAGCCGTAGACCATTGCAGAGAATTCATGATGAATATTTAGCACACTTATGACATTGAATTTTGGGAGGTGCAGTAGTATGGAAAGAATCGTATATGCACAAGAAGATCGTTTTGATATTCCGGAAGATTTGCTTAAGCTGTCACATGAACAAATTCGTGAAAGAATACAGCAGGAGAGACAGAAGGAATTAGAAAAAACAATTGGAAAAGCTTGAAAAAGTGCAAGCCTAAGTGATTATGGAAATGCCACAGGATGGAGAAATCTGTTCTGTGGTATTTCAAATATCTCGGACAACTCTGTCAGTTCTTTCACCGTTTCTTGGGTGTGATGCAACAGGGTGTCACGCATTTCTGGCGGACAGCTGGAATAAAGCATTTTCATCTGATTGACACCTTCATCTTCCAGAGAAATATCTGGATTTATAAGCGTATCTAAAGAGATGTGCAGGACCTTTGCCAATGCTCTCAAAATCAAATAAGAAGGATTCATTTTCCCCTTTTCGATATTGGCGATTTGCTTTACAGAAACATGGCTCAGATCCGCAAGCTCCTGTTGTGTCAGTTCTTTTTTCTTTCTGGCTTCCCGCATTTTTTGCCCTAAAGCAGTCAAATCATCAATCGGCATAATCGTTCACCTCAATAATATTGTATCGTTCCGGTTTCTGTGATGGAATGACCTTATTATGCCGGTTAATGGGCTTGATTATACCGATTATAAAACTGAGGATACAAATTCCATTAAAGAGTAATGAAGGATGCAAACTTACCTGTATCTGTGACAGCATTCGGCGCGGTCTGAAGCAAATGGCAAAGTATTTTTAGGATAGAATAACAAAGGGCGCAAGGTCTCAAAATGTTTCCAGCACAGGGGCTTGCGCCTTATCTATATTAGGCCATTTAATAGGTTTGATTATTCAGATTAAAATTTAATATCTTTATGAAATCTTCAAATTTCCCTTGTATCCTCTTGTTGAAACCAAAAGAAAGGACAGTACAAAATATGAGTATAATCTTGAAAACAACAAATCTCTGCAAATCGTTCAACGGGCAGACAGCCGTAAATAACATATCGTTGAACATTGAAAGAAATTCCGTCTATGGATTGTTAGGACCAAATGGAGCCGGAAAATCTACAACACTCAAAATGATAACAGGTCTTTTGAGGCCCACATCTGGGAGTATTGAGTTTGACGGCCACGCATGGAAACGCAGCGACTTAAACCATATTGGAGCGTTAATTGAAATGCCGCCGCTTTATGAAAATTTGACCGCCTATGAAAATCTGAAAGTAAGGACTACTATTTTAGGGCTGACAGATAAGCGGATTGACGAAGTGCTGCAAATCGTCCGGCTGACGGAAACAGGCAAGAAAAGAGCCGGACAGTTTTCTCTTGGTATGAAACAGCGTCTTGGAATTGCAGTTGCATTACTAAACAACCCGAAGCTGCTCATACTTGATGAACCAACCAACGGGCTTGACCCGATTGGGATTGAAGAACTTAGAGAGCTTATCCGTTCCTTTCCTGCAAAGGGTATT
This sequence comes from uncultured Lachnospiraceae bacterium, assembly GCA_902786205.1. Classification (GTDB taxonomy): domain Bacteria; phylum Bacillota; class Clostridia; order Lachnospirales; family Lachnospiraceae; genus CAG-411. The sequence goes on along the minus strand of CADABQ010000069.1, from coordinate 5,614 downwards.
ACCGTTATTTTATCAAGTCATATTCTCTCCGAGGTACAACAGACCGCTGACCACATCGGCATTATTGCGGGCGGCGTCTTAGGCTATGAGGGAAAACTTAATGCAAACGAAAATTTGGAACAGCTTTTTATGGACGTTGTAAAAAGCAATCACAGGGAGGGTTAAGGCATGGACTATCTAAAATCAGAACATTTGAAATTCAAGAGGACAATATCGAACAAACTGATTTTCATTGTTCCGCTAATTACGGCTATTTTTGCATGGCTTATGGGTGGATATATAGGGTATCAGTACATGACGCTTTACTGGTGGTATGCGTTCCTGCTTCCGGGAGCAATCGCAATTTTGTGTTCTTTGTCACACAGAAAAGAAGAAAACGCCGGGAAATACTATTCGGTATTTTCTATGCCTGTAAATCTTTCGAGATTTGAATTTGCCAAGGGCATTATCTTAGTCGAAAAACTGCTTGTTTCAGCGATATTTTTAGCATTGCTTATTTCTATCAGTAATATCATTGCTCCGGCAACGGCAGTATATTCTCTTTTACACAGCATTACAGGAAGTATCGGAATTATCCTTGCGTCTGTCTGGCAAATTCCTTTGTGTCTGTACTTAGCACGCAAAACGGGAATGTTTGTGCCGATTGTGTTAAATACAATACTTGGGATTGTCCTATCTACTGCTACCGCATTAGGAAATACAATAGCATGGTGGTTTGTACCGTATTGTTGGGCAGCAAAACTGGCAGAGCCACTTATGGGAATTGAAATAAACGGAACTTATGCGGGGAATTGTGGATTTTCTATAGCCATTATGATTTCCATTTCGTTGTCAATATTCTTGTTTCTTATTTTATCCTATGCCGACGCAAAGGATTTTTCCAAAGGGAGGTAGACAGAAATGGGTTTTATTTATGCGCTTCGTTCTGAACAGGAAAAAACGAAGCATACATCGTTTTGGGCTATTCATTTTTGTGTACCCGTTATGGGGGCATTGTTATTTCTTGCTTACTATTCCCAGTATGCCAGCATCGCAGACAGTAAAAAGCTCAAAATGATATTGGAAATTACGACAACGTTTTTTCCGGTGTTGATAAGCGTTATTGTTGGTCTGAACGTTGCACTGGAAGAAAAGGCTTCACACTTCCAAACGCTGCTTGCTGTACCAAACAGACACAAAAATATGCTTGCAAAATTAACTTATCTTTATGGTTCGGGGGTATTTGCATTGTTCTTTCTGTTCCTGTTATTTGTGATTGGCATACATCTTTTGGGAATGGCTGATACAGTGCAGCTCGGAATGCTCATTGGAGCCGCCGCCGGGATGGCCTTTTGTAATTTTATAATATACATCTTGCACCTGTTCCTTAGCTTCAAATTTGGATTAGGGTTATCCCTGTTTTGGGGCGTGTTTGAAAGTCTACAATGTATCTTATATAGCAATATTGAGCTGAAAGGTGTAGCCCGGTATATCCCCTTTGCATGGTCTATGAATTGGGTACAGGATATTTTGAGCCGACAAATTTTCAACTATGGAACAGAAAAAATATGGATTGCAGCATTAACGACAGGCGGCTTATTTCTGACCTTATTATGGTTTTCTCATTGGGAGGGAAGAAAAAATTATGAATAAAAGCAAAAAAATAATGCTACTTCTGCTGTTTACCTTTATCGTTTGTGTGGCTCTTGCTGGCTGTACTTTACAGGACAGAATCGAAGAATATTCCAGTGACAAGGAACAATGCTATTTGAATACGGAAAATGTAACACATTTATCCTATAAAGGTAACGATTACACCATTTTGGCAGATACCGTATCAAATGGCGGGCTTGGAGAATGGATTGGATATATCCGGCAGCTTGCCGCCATAGACAAGAACGGAAAAATATTGCTGCAAGAAAATGTTGAACCGGCAACTTTTCAATCCTTAGCGGATTTGGCGGAGAAAGCACCAGAAGCCGCTTACATTATTCCTTTTCTCAATGTATATGCGGCTCCTAACGCAGACGATTATCTTATTGTAGATGTAAACGGAGGGTATCATAAAGCTGTTATCAGCGAAAATGTCAAAGATAGCGATACTGTTTTTGATTTTAAGAAAACAGAAGAATCTATAAATGACAGCTTTGAAGTCAATCCAGAAAATGCGACACAACTTCTTTGGGGCGGGACGGTTTATCAAGTAACGTCTGATATGGTATCAGATGATGAATTAGGCAGCTACATTGATATTCTCGCTGAAAGTGTTACATTCGATACAGAAACGAAAATCCCTTTGTCAAAAGAAGATTTAAGCAAGATTGACTGGTACGGGGAAAATGCCGGACAGGGGCGAGAGTCTTGGTTTTACACAGATGTCTATGAGATTTACGGAACCGATAAAGCGGAAGCGGTTGCGGTCAATGTAAATGATAACTATTATATTGCAAAGCGACAATGACAGCTTTCCTACCTTCCTACCCTTGGAGCTTGTGCTATACTAAAAAGGACAACGAAAGGAGGCAATAATATGGCGGCGATCCTTATGATTGATGATGAACGGGCTATTTTAGAGCTTGTCAAAAACGGGCTGCGAAAGGATGGGCATTTCGTGACCACTTATACCTCTGCCGCACAGGTACCGCTTGATAAGCTGAACAGATATGACTTGATTATACTGGATATTATGATGCCAGATGTAGACGGCTTTTCCTATTGTGATAAAATTCGTTCCCTTGTAGACTGTCCTATTCTTTTTCTGACAGTAAAGACAATGGAGCATGACATCACATTTGGGCTTGGTCTGGGAGCAGACGACTATCTGACAAAACCATTTCGTATTGCAGAATTGCGGGCGAGAGTAAACGCCCACCTACGGCGTGAACGTAGGGAACGACATACCGCACTTACCTTTGACCGCATAAAAATTGATTTATCTGAAAAAGAATTACGGGTAGATAACACGCCTGTTGCCTTAACAAAAAGCGAATATCTGATTTGTGAATATCTTGCAAGGAATAAAGGACAGGTATTTTCAAAAGAACAGATTTACGAAGCTGTTTTCAGCTTAGAGGGCGACAGTGATAATTCTACGATTTCTACTCATATCAAGAATATCCGGTCAAAATTGAACAAACTGGATATTCAGCCGATAGCGACAGTCTGGGGGATTGGATATAAATGGGAATGAAAAAAACAACATCACTGAAAGCGTCTTTTTGGAAATTCTTATGTATGCTGTTGATTGGACTAATAGGTGCGGTGGCAATACCATTTAGTCTTATTTTAGCTGGAACCAGTACAGGGCTTATTACCTATGCGGATTATTCAGAACGCTGCACAAAAGATCTTGCTCCTGTTATTGCTGCAACGCCGGATTTGGCAGATGTGCAGCTTCCTATGGGCTGTGAATATTTGGTGCTGGATAAAAATTATCAAGTGACGGAAACGACCTTAGAGGGCGACGATTTGGACCGGGCTATGGAATACGCAATATCCGGGCAGATAAATACAAACCTCAACAAACAGTATTTGCTTGTGACCCGCAAAAATGAATATGTAGTGCTGCAATATTACATAGGTTCACAGTTTACAAATGAATGGCTTTATGAGCATTTTCCCTCACCGGAAATTCTGCTTTATATTTTTATAGCAATCAACTGTATTGCAGTATGCGTGATATTGACAGCGAAGTTTGCAAAAAATATGCGGACGCAGCTCTCTCCGCTTTTTGAAGCGACAAGGCAGGTAGCAGAACAAAATCTTGATTTTGAAGTGGGACATTCAAAAATCAAAGAATTTGAGGACGTACTTTGTTCTTTTGCAAATATGAAAGATAATCTGAAAATATCTTTAGAGAAGCAATGGAACGCGGAACAGTTACAGAGAGAACAGATTGCAGCACTCGCTCACGATTTGAAAACACCTTTGACCGTCATTCAAGGAAATATTGATTTGATAAATGAAACGGAGCTTGACGACGAACAACGTCTATATGCGGGTTACATCACTGAAAGCTCCGAACAGATAGGCATTTATATTAAAGCGTTAATTGACATTTCCCGGACAATCGCCGGGTATCAGCTTCATTTGGAGAAATTTGATATAGCTGATTACATGGGCCAGATTAAAGCGCAGGCAAGCTCTTTATGCCTTACCAAAGGAATTTGTCTGCAACTGGAAACGGGGGCTAACCTGGGCACACTCAAGGCGGATAAGCTGCTGTTGGAACGGGCAATTATGAACGTGATAAGCAATGCGTTAGACTATTCTCCACCACAGGGGACAATTTATGTAACGGTGCAAAAAACGGACTGCTTTTTACATATATCTATAACGGACGAGGGAGGCGGCTTCACACCGGAGGCCCTACATCATGCACAGGAACAGTTTTTCATGGGCGACAAAAGCCGTACTTCTAATATGCACTTTGGTATGGGACTTTATATCACAAGCAGCATTATCAAGCAACATGACGGGCAGCTTGTTTTAAGCAATTCTAAAAAGACTGGCGGCGCACAGGTTATTATCAAAATTCCATATTAAAAGTAGTGGGCGGTACTGTGGTATCGCTCATTATTTTTTCAAATCTTTATGAAATCTACAAACTTTCCATATAGCATATAGGTAAAGAACAGAAACTCTAGGTGTCAGGTACCATTAAATGAGTTTTTGCTTGCGATATGTTTAATTACTGCCACGGAAATCACCTGCCATTTTCATCACTTCATATTTCATTTCATAAATATTCCGGAGAGATTTTCGGATTTCATTTCTCATTTCTGAAGAGAGAATACCACCCTGATTAAAATATCGGGCAATCTGATTTAGATTGCTGCCAATCTTACTAAACTCGCTAATAAGTTTGTTTATTTCGGGAACATCTGCGGTAATTTCGTATTTGATGATGACTTTCTGGTTGACCAGGGCATTTCGGACAAAATCAGAAACCGTCATGCTGTTAGCCTTGGCTCTTTTTGCAAGAAGATCATATTCAGTTTCATTCATGCGTAAATGCACATCTTTAGTTTTTGCAAGAGTTTTTTCTTTCTTAGGTCTTGTCATTGATAACTTCCTTTCTTCGTGGTAGTGGTTTCATAAGAAAATCCAAATTTTGCAGCCTGCTGGGAAAGTAAGTGATGAAAAATTATCGCACTGTGACCATGTAAATGGAAACCAATACACATATCTGTGATTGTGGTCGAGGGTATGGGGAAACGAAATCCCCATCAAGTTGCAAGTGGTCAATAGCCCGGAAAGGGTTATTGTGCTACGTTGCGAAACTTGCTCTATAGTGTTGAAAAATTGCTGCTTAAAAATATATATAAACCAGAAAAAATAGGTGAGCAAGATTAAAATAAAGTTAATTCTTGTTCATCTATTGGATAATAGAATTTAATTCCTTGTTAGTCGCTTTAAAACGGATGAAAGTAATAATAAATCTTCTTCAGAAAATTTACTAATATATGAAATAATAGAATGTATTACTTCGGCTATTAAAAGTTGAAAATCAGCAACCATACTGCGCTATATACTTCAACTTTTTATGTTTAAACAATGCCTTCACCTTATCTGCATTATTCTGTAAGTTATGCATAAAAGCCTCTGTTTTATTTTGTATTTGTTCTTTTGTATG
>CADABQ010000068.1 GCA_902786205.1 uncultured Lachnospiraceae bacterium | reverse complement strand
AATCATTGCAGAATACATTCTTCACTTGGTTATCAAACACCAGTACAATATCGGAAAAATAACCTTAAAAAAGTTGTCTAAAAAAGTGTTGACAATCCATTTTGGTCTCTCCGGTATGCTTACCCGAACTGCAGGCTACCAACCCTAATCCGCTTAACTTCTGGATTTCCTTTACATTGTCAAATCTCGATATATCCCCCATCTCTGCAAGTATCCCAGACAGGATGTTTTCGCCGATTCCTGATATTGCCAGAATGTTCTTTGCATATGGAATCTCATTGCATCTTTGATTTAACTGGTTTTCTATATCTGAAAGCTGCTCATCAAGCTCGATAATCCGACTGACGAACCACTTAACAGCCTGTCTGCTGGCATCCGCTCCATCCTTGATCCCTACGCTTTTCCTTGCGTATTCCAGAATAGATGATGCATTGGCATAGCCTCGTCCACGAAGCTTCGCCTCATGCCATATCTGTTTCATTCCCTCTGTTCCAAGGGCAGCCAATTCATCCGGAAACGGTGCCGCCTTAAGCAGTTCTAAACTAAATGCTCCGTCTATTTTTCCAAATGCGTCCTTGTATTCCGGAAAATAGATTTTCATCTCTCTGTGAAGCCTGTTAAGATTCCTGATTCTGTCTTCATTCAACTGATCTCGAAACATCGAAAGACGTCTGATATCTGCATAAAGTTTTTCCGGAAGATATGGCATTCCAAAGTTTCCATCCTTCACCAGATTTGCAATAAGCTTCGGATCCTTTTTGTCATCCTTAAGCTGACTGTTGTCTTCCACCTCTTTTGTCTGTTTTACTGCGTATGGATTCACCTGCACAACACTGATTCCCTTTACAACCAGCCAGGTTGTCAGACAGAACCAGTAATGACCGGTAGGCTCCAGCCCTAAGACAATCTGTTTCTTATCATTTGCAGCTGCAAGCTTAGTGCTCCAGTCTAACATGCTTTCAAAGCCCTCTGCAGTATTACTAAAGCCAAAAGCGGACTTACTGAGTTCTCTTCCTCTGGTATCAATTGCCCTCACATAATGTGTCTCGCTACCAATATCGCATCCTAATATCAGCATGTCATCACTGACGAATGAAAGCTTATCGTTTTTGTCAAACTTACCTTTGGTTTCCAACTCATGCCAGGTAGATGCTTTTAACTCTGCCTTAATAGCCTCAGCTTTTGCAATAATCTCCTGCTGTTCAAAAATATTTACTGATAAAACTTGATTTTTCTTCTTTGAGCCTTTAATATTCATTGTAGATACCTCTTGTATTCGTTAGATTTTACCAACTTGCCGGTCAGTAATAATCTAATTTTACTTGAGGTATTTTTTTCGTCAATATCTTGACCTATTTAAATTATACAGGAAGCTCCCGATAAGTATACTCTAAACGATTACATTATATAAGGTCAATATTTTTTTCAAAAAGCAAGAAAAACCCACTGCCTCTAGGCGGTGGGTTCTCTTGCATGAGGTGCGGGGTTCAAGCCCCGTATCCCGTAAGACACATAGTGCCGCTTTTATATGAACAAATAGCAGCGCAAATTGCGAATATCCTTAACTTTCAGGTTTGAGCGGTCCATAATAATAAGATGACGTTGCACTGCCATCAATCAAGAAGGTAGAGCCTGTAATAAATGCACCCTTGTCACTCATCAAAAGTTCTGCTACATTTGCCACTTCATCTGCGGTTCCCGGTCTTCCTGCTGGGCATTTTGCAAACATATTTTTATAGAAATCGCCACGAGGTCCATTGAATTCATCCACTGCAAGCGGTGTTACGATAATTCCCGGTGCAATATCATTTAATCTTGCACCACGCTTGCCCCATTCTACCGACTGTGCCATGACACGCTTCTCGTTGCAGCGTTTTGCCATCTGGTATGCATGAAGTGTATCTTTGATATTTTCTGGCTGTAATATTTCAAGACTTAACAATTCTTCGGTTGGTGTTGTGGCAAGTGCTGCATCCTCTTCTGCTGTAAGCTGAGGCATTCTCCATCCTGACTGACTGGATATGGTAACTCCACAACCGCCTTCCGCGATTACCCTTCCGACTTCTTCCAATAAAACAGCGGTACCATACAAATCAACTTTTAAGATTGCTTCAATTGGTGCCTGACTTGGTGAAACGCCTGCTCCATTTACAAGCATTTTGATTTCTCCATACTCCTGTGCTTTTGCAATCAACGATAAAATCGACTTTCTGAAAGAAAGATCCATCTCTATCGGCTCTACATCAAAACCTGCATTGTTCATGATTTCTGCAATTGCTTTTGCATTTGCAATGTTTTTATCACCCATAACAATTTTCTTACCATAGCCCATTCTTCTTGCAATCGCCATAGAAATCTGTCCTGCACCTGTTACGATCATCACATCTTTTTTACTCATCCTTGTTTTCCCCTTTTCGTAATACTAATTTTAATCATTTTTAAATTTTATTTCCGTTATTCCACAATGTCCGTAGATGTTACAAGTTCTGTCTGTGTCACATAAAGGTAAATGATGTCTTACTCAACATTTTTCTTCGCCCAGTCAGCTACTGCTGAACCTGCTTTTTCTGCATCCGCACCATGAACGGCAATGCCTGAGCCAAATGTTGCACCTTTACAAATTTTTCTAAGGTCACGTTCACTATTTCCAAGTCCGCTTCCCTCGTGTGTCATAAGTGCCATCACTTTTTTTCCTGTAAAATCAAGTCTCTCAAGTTGAGTAAATACAACTACTGGATAGGTTCCCCACCAACAAGGACCGCACACGAAAATGTTGTCATAATCCGCAATATCTTCCAAATACTTCTTTAATTCTGGTCGTGCATTTTCTTTCAATTCCTGACTTGCTTCCTCTGTACATTTGTGATAATCCTTGGAATAGTCCTTCACAGTCTCAACTTCAAAAAGATCACCGCCTACTGCATTCTGAATAAACTCTGCACAAATTTCCGTATTGCCTTTCTTCAAATCCACAATCTTTCCATTCACATAATTCTCACCTTTTCTTGAATAATATAAAATCAAATTCTTAGCCATTCTGAATCCCTCCTAATCATACTTATTTTCTTTATCTGCCTTAATGATAATTCAATGACACTTCTTAATCAAATCTTTATTCTTATCATATTGATTACTTTTACTAATCATTATATAATTTTAACAAAATTAGGTAATTGCAAATCTCAATTTACTATGAAACTTTTTGTGCACAACTTACATATCAACACAAGGCACGCTCTCGCTGCCTAACACTCGTAGCGGTACATAAGGCACCAAAATACGGTGCCTAAATACCGACGGTGTCAGAAGCACCTTGTTTATGATATGTAATTTTACACAAACAAAATATAGTTTACTGAGAGTTTCGCAATCATCTATTTTAACAGAATACACAAAAGGAGAACTACAATTATGCTCTTACGTCAAATTGAATACTTACAGGCTGTAATTGAAAATGGAAATTTCTATCTGGCTGCTGAACAGTGCAATGTCTCGCAGTCTGCCATTTCCCAGCAGATAAAAAAGCTAGAAAATGAACTGGGCGTAAAATTGTTAGAACGACATAACCGCACCTTTTCTTTGACACCTGCCGGAGAACATTTTTATCGAAAAAGCCTTATTATATCGGGAGATTTAAAACAACTTGTGCGTGAAACAAAAAGAATTGCAGATAACAATAATGCTGTTTTGCGAATTGGATACTATAAAGGGTATCATGGAAACGAACTCTCAGAAGCTATCGCTTTATTTTCCGAAAAATACCCTACTGTAGATGTAAAAATTATGGTTGGAAGCCACGAGGAATTGTATCATGCTATGGAATATCACTCTGTTGACCTGGCAATCAATGATCAAAGACGTGCTTTTTCCGATGCTTATAATAATGAAGTGCTTGCAGAAAGCAAGATTTATATTGAACTTTCTATCAAAAATCCACTTAGTAAATTAAGTACACTTGAAGCTGAAGATTTAAAAAATACACCTTGTATTCTTGTGATTAATCAAGCCGGACAAAAGGAAGAACAACATTATTATGAAACTATAATCGGATTGCAGGGAGACTTTCTCTTTGCAGACACCGTGCAAGAAGCGCGACTTAAAATTATAACAGGACAGGGCTATATGCCAGTGGATGTGATTGGTGAGCAAGTCTGGTTTGATACTTCCGTCAGCAGAATACCACTTGTAAGAAACCAAGCTCCAGTCAAAAAGACCTACTGTGCCTTCTGGAAAAAGGAGAATTCCGGGTATTATATTGAGGAATTTGCACAAATTCTTAAATCCTGCTTTTAGTGCCTGGCAGAACTCCGACAAGCTCTTTCCTAAAGTGGCAAACAACGACTAAATAAAAATTTTCCTTGTACGAACTCATCTTTTGTTTTTTATACCAAGCAGCAATAATCATCTATTCTCAAACATACTCTGCAAGTCTTTGATATATGATGGCTCGCAATCTGCCTTGCTACTTGCTCATATAAAAGCGGCACTACGTGCCTTACGAGGTACGAGGCTTAAACCTCGCACCTCGTTCAAAAATACCCACCGCCTAAAGGCAGTGGGTACTCTTACACTTTTATAAAAAAACCACTCATATCTATATGTTCCAGCTCAAGCAGCGAAATTTTTTTATCCAATCCCCCTGCATATCCTGTCAGATTACCATTCGTACCCACTACACGATGGCACGGAATGATAATGGAAATCTGATTATGTCCCACCGCACCACCTACAGCCTGTGCAGACATACGGGGAATCTTTTGCATTTCCGCTATTTTACTGGCAATCTCTCCGTATGTAATTGTTTTTCCATAGGGAATCTGTAATAAAATCTGCCACACAGCCTGCCTAAATGTTGAGTCAGTAGGATGAAGAGCTGGCGTAAACTTTGGTTCTTCACCAGAGAAATACACATCCAGCCATTTTTTTGCCTCCGTCAGAATCTCCGTTTCCTGTGAAATGCTCTCATCTGGAAGTGTATTTGCAAAATATTTCTGTCCCTCAAACCACAAACCAGTAAGTCCAATTTCATCAGCCGCTAAAAGGATCTTACCAATCGGGGATTTATATTTACAAGTATATACCATAATTACACCTCCAAACATGCATCCAAGTCCTGCGGAGCCTGTGAACGGTCTTTATCTGTATAAGAGCAACAACCTTTTTCGTGTTTGGGACGATTCTCAGTTGTCCATTTTTTCGGATTGGTGTCATCTGGTGCCAATCCATCGAGGATAGCTTCATAGTGTGCCACTTTCTCGTCCATATATTTTGCCGTGGCTTTCGCTTCCTCCATCCGCTTATAGGCCTTTGCCCGCTGCTTCAGAATAATCTCATATCGTGCCCGCAGATTTTCCTCTGATTCTTCCAACAGACACAAACGACAATACTCCTGAATGTCCTCAATAGACGCACCGCACCCTTTCAAACACTTAATTCCCTGCATCCAATTTACAGACTCTTCATTGAATACACGACGATTTTTTCCATCACGCCCACAAGGCAAGAGTCCCTTATCTGTATAAAACCGTAACGTATGCTCTGTTACATCAAACATTTTTGCCATCTGCTTGATCGTATAGTTCATAATTAACCTCCCCTAAAACAACTTAAAATGTTGAATCACAAATTTACTATTATATTTTTCACAATTCTTCTAACTTTTTCTTTACTTCGTGTTACACGAACTTGTTAAAATAATTATAGCATAGTGAAACATTTCTGCAAACATACGAATGGAGGCTAAAATATGGAATATTTAACTTTAAATAACGGCATTCAAATGCCACTTGTTGGCTTTGGTACATTTATGCTCAACGGGGAAACCTGCACAAACACAGTTATTTCCGCAATTGAAACGGGCTACCGCATGATCGATACAGCAGAAACCTACGGGAATGAAAAAGAAGTTGGCGAAGGAATCAGAGCCAGCGGCATCGACCGTAAAGAACTTTTTCTCGTCACAAAGGTCAATTTCAAATCCTACGAAAATGCTGAACAGACAGTACTACAATCGTTGAAAAACCTGAAAACCGATTATATTGACCTGCTGCTTCTGCACTGGCCATTTGCAAATTATTACGCTGCATGGCACAGCCTCGAAAAACTGTACGCAGATGTTAAAATCCGAGCTATTGGTGTTTCCAACTTTGAACCAGATCAGCTTCTTGACCTGATTGCCTACAACAAAATCGTTCCAACCGTCAACCAGATTGAAACCAATCTTTATTGCCAACGTAGCACCGAACGCAGTTGGATGGACAAAAAACAGGTTGCTCATATGGCATACGCACCGCTTGGTCAGGGAAACCGCAACGAAATGTATCAGGAACCTGCCGTAGTCTCCCTTGCAGAGAAATACGAAAAAACTCCAGCACAAATCCTGCTTCGTTTCCTAACCCAGAAGAATATTGCCGTCATACCAAGAAGCACAAAACCAGAACATATCCTTGAAAATTTTGCACTGTTTGATTTTACACTGACCAATGCGGAAATGGAACAACTTTCTACCTTAGATAGAAAAGAGCCATTAATTGGCAAACCAGAAACACCAGAGTTGGTTGAATTTTCACTGACATGGTAATGCAAAAAAGCGGAGAACGTTCTATTGCGTTCCCCGCTTTTTTATTTCTGGTATAGGTTCGTTAAAGTCATTTTTTTTATAGATGGTCTTCCGTATCGGCAGGCATTACATTCCCATACAGCCCTTTGCTTCCATTTTATTAAGAGATATAAGCTGTATATCATGTCCTGCATCCCTAGCTCCCTGCATAAATGAATCTACTAATTGTTTTGTGTTTCCTCTTGTACGACCACCGCCTAATACTACTAATATTTTTTTCATAGATTATCTCCCTCAAATCTCGATTTTTACATTTTTGTAGACTGGAAGTTGTCGAGAAATCTACGCTGCCGGTCTTTAGGTTATGTAAGCCGGGATTGTATGGGACTTCCTCCATATTTTGATTTACATTATTTCCCATAAACCGCCTTGTCATTAAAACTTCACTACTTCCGGTTCATGTGTGAATGAATAAAATGTGGCTGTCGCATTTTTAAAATAAAACACCTCTGTGTTTCCATCATCTGCTGAGTACATATTCTGTAAAGATGGATATGCATCCAGCATAGACTGTCTTGCTTCTCTTCTGTCATCTTCTACAAGTTCCCCAGCTACACGGATCCACTCACCATTTTTAAATGCACAGATTTCTACCTTTGGATTTACGTGAATCTGCTTTGAAACATCCTTTACCTTGCCAGTCTGAATATATAATTTGCCTTCAAAAATATGGGCTGTTCCAAAAGGTCTTACTCTTGGCTGATCTCCCTCCACTGTTGCCAGATAATAGGTGTCTGCTTCTTTTAAAAATTTTACTGCTTGTTCCATTATGTATTCCTCCTTGTTTTTCTCCTTGAATGAGTCAATTATACCACTATTTTCCTTTCATCTCAAAAGACACCTCACAAACAAGGATTTATCTAAATTTTTCCGGGACATTATATCCGTAAGAAATTAATTTTTCAACATAAGACTTATCATTCATACGCTGCAATGATTCATCATAATATTTTTGATTTTGCTTATCTTCATATCCCAGAACAATCCTTAAAAAAATAACAAAACACCCTATAGTTCCTATAGCTCCAACAAGAACGCATCCTGCCAGTTTATCAGGATAGCTTCCCATCGTTCTTATATCGGTGATAAGCCATATAACGCAAGCTACAGTGAATATTAAAAAAACAATCGTTGCAATAAGATAAAGCTTAGGACTCTTTGTAGCAGGTTCAACACCTTCTAATGCAATCTCCCTCCATCTACTATCAAAATATTCTTGATTACAAGCCTTGCAATTTCTGATAGGGCTTCCATATACCCATGCATTGCAAGCTTCTCTGTTCTTTTTTCCACATTTTGGACAATTCCACTCAACATATCCCATTGATATCTATCCTCCTTATTTTTACAAATTCCCATTTATCAACTTCTATTTAATGTTTCTATTTGTTCCCTTTAACCCATATGTATCATTTGAACCTATGTATTCATCTGGTAAATCAGCTCCAATGTATACAACATCTCCTGTTTCTAGTATTGTATAAAATTCACCTACCAATTCTTTCAAAAATTCCCTAACCTCATCCCAATTAATAAAACGTTTGCCTTTAAATCTAATATCATTAATGAAAACAATATTTTTTCCTGTCCTACTACTTTTTAATACTATTTATTTAGTGTCTGCTGATTAAACAGATATTTGTAGTTCCCAATTGTTATTTTTCTTCCATTTTGAGAACAGATAAAAAAGAGTATAAAGTATCAGTCT
>CADABQ010000067.1 GCA_902786205.1 uncultured Lachnospiraceae bacterium | reverse complement strand
GAGACTGATACTTTATACTCTTTTTTATCTGTTCTCAAAATGGAAGAAAAATAACAATTGGGAACTACAAATATCTGTTTAATCAGCAGACACTAAATATATCTCAAAAGCAGATAGTGAGCCTGTTCTTGAACAAAAACAGGAGGGCAAAGTTCTCAAGGTATGTATGTATTTACAAACTAACGAAGTAAAGTCGGAGCAATTCTATCAAAAACATATGGAGATAGTTAGAAAGTCAGATGTCGATTTTGTTGTCTTTCCAGAGTGTTGCTATTTCCCTGGGGTTGAAGAATTTTGGGATGCAGATTGTGCAGATGCAGATGATATGGACAGGATTTGCGATATTGCTTTTGGTGTGAGCGAGTCTTTAGGAAAAGCAGTAGCAATCAACAGTTATGACAAATTTGGAAGTATCTTTAGTGTGTATGCCAATGCTTTTGCTTTAGAGGATGAGACAGAGTGCAAACTGTATATGAAGCATACAATGACAGACAGCTCGGTTTTTGAATTTTCAAATTATTCCGACATAGTAAAAAGCCAATATTTTCAACCGATTCAATATAAAGGGTTTAATATTGGAATGATAATTTGCTATGACTGCAATCATTCTATTTTTAGCAGAATGTACGAGTTGTCAGGAGGAGTGGATTTGATTGTAAACAGTACAGGTGGGGATGTTGTCTATGATAAGTGGTTTAAATATAACAAGGTAAGAGCTATTGAAAATTCCTGCTATGAACTTGTTACAATGGGCGGAAATGGAACGGCTACAAATTCAAAGAACTATGTTTATGGATTTAACGCTAATGGTGGTGAGCTAAAGCCTGTGAATTTGAATGGTTCCTCATTGAAGCGAAATGTTTCGGGAGGACTTTATGTATACGAAGTTACAAAAGAAGCGGGTAAAGGTGAGGATGACAATAGCAATCAACTTGAAACTGCCAATAAGAATTGGCAATTAAAGATACCAGCAGGAAACAGTCAGCATTTAATTGATAAGTCAGAAAGAATCACAGATGACTTGTGCATATTAAAATTAGGAAATGATAATGTTATTTTCTGCTTGGTGGATGGCATGGATATTATGAAACCGGAAAAGGTACTTACTTTACTGTATTCTCCTAAATTAAAGAAATATAGAAATAAGAAATACATCATTATAAACAGGCATGAGAGTGTTGAATCAACAGTATTCAAACAGAAGCTGTCGCTTGTGCTTAAGGTTCGTTCGATGGAAAATTTTTGTGCGGTAATATTTGAAACAAATAATATGAGTAAATGTTATCAGTGCGGTATGAACCGAACTGCACAGGTCTTGAAAACTATAGATGGAAATTTTGAAATTGATCTTGCTAGAACTACTGGACCTGAGGCTATTTGGAAGAACAAGCAGGGGATGAAAGCTGCCTGGAGACAGAATTTTGAATGGTTAATAGAGTATGCGGCCACATTGGAAGAATAATATTAATGGTACGTAGACAATAAGGAGAACATCATGGGATTATTTAAGAAGAAGGCAACAGTGCAGACTTACGATAAGAAAAATAAGAAGCTTGTAATTAAATCAAGTATTTGTCCAGGTGAACAGGTAGTAGGTTTTAAAGGCATATAATCTGCCATGTGATTATGCGATACATACTGTGGGACCGATATGGAGAGGTGGCAGTTAAAATGAAGAAGAACTTCTTGCAAATTGCTATTTCAATTCTATGAAGTTGGCACATGATAAAGGAATACGAGCAATCTCATTTCCATCCATATCTACATGTATATATAGTTTTTCAGTGCAATTAGCAGCAAAAATTTCAGTTTATACTGTGAATAGATTTTTACAGGATAATCTGGATAGTTTTGACTTATTGGAGTGGGTTCTGTTCGCTTCCGTAACATACAGTGTCTGTGAGGCAGAAGTAGATAAGTTGTATGAAAAATTGAATTAGGCAAAGACTATAACTAAAATAGAAAGTGGATGTTTATAGAAGGTGGATAAGGAAAATGAAGAATATTGAAAATCAAAATATCTGGGAGACATGCGTTGATACTCTGAGTAAGTTAGATTTATCAAATATACAAGTGCGTCATGAATCTTGTTGTCAATCAAACATCGTCTTAGAAGATGATGTTAAAAAAAAGGTGCTTGCTGAAATTTCTGAATTAGCTACATATTCCTATAAAAAAGATATTGAGACTGGTACGATATCACAGATGAAACTCTTTCGGATGGAAGAAAATGGAGAAATTGTAGGCAGCCATATGTTTTTCCGCATGGCAAGGCATTATTATTTGCTGGAAAAGGCTACAGGGAGAGATTATAATAAAGAACGAAATTTATGTTTTACAATTCACGCTTATCTTGGAAATGGTTACTATTTTTTACCAAAAGAAGATATAATCGGAAGAGTTTTTGAATTAGGAAAAGAATTAAGGGGAATTCAAGAGTATGATTTTGTACATAGTGACTATTTGGAAGAAATTGCAAAAGCAATCGGTATAATTCAGAGTTATGGAATTGATGTTACCATCTTGTTTGGAACTATTGATTGTAATGAAAAGGTTAATAATACAATATTTGAATTACTTGAAAAAAAGGTTATGTCTGTTGGTGGACTGGCATTGCTTATACATTTAGGAGAAAGATATTTTTTTAATAATTATATTCCACAGATTGATCGATATATGGTATCAAGAGAAGTCGAGAATAAACAGAGCATTCCTGTTCAGATATTGTTAGCTTTGGCAATCAAACATCTAAATATTAATGATATAAACTATAATAAAAAGGAAAATCAATGCAATGAAATTGTTGCTTTGGCACAATCATGGTATGACATTTGGGATGTTGAAGGTGAAAGTGGAATGGAATATGCTATGTTTACGACGAACAACTATCCTTTAGAGTTATTTAATCAAATTTTAGTAGATAAATTTTGCGTTCCCAAACAATACAATAAAAAGTATATTTTATCTTCACTAGACCATATGATTAAGCCGCTATATTTAAAATGCAATAAAAAATATTCATATAATGATTATAGAAAAGTTGCAAATTATCTTATGGATCAACCGTGTTTTATTTGCGTTATAGATGTAAAGAAAATGAAAAAGCAATTGGATATAGCAAATTATAAAATTGATATGATTCTTGACGATATATCGATACCAGCAATGCATGTTAATTCTGAATTTACAAGTCTTGATGCACCATGTAATCACTATAAATGGCCGCTAATTCAATTTCCAATGAAGCGATATGTGTATATTGATTATCATATTTGTGGTTTTGGCTTTTATAATGTTGTTTATGAAATGATAAAAGAGAAAGATAAGTCGATTGATAAAAAGCAAGGTGAATTTGTCGAGAAAATGCTTAAAGATGAATTAGAGAAAAAGAAATATTCTTTTTTGTGTGGCAAATATTCTGCATTAAAGAAGAAAAAACTGGGTGATTCAGAATGTGATCTGGTTATGCAAGATAAAAATACATTTTTCTTTGAGTTGAAAAAGACTGCAATAACAAACGAATTGGATAATTTAGATGATGTTACTATGTTACAACAATTGGCAAAGGGAATGGTAAAAGCTCAGAAACAATGTTTTTCACATGAATTATACTTGAAAGCGAATGGTTCAATTTGTTTGGATGATAATGGTGTTAGAAATATAGTAAATCCTATGAGTGAACAAGATTGTTGTTTTAAAATTAGTGTATGCCATCAAGAGTATTCGTTTTTGACAAGTAAGAACTTTTGCACATCACTTTTGGAAACAATATTGTTGGGTGGATTTGAGGTTAAAGAACCTAGTAGGAAAGGTGATTTGAATGGATTGAATAATTTGGGAAACCAAATTATGAAAATTATTTCTCATAACAAGGAAAAGGAAACAATAATTGTAAGAGATGAGGTGTTTAGTTCGTTATTCTGTAGTTTACAACAAATATTAACAGCTCTTTGGAACAGTGAAGATGAGAAGGATTTTTTGGATATGATTAAGGAATGGATATATTGTCAAGATAAATCCTTAGACTCTTATCTGCAAATAGTGACACATATTTACTACCGTGAAAATCCAGAAAAAATTAACTTAAAAAAAGAAGCGATTAAAATGTTCGAAAGAACAGGAAAAAAATGTATGTATATTGGGTAAAAAAATTTATATTGTGAATGAGTATATAAACAAATTGAGTTCTCTGGCGCATTATGAAAGAATTAAACGGTAGTAGACCAAAAAAATGAAAGTATTCTGTTACATTTTGTGTTGTTGAAGAATTATAAGCCATTGATGTATCGGTTTATAAAATAAAACATAATATTTGAGGAGAGAGATAGAAATGGGAATAAATCGTATGACAGGCACACCGTGGCATGCAGAACGGGTTCACCGTTCAGAAGGAGATAAACGAAGGTATAAAGGTAGATGCAAATATTTTAATTATGAAAATGATTATTGCAGTAAACGATGCGGCAGGTGCATGGGTAGTGCACATTGTGATGAATATGATGCACTTACTGATGCGGAATTTCAGAAAAAGCAGAAATATCAAAATAATAAAAAGAGGAAAAAAAGCAATGACGATGATGTTTACTGGTATTAGATATTCTCGTAATGTTATTGTTTTTTAGATAATAGTAAAATCAATGATTTTAGACTTGACATTATAGGAAGGAGTAAAACCGAGTGGATGAAAGCTCATTAAAGAAAATAATAGAACAAGGTGAAACAGCAACGGTGGAATTTAAATCATGGGTAAACGCGGCTTCCATGAGGGAAAGAATTAATCTTGTGGTTCCTGAATTAATCGCTTTTGCAAATTACAAAGGTGGTACTGTTTATCTGGGGATTGAAGACGATGGAACAGTGACAGGTTGTTCTGGCAAGTATGACGTTCAAAATATGTGTGAATCTATTTATGATAAGACAAGACCACCGATGTTTACAGATATTGAAGAAATTGAATATGATGGGAAGAAAATAATTGCCATATCAGTTGCATCGGATGGTAAAACATACGCCACAACAGACGGTAGATGTTTGAAAAGGTTAGGAAAGAATTCAAAACCATATTATCCGGATGAGATGAGTCATATATATTCAACTTCTCAGACACCGGATTTTTCAAGCCAGATTATTGCGGAGAGTTCAGTTGACGATATTAATCTGATGGTTGTATATAGCTTAAAGGAAAAACTGAAATTACGTGATGCCAGTTCAACGTTACCGGAATTAGATGATATGGCTTTTCTGAGAGACCTTGGTCTGACTGCGGAAGATAACGGACAAACGAAACTTACCATAGCGGGTTTACTGTTTGTTGGAAAGGATGCTTCTATTCAAAGATTATTACCACAGGCGGAAGTGATTTATTTACATTATGATAGAGAAAATTTGGAAGAATACAATGCCCGTTTAGACATGAAACAGCCAATTATTACAGTTCTTGACAGACTTACAGAGAAGGTGCAGAACGATAATAAAATTCAGAATGTGCAAATTGGGTTATTTAGATTAGAGATAGCGGATTTTTCTGAAAAGGTATTTCAGGAGGCTTTATTAAACGCACTTTCACATAGGGATTATCAACAACTGGGAGCGGTATATGTAAAACACTATCCGGATAAAATTGTAATTGAAAATCCAGGCGGATTTCTTGACGGAATAACGGAAAAGAATATCATTACGCATCCTTCAGTTCCAAGAAATAAGCTGATTGCAGAAACATTGCAGAGATTAAAGTATGTGCAGAGGACTGGACAGGGAGTAGATATCATTTTCAGGGAAATGGTAACGATGGGAAAATCATATCCGGTATACAGGGTGTTTAATGATGCTGTACAGCTCACAATATCCAGTGCTACGGAGGATATTAATTTTGTAAAGTTTATTGTAAATGAACAGGATCAAAAGCAGATTTTCCTATCACTTGCAGAGCTAATGATTTTGAGATATGTAACGGAGAACAAAAAGATAAAAATAAGTAAGGCACAGGAACTGACTCAGGTTTCGGAAGATGAAGTTCGGAAATCTTTTGTTAACCTTATCAAATATGGTTTAATCGAATTATCTGGAAAAGATTATATGTTGACAGCACGAGTATATGAGGCGGTGAAATCACAAGTTGAATATACGAGAGATAAGGTTGTACAGTATATTAAAGCGAGAGAAATGATATTAGAGTATTTGAGAATGAATAAATCAATAAAGAATTCTGTCATTAGAGAATTATGTGGTTTCTCAAAACAACAAGCAAGGACAACAATTGACAAGATGATTGCAGAGAATCTAATAGAAAGGATTGGAGCTGGTTCTGCTACGGAGTATACATTAAAATAATCGAGTGGTCCAATCGAGTGCACTCGATTGATAGATGCTGTAAATACTTGAAAAATGCAGAAATATTAAAGTAATCGAGTGGTTCAATCGAGTGGCACTCGATTAGATGTTGAATATTAAGGGACCATCAGTTTGTAAAGAGGTCTTATGTTGTGGAAAATGACAGGATTAGAAACGAGGAGGAGTCTATGAGTACGACTTATGAAATTTATAAATTTGCAAAGCCAACCAAAAAAGAATTATCAGTTATAGACAAGTTTAATTCATATGATTCGTTTCGTATAGTGGATGAAGATGGCGATGATACTGGATGGGGTATTTATTTGTTCAGAATAGATGATAAATCTATAAGCAATCTTGTAGATAGTCGCTTCGCTATAAAAATGGTGCTTCCTGAATTGGTAACTGATTATGAAAAGTTGTATGCAGCCTTGGATTTTGATAATGAGGCAATAAAGAATAACTCTGTTCATGTTATTAAATCAAACGTTAGATACATGGAAATTTCAGACGGTGTGAATACCAAACAGATAAATATGTCAATGCTTGAAGATTATAAAGTCAAGGTTGAGACAAGCTGTATTGCCATTAAGATGAAAACTTTATGGAATAGTGGGGAAAACTATATTTATGGGTTGGATAAAGAAAAGATAATAAAATATATACCGGGCATCCAGAATTACAGGTATGCACCGGTAAATAATAGTATGCTTGCCAAAGCAGAGATTCCATTTTTGATTTTTGAAAAGAATCGTGGAAAATGCTTTATGGAGAAGTATTGATATAATTAAGTTAAAGCAGAAAGTGAGGCATCTGAATGATACCATTAAAAATAGAAACATTATTAGAGGGACGTGTTGTTGAGCACGACCGTGTAGAATACAAAACAGGATGGAATCCAAATGACATTATTCATTCTATTTGTGCTTTTGCAAATGACTATGATAATACCAATGGTGGATATATTGTTATAGGTGTAAAAGAGAAAAATGGTATGCCAGTGTTTCCGTTAGAAGGTGTTCCGAAAGAGAATCTGGATTCCATTCAACAGGAAATATTTCAGTATTGCAATATGATTGTTCCTAGGTATATTCCAAGAATGGAAGTGGTCGATTATAAGAATGAAGGAACTTACCTGATATATCTGTGGTGTTCAGCAGGTGACAGTGGTCCTTATCAGGCTCCGAAGACGGTGTATGTTGAAAAAGGTGAAAAAGCTGATAAAAATTTGAAATACTGGATTCGACCAGCATCGCTCACTACAGAAGCTAAACAAGATGAGATATCTGAATTGTTTGATAAATTCAATTCTGTTCCGTTTGATGATCGTGTGAATAGAAAGGCTAAAATTGATAATATCAGACGAGGGTATCTTGAGGATTTTATAAGGAAGAGTAATAGCAGTTTGGTAATGGAACTTAATAGTAGTTCGCTGGAGGATTTGCTACTTGCGCAGGAAGTTGCCAATGAAACAGATACGGAGCTTGATATTAGAAATATTGGTGTCTTGATGTTTACAGAGCATCCTGAAAAACTGATTCCGGGTGCATATATTGAACTAATTCGTTTTAATACTAAGGATGCAGAAGCATCTGATGATTTTATAGAAAAAACATTTACAGGACCTATATGGAAGCAGGTTAATGATGCACTTGATTATATCAAGAATACTGTTATTGAACAGAAGGTTGAAAAAGTACAAGGTCAGGCAGAAGCGGAAAGGTTTTATAACTATCCTTATAATGCATTAGAAGAGGCATTGGTAAATGCAGTATTTCATAAGTCATACCGAGAGCCGGAGCCAGTAGAAATCCGTATATATGTAGATAGTATTCAGATACTTAATTATCCAGGACTTGCTAAATGGATTAATCTTGATAAATTTGCCGCAGGAAAAATTAAAGGCAGAAAGTACCGTAATAGAAGAATCGGAGAACTGTTTAAGGAAATTGACTTATCTGAGAAAAAAGGAACCGGTATTCCTAAGATATTGCGGGAACTTAGACAGAATGGTTCCCCGGATCCGGAATTCGATATGGATGAGGACAGAACATATTTGAATACAATTATTCACATAAGAGATGGATTTGAAAGAAATGAGACAATGTCCGAATTAATGTCCAAATCAATGTCCGAATCAATGTCCGAATTGGAAAGAACAAGAATGCAGATTATCTTGCATTATCTGGATACTAATAAAGAAATAAACAGCTCTATTGCAGCAGAATTATTAGAGGTTGAGATAAAGACAGCAAGTCGCCTGTTATTAAAGGCAGAAAAATTCGATGTTCTTAAAAGCACTGGAAGAACAAAGAATAAAGTGTATTTTAGGGAATAATACAAATGTGTGATAACATTGTTACCTAGTGTCTGCTGAATAACAGAAAATCCCTGTAATTACTGACTTTCAGCCAGTTTTGTGGTAAAATAAATGCAAGGTTTTTGTTCAAATCAAAACTTTTT
>CADABQ010000066.1 GCA_902786205.1 uncultured Lachnospiraceae bacterium | reverse complement strand
TAAAATTGAAGTAATTGTATCTTGCTGTAAATATTTGTAATTTATCCTATTTTCATGGTCGTGTCATCTGATTTTAGATGTTAGTTTCGCAATTACCTAGCTCCATTAAATACTTTACAATGAACAGACCCAGTCCGGCACCTGGTTCTTTTTCCACATTTTTGCCTCGATAGAATTTATCAAAAATAAACGGCATATCCGCATCCGCAATGCCACCTCCCTGGTCTTGAAAAGAGATTTCATAGTATTCCTGTTCTTCTATTTTCCTATATACGGTTGTGACATAGATTGGAGACTCCTTTGCATATTTTCTGGCATTGGAAATAATATTTTCGATGCATTGCAGAATCCGATTTTCATCTACATTCTGTAATGTTGCTGGCAGTATACTGCCTTCTATCACAATATCCTCTGTGGCTCCCTGCATATCTGTACAACTTTCCTGCAATAATTGTTGAATATCACAAGAATTTTTTTGAATAACCAGTCGTTCTAAATCATGAAGGGAATGCAAAAACATATCATTGGTAATCTTCGTAACCTCATCGCATTTTTTCAGTATCACTTTGATATAGCGTTCCCTGCGCTCTTTTGTGGAATCCATATGCATTGCCAACCCTTCCGCATATCCACGTATGGAGGCAATCGGCGTTTTTATGTCATGGGAAAGGGACGCAATTACTGTTTTATTATTTTCCACTGCCGCCTGTTCCGCCTTTTTTGCCTTTATAATTTCCGTCCGCATATGGTCAAACGCCCAGGTAAATTGTCCGAACATATTAACCCGTTCATAATCAAATGGTTTTTCCAAATCCCCACTGGCAATATTTTCTGCAAAACGCTCTAGCTTGACAAAGGGACGCAACACCAGCACATACAAAACACCAAATACCAATAGCAAAACTCCCAAACTGCACAGAAAAACCAAAAACAAGTAACGGTCTGCTCCTGCCTTTTGTACTTGCTGGTTCTTTTCTACATACTGAGTCAATTGCTGTATTTTTTGATTGGTTTCTTTTGAATGTTGTTTTTCCAATTGGGAAATTTCATTTAAAGCAACCAGGATTTCCCCATTCTGCATTTCCCTCTGTTCCATGTTTACCTGTTTTCTATAGTCTCCATAAATCACCACAAAAACAGCGGTCAGAATGCAAATGCATCCTGCCGCTATCTTTCTGGCATTTTTTATAATATCTGACGTAATTCTTTTCTCCATACGCTACTCCTGTCCTTTTGATACATTCATCTGATACCCGACACCCCACACTGTTTTAATCAATGCAGGTTTCGATGGATCTTCTTCCAATTTTTCCCGCAACCAACGAATATGTACGGTAAGGGTAGCGGGTTCCACCTGACTAAAGGCTCCCCAAACTTCATTGATACATTGCTCTTTTGTAACAGCCGTTCCCCTATGTGCAAATAAATAGGCGAACAGATCAAATTCCTTCGGTGCCAATTCTACCATACTATGATTTTTTTCCACCATTCTTGCCTGTAGATCCAACGTAATCGTGGTATCTTTCGTCTGCCAAATCGTTACTTTCTGCTGTGATTCCGCAAAAGAATAACTTCTCCGCAAAAGGGATCGGATTCTGGACATAAGCTCTCTTAAAGAATATGGTTTGGAAAGATAGTCGTCTCCTCCTATCTCCAAACCATTGATTCGATCCTCTTCACTTGTCCTCGCACTGGCAAAAATAATAGGTACCTTGGAACGTTTTCGTAATTCCTGGCACAAAGAAAATCCAGTTCCATCCGGCAAATTAATATCCAGCAGAATCAGTTGCGGTGTCTCCTTTTCCAGCTTTTCATAGGCATCCTCCATAGAGGTACAGTGAAGCACACTGTACCCCTCATCCAAAAGCATATCTTCTATCAACATAGACAAATCCACATCATCATCAATAATCATAATCTGCACTTGTTTCATCCGTACACTCCAATCTTTTACAACTTACTGTGATTCTATTTTTTTGCTTTTCCCTTTTTCTTAAACGTTCCATATATAATTCCCAGTGTCACAAGCAATAATAAAACTGCAAATCCCATCCATGCTACTCGGACTGCCATCGTATATTTCTCCGGATCAGCAAAATAGTCAAAATATCCCTTTAAATAGATTCCCATAATAATCAGTGGCAATATATAAGACATATAAACACGTAAACATGCTGGAAGCTTTTTTCCTTCTCCAATGTTTACTTCTTTGTAAAATTGTTCCCAGCCCCATCCATTTTTATGGGTACAAAATGCCACAAAAATCAAACATCCCAATGGCAAAATATTATAGGATACTAAGAAGTCCTCCAAATCCATAAGATTGGTTCCTTCTCCTAATATCTGAATATGTGAAAGCACATTATAACCTAAAATTGCTGGCAAAGATAACAAAACAAGTAAAACAATATTTAATCCAATTGCCTTTTGACGCTTCCATTTCAATCCATCCATATAGAAGGATAATATATTCTCATATACGGCTACTATAGTAGAAATAGCTGCAAAGGA
This sequence comes from uncultured Lachnospiraceae bacterium, assembly GCA_902786205.1. Lineage (GTDB taxonomy): Bacteria > Bacillota > Clostridia > Lachnospirales > Lachnospiraceae > CAG-411. The sequence continues at coordinate 7,233 of CADABQ010000066.1, read as the reverse complement.
CATAAAGAGGAAAAACATGGTTCCCCATATTCTTCCGCCTTCCATACTGTTAAATACATTTGGTAAGGTAATAAACAGCAATGGTGGCCCCGAATTTGGTTCAATTCCAAAGGAGAAACAAGCCGGGATAATAATAAATCCTGCTGTCAAAGCTACTAATGTATCCACAATTACAATATTTCCCGCCTCTCCAAGCAAAGTATTCTTTTTGTCTAAATAGCTTGCAAATATCTCCATAGAACCTACACCAAGACCAAGTGTAAAAAAGGCATGACTCATAGCAGCAAAAATCATTGTGCCAATTCCATTTTTCTGTATTCGGGTAAAATCAGGCACCAAATAAAAACGAACACCTTCCGCAGAACCTTTTAACACCAGAGAGTGTACTGCAAGCACGAGCATAAGGAGTATCAAAAGGCTCATCATTACCTTACTAATCCGTTCTACACCACTTTCTAGACCAAAGGCACAAATTCCAAAGGAAAGCAATACTACCAGCACCGTCCAGAAAATCATAATTTCTGGCCTTTGAAGCATCTGTCCAAAGCAAGTCTCTACACCTGCAGTATCCAACCCTACAATCTTTCCGGATAGATACAGATATACATAGTACAACATCCAGCCTCCAACCATAGTATAAAACATCATAAGTAGGTAATTTCCTGCCATACCAGCCCATTTGAACACATGCCACTTTTCTCCCTTTGGTTGCAGTTCATCAAATGCGTTAGAAATTCCCTTTCGACTACTCCGTCCAATGGCAAATTCACACATTAAAATAGGCAAACCTAAAATAAGTAGAAATAACAAATATACTAAAATAAATGCAGCGCCTCCGTGTTGTCCACAGATATACGGAAACTTCCATACATTTCCAAGACCAACTGCGCATCCAGCTGAAACCAATATAAATCCCAGTCTGGAACCAAATGTTTCTCTTTTTTTCATAATAATCTCTTTCTATAATTTCATAGTTAACTGAATACGATTTTTTTCTAAGTCCACACTCATAACTTTTACTTCCACAACATCCCCAACACTTACTACTTCCAATGGATGTTTGATAAACTTTTTATCTGTAAATTGGGAGATATGAACCAAACCATCCTGATGAACTCCAATATCCACAAAAGCTCCAAAATCGATTACATTTCTTACCGTTCCCCTTAAAATCATACCCGGTTTCAAATCTTTCATTTCCAAAACATCGGTGCGCAAAATCGGTTTTGGCATTTCATCACGGGGATCACGTCCTGGCTTTTCCAATTCCTTCATAATATCCACCAGTGTTTCCTCTCCAATTCCTAGCTCTTCTGCCATCTTTCTCTTATCACGCACCAAAAGATTTAATCCTGTTACACCGCCTTTTATATCCTGAATTTGCATTCTAACCTTATCCAGTAATTTTGTAGCTGCCTCATAGGATTCCGGATGTACGCTGGTTCCATCCAATGGATTGTCCCCTTCCTGTATTCGCAAAAATCCAGCACACTGTTCATATGCCTTTGGTCCAAGTTTTGCAACCTTTAAAAGTTGTTTGCGGTTTGTAAATCTTCCATTTTCTTCTCGATATGCAACAATATTCTTTGCAATGGCCTTTGTCGTACCAGAAACATATTCTAGCAAAGGTGCGGAAGCTGTATTTACATCTACACCAACTTTATTTACACAACCTTCTACCACACCCGTCAATGCTTCACTCAACTTTTTCTGGTTCATATCATGCTGATACTGTCCTACACCAATAGACTTTGGATCAATCTTTACCAACTCCGCCAAAGGATCTTGTAGTCTTCTGGCAATCGATGCTGCACTTCTTTGCCCTACATCGAAATTTGGGAATTCCTCTGTTGCCAGTTTACTGGCAGAATACACAGATGCGCCCGCTTCATTGACGATAACATATTGTACCGGTTTGTCTATTTCTTTTAACATATCTACAATAATACGCTCAGATTCTCTAGAAGCTGTTCCATTCCCCACTGATATTAATGTAATGCCATATTTAGCAATCAATTCTTTTACAACTTTTTTTGCCTGTTCTACTTTGTTCTGCGGTTCTGTCGGATAAATCACTGTCGTATCTAACACCTTTCCTGTGGCATCTACTACGGCAAGCTTACATCCCGTTCGAAATGCAGGGTCCCATCCTAAAACTACCTGTCCTACAATTGGTGGCTGCATCAACAACTGCTCCAGATTCTTACCAAATACTTTAATCGCTCCATCCTCTGCTTTTTCTGTCAAATCACTTCGAATTTCTCTCTCAATCGCTGGTGCAATTAAACGACTATAACTATCCGCTATCGTATCTTTTAAAATATCCTTTGTATGTGGATTCTCTTTTCGTATAATATGTTTCTCTAAGTATGCCAAAATCTGCTCTTCCGGTGCTTCTACTTTTACCGTTAAGATTTTTTCTTTTTCTCCACGATTCAATGCAAGTACTCTATGCCCTGCAATTTTGCTAACTTTCTCCTCAAAAGAATAATACATCTCATATACCGATTTTGCTTCTTTGTCCTTTGCTGTAGACGTAATCACGCCATCTCGCATAGTCATTTCACGAATATGCATACGATAATCCGCTTCATCTGAAATTGTTTCCGCTAAAATATCCTTTGCACCCTTTATGGCCTCTTCAATAGTAGGCACTTCTTTTTCTTCCGATACATATGCCTTCGCTTCTTCCGTAATTGGTGCATTGGTAAGCTGCATATAAATAATATTTGCCAGACCTTCTAACCCTTTTTCCTTAGCAATGGTTGCTCTTGTTCTTCTCTTTGGACGATATGGACGATACAAATCTTCCACTACTACCTGCGTGGTAGCTGCTAAAATCTGCTTTTTTAATTCTTCTGTTAATTTTCCCTGTTCCTCAATACTTGCCAATACCTGTTTCTTTTTATCCTCTAAATTGCGAAGATAGGTCAAACGTTCACTCAAATTACGAAGTTGCTCATCATCCAATGAACCATGCATTTCTTTTCTATATCTCGCAATAAAAGGAATGGTATTTCCCTCATCAATCAATTGAATTACCGCTTCTACCTGCCATAATTCTATCTGTAATTCTTCCTGTAACTGTCTTGCAATGTCCATGTAAATTCTCCCTTTTCTTTTTAGTCTGTTATCTTCTATTATAAACAATTTTGGGGCCTGTTTCAATGTTGGATCGTTTAAGGGTTGTATCCGCGTTTCCCAAAACTGCATATGATAGAATTTCATACGGTGTTTCCGGCATCGAAGATATCTGCCTGTGCACCTATCCCACGAAACGTTTTACTCTATAGAACGCACTTTTTTATAGAGTGAAAAACTCCCCTAACCATCCTCATAAATGAGAGGTTAAGGGAGTTGATATACCAAAATACTCTTTTGTAACTTTTCTACTTAGATAGTCAAACTATAATGATCAATACCACACATAAATTGGATATACGAATATAAATGCATTTATTTCCACTTTTTCTCCATCCTATAATAATTCAATAAAATTTTTTCTTATATATTCCATCACTTTTTTCTTTGCTTCATTAAAGGCTGACAACAATCTCTTATCATCCACATAGAACTCAATAGAAGGATCATAATATGCTTTTTTTAGCGACACCGTTTTGTTGGAACTTTTTGTCAAATTATAACAACCAAACCACATATCATCCACCTCTGTATATATCTTGTGCTTGGAATATTGATTCGTTTCAAATGGTTTGCAGAATAATAAATACTCACAACCAATTTGCATAAAAGAGCGATTCATCCCAGATAATTCCACCTCACCTTTTTCTTTATCGTAGGTTAAAGTAGAATGTAATCCATTTCTAACCCATATAGTGTCTGACATTTCTTTTCCTCTCACTATTTTCTCAATCTTAACCTCCTGTAAAATCAAACCTTCATTAAAATACAAATTTCCAGTTGGTTTTACAATAAAAACAGTTTTACATTTCTTCGCCTTTTTTAATTGCTCCTCTCCAAACGCTTTTATACTTGCGTTATCCCATTCTTTCATCGTTTCCACATAAGTAACTCGTATCTTTTGTTTTTGCAGTTCCTCTAATGTCATTTTATTCGATATGGGTGCATCAGAAAACACCTGTTGTTTTAAAAAAGGTGCAAGTAAGAGAATTAGCAGGATAATACTTAACATGCCATATAATACATATACTTTTCTATTTCTCATTGTCTTTCCTTTCTGGATATAGTATTCCATCCTCAATCTGATAGATTTCATCACATAATGTATCAATGTCCTCTCTGTTATGACTGGCAAGGCACACAATACAACCTCTATCTTTTTGTTCTTTTATTCGTTGCCGTATGAGAACAACACCCTCTTTATCCAGTGCATTTGTAGGCTCATCTAATAACAATAGATCCGGTTTTTCCATAATTGCCTGTGCAAATGTAATCCTCTGTTTCATCCCCAGAGAATATTTTTGTATTTTCCGCTTATCTTTTGGATCAAGCCCTACTGCCCTTATGCTTTCTTCAATCTCTTTTGTGGTGATTCTCTTATTAATACTAGCCAAGAGTTTTAAATTTTCTATTGCCGAAAATTCTGGGTACATCCCTGCATTTTCAATCAATACACCCATTCGTAATGGAATCTGTTTCCCAAAAATATGTTCTTCCCCATCATACTTCAAACTACCAGAATCTTTGTCTACCAAACCCGCTAATATTCGAAACAACATGGTCTTTCCCGAACCATTTTTTCCAACAAAACCATAAATCTTACCTGCCTCAATAGAAAAAGTCACATCCTGCAAGATTGAATTTTCGTTTAATGTTTTGGATATTTTTTCTACTTCTATTACATGTTTCATTTTAAATATTCTCCTTATTTTGATGGATACCTAAATCCATTTTTCTTATTTTCATCCATATACAGCCTGTTAAAACACTACAGAGTACTATAAAATACAGAATTCCCTCTATTACATGTATATTAGTAAAATTCCATCCAATATAAATGTTCGACATGGGATTTAAGATATGAAACCATGCCTGGTTTATTCCATTTTTCTGTGCCACCAAAGTTAATGTACTACTAAAAAAAACAACGCAATAATAACCTACAATCCCCACTACGATTCCCTTATAAAGTGCAATATAATTGATTGCCAAAACACTCATTAAAAAAAAGAATACCAGCATGACATACACACAAATGAACATCTTAACATCTCCAAACGTAATCGAAGCAGACGATTCCACCATTGCATTTACTGTATACATAAATAAAATAATTCCAATTCCAATCAATCCCCACACAAATAACCCCATCAATTTTTTTAGATACCAGGTCATTCGATTTTTATACCGTGTAAACAGATATTCACAACTTTCCTGTATATCTTTCACAAAATACTGCGAAAATAGCAAGGTAAGATAAATAATGGCAATCAAGTTGAGTACCGACACGGTATAATCCATCTTTTCTCTAGCATAACTACCACCAAATAAATGAGACAAAATTACAGTAGCTACCGGAGCATTTGTCTGTGTTTTCATTTCAATAACTAGATCGTATCTCCATAAAAATACAATTGGAATAATCCCCGCCACACCCCTGATTTTCTGTTTCATCTCTGCAGTTATCATAATTCATCCCTCTTTGTTTTCCGAATGATAATCCCAATAGAGACAACCATCTCCAATAACATCATAATTCCAAAAATTCTGTAATCTTTTCCATTTGCTATGAATCGATTTGCAAGATAATCCGTTAGTTTTAAATCCACATAAATTGGAGAAAGTATTCCATCATAACAAAACTGATTTGCTACAAAAAACAATTGAAAAAGCAAAAAGTTTACAACCAACAGGTACACATAATTTTTCTTCACTATCAAAGATAATGCATAAATAAATGCCCCCATAACTCCGGCACTCATCCCTGCAATCCCAGCAAACAGAACATTGTATAATTGCGGGTGATCTATAAGGATCTGTTTGCATATCATTCCATGATGCAAAACTGGTTTTGTAAAACTACTTCCAGTAATGTAGGAACCCCAATTAGATGTTCCCATCTGTGCCAATGTAATAGGATCATTTCCATTTACCGGGAAAAATGCACCATTTAAGATAATATTGAGCAACATAGGAGCAAAGAACACCAGAAAAACAGAAAAAAAGCATACACAACACTGTGCGAAATAATATGCACGTCTTGTACCGCGTACCTGCACATAATTCTTCACACCTGTTTTCACCTCAGATATATAAGAAAAGCCATACGGCAATACAATCAAAAATGGAAAAAGCATACAGATATACTCCCACACAAGCCCATTGGAATTTCCTAAATATAGTATATCTGCAGAAGGCAATTCATACGCATAACATCCACGATATCGCCATACATAAAAAATAGGCATTCCTATTGCTAAACACAACATGCCAAAGAAAGTAATCCAAAATAATCTCTTTTTTATCATTATATTAAAATTATATTTCACATAAGTCCAGAACATAATCGCACCTCAAATTTATTATCTTTCTATTAATTGCATAATTATGCATCCTAAGGACTACACAAAATATGTAGTCCTTTTCTAAATTTATTATTTTTTAAAATCATATATATAACCTGTAATCATAGCATCTAAGTTTTCTTTATTTCCATGACTTTTTACTTTCAGTTTCGTACCTGTTTTTGCTTTTTGGTCTAATTCAATTTTAGTAACAACATCCTTTTGAACAACTGTATCTGCCGAAAATCTTTCTCCCCCCTTATAAACTTTCCAAATAGTTCTTTTCCAATTTTCCTTAACCTTCCCATTCTCATCATACATTTCTATAATTTTTACTTTTAATCGTGCATTTTCAGTTCTTTTTTCCCCTGTCGCAACAGTTGTAAAAGTCGTATCATCTATAAACTTTTTACTAAATTTTACATCATTATCAACTTGTCTTACACCTGCATAAGTATTTCCTCCGACTATAATGCAAGCTAATAAACCTAATGCTGTACTTTTTAAATATTTTTTCTTCATGTTTTTCTATTTCCTCACCTTTCCCACTTGACACTCACCCAATATATGCTATAATTGGGTAACTTGTTTATCAAGTATCTTTGATTGCAATCCCGAAATGCGCTGTTAACTCTTTTGGGATTGTGTTTTTTATTACTTTTTTCGTAATTTTTCTGGTATTTCTGCTTCATACAAATATCCTTTGCATGGTGTATTTGCAAACATAACAGCTAATGCTGATAATGTA
>CADABQ010000065.1 GCA_902786205.1 uncultured Lachnospiraceae bacterium | reverse complement strand
TGTTTGTAGCAGAAGCACTAACTGTGAAAGTTTTCTTAATTCCTACTACCTTAGCTGTTGCTGCGTCAGCAGTGATAGGACCAGAAGTCACTACTAAAGAATTCGTCAAGATTTTCCTTGTACCTTTAAATAGGTGATCATGGCGTCGCATAATTTGGATAATGCATCTTGTTGCTTGTTTGCATTAACAGGGTCTAACGTGCGTGTGTCTGGTAGAAATACTTGTGAAAATAGTTGAGAAAATGTGGTTTCTAATGATACATTTTTTTCTGGTGGAGGTGTTGAGGTTAGGGAACATGGTTTTTCTTGTGTGTTGGTTAACAGGTTGATGGATTGTACTAAGTCTTTTTTGCAGGTATGTGTGTAAATGTTTGTTGTTTTTAAATCGGTGTGTCCGAGCAGCCGTTGTATGGAGGTAATGGAAGCACCTTTCGCAACCAATGCAGATGCAAAGCTATGCCGCAGACAATGTGCGGAAATTTGTTCATTGACGCCAGCTTTTTTGGCATAAGAGTGAATCTTCTCGTTCAAGTATTGCTGGCTTAGTTTTCCCGTTTTATTTGTTGCAAAAAAGTAATCCGATTCGGAATCACGATAATTTCTCAGGTAATCGGTTAGGATTTGTTCTAATTCATCGTTAATTGGAATAACCCGGTCTTTTTTTCCTTTGCCGCATATTACATGAATTTCCCCTCGGGAAAAGTTAATATCTTTTATTTTTAAATTGCACAGTTCAGAGATACGCAAGCCACTTAGGCATATGGTGGCGCAGGCGGTATAGATTAGTGGATGGTCGATTGCCTGTAGAAAACGTTGCATTTCAGAAATGGTTAAATAGATGCGTTCCTTTTTTTCTACACGGATATCTTCCAGCCATAAGGTAGGATTGTTTTCGGTATATCCCCAACGCACACTGAATTTCCAGAAGGAGCGAAAAGTAATGATATAGTTTCTTCGTGTTCTTCCACATGTACCACATTCCTTTTTATAAGAAAGGTAAGAGGAGAGTTCTTCCAGCGTGACAGAAGCCAGCATAGGTTCTGCTTTTTGTTGGGAGTATAGAAATTTATGGAATTCTAACAAAGTAGTTCGATAATGTCGTATCGTATGGGGACTACTGTCTTTGTTTTGTAAATGTGCTAAATAACAATCAATTGTTTCCTGAAGTGTGTAATCTTTTTTGATACATTGTTTCATGGTATCAACCCCCTTTTTTATACATTTTATCTTATTTTTATCTTTCCTAAAAGAGAGTAAATTTAAACGCTTTTTTTGGCGTTTTTACTTTTTTGTGTTTAGCAATGGCGTTTGTGCAGATTGCATATTGCGGAAGATGAGATAGTAGCATTGTGCCTAATGATTTAAAAAAGGGAATGGTTTGTGGCAAATAAAGTAGCTAAGGAAGAAGGGGATTTTTCGTTGTTTTGCATATATGTAGGCAATAGAATATTACAATTTACAGGGATGTGAGTTGCAACGTATGCATTAAATCATATGGCAAGTGTCAAAAATAGTCTTGTAAAACATCTGTAACAAGTATATAATAAAAATCAACAGAACACTAACAAAATGCTTTATATTACAAAGAATATTTAAGAAAAATGTAACGATTATGAAAAATAACTGAAAATCAAAGAGAAAAATGTTGCTGTTTATGCAAAAATGTTTATGGGACATTTGTTCTATTTTAATTCTTTCGAAAAGGTTTCATGGGAGGACATTGTTAATATTCTTTGTGCAAGGAAGGAGTCGAGTATGAAAAAAGAGAGGGTAGGAAAAATAGCTGCTGTTGCAATGCTGTTGACACTTGCAATTGGTGTGGGAGTTGGTGGATTTGCTATAAAGCAGGGTTGGGTTGGAAAAAACAACAATGCACCTGCAATTTGCAAAAAGATACCAGTAACACAGGTTTCAACGAATAAGCAAAAGGCTAAGGATTGCATTACGATTCATTATAAATGGAAAGAAGGGCAGCAGCCACATATCTATTATAATGTGGAAAAGACCGGACAGAAAACGTCCTATCCAGGAGTACCTATGAAAGAGGAAGGAGATGGATGGTATTCTTATACAGTGAAGAATGCAAAGAATGCAGATTGTATTATAAGCGTACCAGAGATGGACTATCAGACAACAGAATTCGAAAGAAAATCTGGAGAGTACTGGTATGATGAGGAGTGTGGATGGAGTACAGAAGCACCGGAGAATTATAAGGTAAATGCGGAGCAGGAAGAAAAGGTAGAGTCAGATGCTGTTACAGTAGCGGAGGAATCAAAAGTTACACTTCATTTTACAAGTAATTGGGATTCGGTTTCCATTTATTATTGGAATGCACTTCCTGTAGATCAGGAGACAGATTGGCCAGGACAGAAGTTGGAAAAGGATTCGAATGGATATTATAGTTGCACATTTTCTTCTGTAAATAAGATTAATTTCTTATATACAAATGGAGAGCAACAGACAAAAGATTTTTCTGTAAAAGAGGCTGGAGAGTATTGGTTTGAAGATGGAAAATGGACAAAAAATCCAAGTCAGACTACGGCACCAGAGGAAACAAAAACACCAGAGCAGACTACGAAACCGGAAAAGACGGAAGAACCGAAGGAAACCAGTGATCCAAATGGTGGAGAGACTGCAACGTTTGCAGATACTAGAACAGATTTTCGTGATGAGAGTATTTATTTCCTTATGACAACTCGTTTTTATGACGGAGATCCTTCAAACAATGCCAGAACTTCTCACGATGACGAGGTGCAAAATCCAAGTGGGGATCCATCTTGGCGAGGAGATTTTAAAGGATTGGCAGAAAAGTTAGATTACATAAAGGCATTGGGCTTTACTTCTGTCTGGATTACACCAGTCGTAAAGAACAGATCACAATACGATTACCATGGCTATCATGCGTATAATTTTAAACAGGTAGATTCCAGATATGAATCTGGAGATTTTGGTTATCAGGATTTGATTGATGCCTGTCATAAGAGAGGATTAAAAATTATTCAAGATATTGTTTTAAACCATACTGGTGGTAGTGGAGAGGAAAATCTGCAAACCTTATCTACCAACGCGTCTGGAACGATTGATGGGCAGGATCCCAATAATGTATTCCATCATTTTGATTATATTAAATCTTGGGAGTCTTACCAGTGTCAGGTAACACATATCGACGGAAACTGTATTGATTTAAATACAGAGAATCCAAGTGTAATTCAGTATTTAAAAGATGCCTACAATCACTATATTGATATGGGAGTAGATGGTTTCCGTATTGATACAATGAAGCATATTTCCCGTTTGACCTTTAATAAAGAATTTGCACCTGCTTTTCAGGCAGAAGCAAAGAAAAAAGGAAAAGATAATTTTTATATGTTTGGTGAAGTGTGCGCCAGAGATGAAAATGCAATTTATTTTTCGCATTATGCATGTATTTCTGCCTTTTTCTATACATGGGGAGAAACAAAAGATTATGCATGGGGCGACATGGGTACCAATATGAGCAGTACAGAGCAGCATTGGAAAGACTACGAAGATATGGGAGATGAGAAGGCGCGGAAAGAGTTTAACAGCGACAATGCCTTATTAAAAGGAAATGAATACCACAAACCGGATTATAGTAATAGTTCCGGAATGGGTGTGATTGATTTCCCTATGCATTGGTCTTTCCGTAACGCACAGAATGCATTTAATCGTGGAAAACAAGATGATAGGTTATACAATGATGCGACTTGGAATGTTGTTTATGTAGATTCTCATGATTATGCACCAAATACAATGGAAAAATTGCGTTATTCCGGGACAACAGAAGATTGGGCAGAAAATTTAAGTTTGATGTTTACGTTCCGTGGTATTCCTTGCTTGTACTATGGTAGCGAAGTGGAATTTAAAAAAGGAAAACCAATCGACGATTACCAACAAAAGTTAGAGGATACCGGACGTGCTTATTATGGAGATTATTTAGAGGGTGATGTGAAAGCAACAGATTTTGGTGTGTATACAGCCAGTGGAAAGGTTGCAACTACACTTTCTGAGGAATATCCTTTAGTGGGACATTTACAGCGATTAAATAAAATCCGTCAGGCAATTCCTGCACTTCGAAAGGGCCAGTATTCGGTAGAGGATGTTGATGGTTCTATGGCGTACAAGAGAAGATATACAGACGATAAGGTAGATAGTTTTGTATGTGTTACGGTTACGGATGGGGCAACCTTTAAAAACCTTCCAGGTGGTACCTATACAGATGCTGTAACAGGGGACACCAAGACCATTGAAGATGGTGGAACTCTTGAAATTGCTGCACCGGGAAAAGGTAATATGCGTGCATATGTGTTAAGTACTGCAAAAACAAAAGCACCGGGAAAAGTAGGAAAAGATGGAAAGTATTTAAAATAATGTGAATTGCGAAGAGAATACAATAGTGTCTCGTCACAATGGATAGGAAAGGATGATAAGTAGGAGGCTGGTTATGAAAAAGACATTGATTGTGGTAGATATGCAAAAAGATTTTATTGATGGAGCATTGGGAACCGAGGAAGCACAAAAGATTGTAGGAAAGGTAAAGGAAAAGATTGCAAAGTATAAGGCGCAGGGAGATGAAATCATTTTTACCCGTGATACACATCAGAAAAATTACTTGGAGACCAATGAAGGCAAACATCTTCCAGTGATACATTGTATTGAGGGAACGGATGGTTGGAAAATTCCGGAGCAGTTGCAGGTTTCAGATGCAATTTACTTGGATAAACCAACCTTTGGTTACTTACATTGGGATCGCTATCATTTAGAAGAGGTGGAACTGGTCGGACTTTGTACAGATATTTGTGTGGTATCCAATGCATTGCTTTTGAAAGCAATGTATCCGGAAATAAAAATTTCTGTGGATGCTGCATGCTGTGCAGGAGTCACACCAGAGAGTCATAAAGCAGCATTGACTACTATGAAAATGTGTCAGATTGATGTGATAGAATAATACGGGTAAAAAGTGAAAGCTAGCGAAGGCGGAACCTACAAAAGCTTCCGCAGATACAAAATTAAGTGTATCTGTGGAAGCTTTCTTTTTTTATGAATAAGTAGCGAAGTGGATTGCGAATGGAATGGACATTATACTTTTACAAATTATAGTTCCATAAATTTTACCGTTTTTGCTACACCACGTTTTTCAAGTAGTGTTTTATAGGTTTTCATTTTTGCCTTTGGCACTTTAATCGTGGCCTTTTTTGAAATACCGCTGAAACTGTTTTTGCCCACTTTGCTACTGGTAAGTTTGCTAGTCTTTATTGTAATAGATTTTAATTTACTGCATTTGCAGAATGCATTGGCACCAATGTTTGCTACCTTTTTAGGAATTACAATGCTTTTTAGATTACTGCAATTATAAAAGGCATTTTTCCCTATTTTGGTTATATTACTTCCCAAGGATACTTTTGTAAGCCTTTGATAACCAGAGCAGGCATTTTGTCCAATACTTGTTACCGCATAAGATTTACCATTTATTTTAATGCTTATGGGAATTTTAATGTTGGTAACAGTTTTACTAGCTGGTTTTATATAGGTTGCTTTATAAGAATTTCCGGAATCTTTTGTAATTTGATACCATGCTTTGGAAGCCGTGTCATATACCCTATTTTTTCCCTCCGTTTGCGGATTATTTGCTATACCCGGTGTAGTTGTAGTTGGAGTGGCGGTTGGGCGCTTCGTAGGTTTTGGAGTAGCAGGATGCTTGGTAGGCAATTGGATAATCTGCCGTATACAGAAACTGGCTCAGTTACCTTTTCACCATTTGGAGTAATCCCTACAATTTTAGTTGTAATCAGCCTGTCTTTTTTCTCCTCCCACATGGCATAGAGCAAGTTGTCGGATGCTTGTACAAGATAAGGAGTGGATACGGTTATCTTGTCTTCCTCTGTATAATTGGTAAGCCAGACGGAAGTTGTATTTTTTAAATCGGTATCTGTATTGGTAAGGAAAATATTTCGCTGTCTGGAGGAACTCCATGTTTCTACACTTTCCTGGTTCGTTGAATTTCCAGCGATGAGCAGGGAATTACCTACTTTTTTAAAGCTACCAATAGAAACACCAGTATAGTTAGCACCTATATTCCCCATAATATCCCACGCACTGGTATAGTTACAGTTTGTAATATTCGATTGTTTGCATTTGCTTATACTAATGGCTCTAGGATAAGCATCCCCATGGTCGACGCGGTATAAATCATCCCCATCGGCAATGATAAATTGATTAAAAGAGTGGCTGACATATCCGTAACGGATATTGGCTATGCTATAAAAGGATTGTTCGGTTTTCATAGTGGTTTCGTTGATGGCATAAGTCATATTTGCCTGATGATTTCTACCATCCGATGATTTGTACATAGTATGGCAGGTGAAAATAAATAAGGTGCCATTGTGTTCTGCCATACGAAGGCTTCCAGCGTCAAAGGGTTTTTAATGTATTTGCTCCGTAAACAGAAGTAGAATCTAGGCGATTCCAGTTTTTATCATATTTTACAACACGCAAAATTTCCTGTTCATTGGTTTCCTGTGAATTTCTTTGCCCGAATACTAGAAATTGAAATTCATTTCCGTAAAAATAACCGCCAAATAGAGGAAGTTCAAAGTCTATTTTTTTCTGGTCTTGTAATTGAAAATCTTGGTTATATTGTTCAATGATTGCTTGACCACTTACGGCCTCTATACGTTGCAAAGTTCCATTTTCCAATGGTTGCAGGTAAGATGTTACAGGAGATGCCCATTCGGAATAAGATTGTCTTCCAGCATTATTGCTACCAGCAGCAGTTTTTACCGTATGTTCATAAGGAAACAGTTTTTCCTGTACGGTAGGAAGTTGGCTGGTTTCTGTATATTCCTGTGATGGTTCTGTTGCGTCCTCTTTTTCTGTTTGTTGTGCTGCATGACTTGTTACGCCGGGTACAATATACATACCTGTCATTCCCATAACGGCAAGCATGGTGTACGCAGTCCATTTTTTGAGTTTTGTCCATTTGTTTTTCTTCATAATCAAATGCCCCTTTCGATTTTATTTCTAACCCCTGTTATGGTAAAATATTTACCAATATATGTATTTTATCACAAAACTCGACACTTTTGTTTGTCTAATCGTATCTATAGTGAAAGGAGGCAAAGAAAAATACATCCTACAGAGTAAAACCCTCTGCGAGACGTACACAGATGCACAAAGAGTTTGGTTGCAAAAGCATGTAACCTGCATCTGGCGCGCAAAGTCTATAAGTCTCTTTTGCATAAGGAACGGAGGCGAACTTGCCTATTTTGCTCTTGTAAAATAGGTAAAAAAATATTAGAATAGCAAATATTGACAATGTCATAAATAGATATAGCTATTTGGTAGATTTGATTAGGAGAAAAAAATGAAAGGAATGCTGTTTTCTTTACATACGAATAAAATATTTTGGAAAAGAGAAAAAATGCTGGCTTTTTTTTATTTATGCAGTTTAACGCTACTGCTTAGTTCTATTCTCTTGTATTGTGGAGAGAGTGTAAAAAAAGCCAGTTTTCTTTTTTGTATAAAGGGTGGGGCGTTTGGTATATTGTGCTTGTCCATAGGTCTCGGTTTCTTCATTGTTTGGTTGCAGAGTATCGAAGAACGTAAAGAAGATTTTTTTGTTTTGCGTAGGATTGGAACAAGTAAGCCTGCACTTATACTGTCTGTGCAATTAGAAATGCTATTGTTTCAGTTTATAGCAGGTGCAATGGCATTTGCCAGTGTAAGTATTCAAATTTATATGTATTTACGTAGAAATCGGGAACAATATCAGCTTTATCGGATGTTAGGTTTAAGCAATGGGGGCATCTTTGTACTATGGTTTGGACAGCATATTGTTAATTTGGCAATCACTACAATAGGATTTTATAGCATTATGAATTATATTGAAAAAAAACAGTTTTTAGGTGGCAAAGTTACAGATGAAAATACGATATTCTTTCTTGTCCTATATGTTTGTGTATATAGTGTATTAGTTGGGGTGGTGTATAGGTTGGCAACCATTCAACTGAACAGAAAGAATTTGAAAGGAGCCTGTTAAATATGATCGAACTAAAAAATATTCAAAAAACGTATAGAGAAAAAGAAAAGAAATATTCTGTGTTACATCATTTAAATTTTACATTGCAACAGGGGGAAATGGTTGCAATCCTTGGAAAATCAGGTTCTGGAAAATCTACATTGTTACAGATTATAGGACTGTTAGAATTACCGGATGAGGGCAGTTATCATTGGATGGATAAAGATGTTCTTAAAATGAAAAGAAAATGGAACAAGATGCGTAATGAAAAAATAGGTTTTGTTATGCAGGATTATGCTTTGTTGAAAGGATTATCTGTTTATGACAATATTGCGGCGCCTATGTATATTGCAAATAAATCCAGAGATGAGATAAAAAATCGTGTGCTTTCTGCTGTAGAAGATTTTCAAATTTATGATTTGTTAGAAAAAAGGGTTAGTCAGCTTTCTGGTGGTGAGCAACAACGTGTGGCAATCGCTCGTGCGATGATACAAAGGCCACAGCTTTTGCTTGCGGATGAGCCTACAGGTTCTTTGGATGAAGAAAATGCAGAAAAGGTCATGGAAACATTGCATAAACTTCACGAGCGGGGGAACAGTAGTGTTATTGCAGGAATTCTTAATGATATGTGTGAAACTTACATATTCTCACTATGAAAAGGGAGCAATCATACAATGAAAAAAATAGCTTTAATTTTAACAGGTGGAACAATAGGAAGTTCTATAGAAGAACATATTATAAATGTAGGGGAGCAATCCGTATATAAGTTGACGACTGCATATGAAAAACAGTATAAGGAACAAGATGTATTTGAAATATTTTCGCCATTTCAATCTTTAAGTGAAAACTTTACAAAAGAGGAGTGGCAGGCATTATATGATTTTTTATATGAGTTTCCGTTTGAAAAATATAAAGGAATCGTGATTGCCCACGGAACGGACACACTGGCATATACAGCAGCATTGGTCGGAATGATATTTGGAGCTGTGAAAATCCCGATTTTGTTTATTGCCAGTAATTATCCTGTGGGTCATCCAAAAAGCAATGGCGTAACAAATCTTCGCGCAGCGGTGGAACTGATTCGAAAAGGAAAATTAAAAGGCGTATTTTCTGTTTATGAAAATGAGAAAGAAGAGGTGGAGATACATCTGGCAACCCGTATGCTTCCTGCGGATAATGTAAGAGATCAGTATGGCAGTTTTGGAGGGGAATGTTTTGGAAAGATGTTGCCGCAAGGGAAAGAAAAAAAAGATTTTACAATACAGTTATCCGTGGCTTCCCACAATCCTACAATAGAAGAAATACAAAAGACAGTACGCCCTTTTTTTCAATCAAAACTGCATTTTCAAAAAGATATTCTATTTTTAATGCCTTATCCAGGACAAAACTATGACTCGATTGTGCCAGGGCAAAATGTGGCAGCCGTGTATCATTACCTGTATCATGCAGGAACAGCGTGTACAAAAGAGGGAAAGTATTCTTTTTTGAAATTTGTGGAACGATGTAAGAAACAGGGGATTCCGGTATATGTGGCCTCTTTGAAAAAAGAAAGCGTAGATAGTTATGCAACGCAGGATGCCCTTTTAAAAAAAGGAGTACACCCAATGTTTGATATAGCACCGGTTGCAGGGTATATCAAACTTGTGCTGGCATACAATCAAAAGGAAAAAACGGCAGAGGAGGTTTGTGCTCACAATTTATTTTATGAGGTTATTGTT
>CADABQ010000064.1 GCA_902786205.1 uncultured Lachnospiraceae bacterium | reverse complement strand
TTTTGATTTGAACAAAAACCTTGCATTTATTTTACCACAAAACTGGCTGAAAGTCAGTAATTACAGGGATTTTCTGTTATTCAGCAGACACTATTTAGCTAAGGAAGGCGTAGTATTTTCAACGGAATGATATGTGTTGAAGCTCTACGCTTTTTTTATTGCAAAAATAAATGATAGGAGGAGGCGTTTATATGAATATTGGTGGTATTGCACCGAATATGAATCCTTATTTGGGAGCAGCAAAGACAGCTAATAAAACGCAAAGTGGAAGTTTCCAAAATGCAATGAATAATGTTAGTTCCAGTGGGAAAACAATTCAATTACATGGTTCTGTTGATTGTGATGGAAACAAGGTTATAGGTGCTTGGGGAGATGCGGTAGCTGGTACAAGTACAACGGTATATAAACCTGCGGATTTCGATCCTAATGAACCTAAGTATTTAATGAGAATTTGGGATGATGATAATAATTTGCTTGAGGAACGCGAGGTAGATATATCGGAATTGGATATAAAAAACTGTGATACCTTTGATTTGTATGCATATGCTTGTCATTTGTCAGATAGTAAGGAATATCCAGATGCTTTGAATAAGTTTTTAATGATGCCTACACAAAACAACAATTCCTTTACTGCAGATTATGATATTTCAAATTTGTATGAGAAAAAGAATTGGTTTAAAGTCATAAAAGACTTTGTGGATATGCAATATGGAGCAGGGAATATTCAGGGATATTTAGACTTTAAGAAGTTTTATGATTTTTTGATGGATAAATAGATTTTAAAGAATAATTATTGGGAGGTGAATTATGCAAGTTAATAACAACACATCAAATATGTATTATACGCCATATCAAACAAATAAAAATGTAAAAGCATTTTCTGGCTTTTCAATAAATGATGGTGGCAACATGGAGATAAATGAAACATCAGATAATGACCCAGGTTTTGCTAATTTTGTTGACTATCAAGAGTTTCATAAAGCTTGGATGTCGCAAGGGGCAACAACGCCGTTTAGTTATACTCAAAACGAGGGATATAATTCAGTAAAAAATAGTATATCTCTTGTGCCAGGGATGATGACTCGATTGTCAAATGGTTTTAAGCTTTCTATTAATAATTATATGGTAGAAGCATTAGGAGATTTTAAAAATAATGAGGCTGCAAAGGAAAGCACTGCTATTGCTTCGGCGATGAGTTCATTGATTAAAGTTGCGAATGGGCAGATACCAATTAGTATGTTTCACAGTAGTAGATCACAAAACAATAGTGAATATGCGAAGAAAGGATTGGAAGCATTTGGAATTGATACGTCAAAAGCTTTTACTATTAATGATAAAACTTTTCATTTTGATCAGGAAGGTCAGATAAGATTAGGTAACAAATAAAATATTAAGTTAAGATAAACCGCTTGGACCTTTCAGGAGAGTGGTGCAGTCATGAATGCCAGATTGACTGCAGAAAGGAGTGCAATATGTCAATAGCAGGATTAGGAACGTATAATAGTAGTTCCAGTTATTATTATAAATGTGTAACAAAGAGCAGAAGTGGTTCTCTCTCAAATTTATCAGATGATTTTGTGAATCAGAAAATCTCTGATGATGATCCGATGCGTGATTTTAAGGAAGCCGCAAGAAAAGTGATAACATCAGCTCCTTATTGCAAATGTATTGTTGCCAATATTAAGACAGAAGAATTATATGCTTCTGAAAATGAATCAGGCGAGATGATGTATTCATACGAAAAGACAGAGCAGAGTTTTCAGATATTTATCAAGTATGATGGACATGATAAAACATATACTGTAAAGGGATATGATAAGGATGGAAATCCATTTGAAAAAGATATCAATCCAGAAGATGTGGATCCAGAATACGCAGATTTTCCAGAGTTTTCTGCGTTGTGTATGTATTTTGAACAGACTGAGGAAACAGCAGAATTTTTAGAGGATGATTATTTTGATACAGATGACATTTTAGAAAAAATGGATTATTTAGAAAAGATAAATAACCTAAAGAATGGAAGTGTCATGGATAAAGCAAAGAGTATCATGGATCATGCAAATCGTTTCTTTGATACATTTCGTCAAATGATGAACGCAAAAGAGGATATCCAGTCATTGTTTGAACCTTATTTTGTGAAATATCTGTCGATGGATATTACTCAGATTGAACAATCAGAGGCTCCAGATATTTTTGAATTAAGCAAAGTGCATTCTAGTGAAAAATTACAGGAAGAAAAAGCAGAAAGTGAGCAGATTACACCACTTGGAATAGGATTTGCAAATGCTGGTCATATGGGATATGGAATGTCAGCTTCTCTTGTTACAAAACCAGGGAGTGATGATACTATAATTCGTGTAAAGGTTGCTACTGGTAGTGGGGACGAAGTGATAGATGTTAATTTATCAGAGTTTGATCCGAAGAATGCTACACCAGTGGAAATGTTTGCTTATTGTCAGTATAAGGATGCGATTGGAGAGGGCGTAAGTAGTAAATGGGGAAGCTGGAATGCATTAAAGGGTGTAATGTCTACAACAGATGGTGCTGATTTTGGTTCTCTTGAAAATATTATGAATAAAAAAATGAATTGGACAGATTCCTTGGCAAAATCTAAGACATCATTGGAGAACCCAAGAACTGGACAAACTTTAAGCGCCTCTGATTTGATTAAACTGCTTGAAGAATCCCATGAGTTAACTTCACAGGAGTTAAAGGAAGATAAAGACTGGCGTGAAATGTCAGATGACGAATGGGATAACTTGCTAGAGGGAATTGATAAATACATTGATGCCTTTAAGGAAAGAATCAGACAGTTAAAAGAAATGCAGGATGAAGCTGCGAAGAAAGCTGCAATGGAAGCCACGGCAGACATGAAAACAACTGCTGCGTCTTCAGCGGCTCTTGATGTTGCTGCAGGTGGTTCTTTAGAGGGCGGTGAAACGGAAGAAAACAGTGATGAATCAAACTGGACAAAGAATTTAGATACAGATGATCAGACTGTTTTACATACTGCGCAAGCTGCTCAGGAAATGGAAAATAAAGCAATGTCTAAATATGAGGAGATAATGCTAACTGATACAACAACAGTAGGTGTTTCAAGAACCGAAGGAGTTACGGAGTGCGCAACTGTAGAGGAAAATGAAAACAAAGAAAAAGTATGGACGATTACAGCATTTACAGAGCAGGGGATTGTAAGTAACAAATGTAAAAATGGAGAAATAATTAGTAGTTGGGAAATAAAATACAATAACCCTAGTGATGCAAAGAGAGTAGAAGATTTCATAAATTCATTTGCAAAAGATGTTGATTTGAAATTTTCTGGTTCTAAAGAGTTCTGGGAAATGTTTTTGTCTGAGAATTTAGAAGCAAACAGCTTATATGCTGCACATGCAGATGCATTTGACAATGCGGCACCAAATGCGCCAGCAATCGTTAAGTCTGCGTGGATGGATGCTGCTAAGGAATCAGGTTATTTAGAAGGTGGGCAGATGAAACATATATCTCAACTTCTTGTTCGCCAAGTTATAAATAGAGAGAATGGGGTGGAAGACTATCAAAATGTATTTGGTGATTCCGTAGCATCTGCTTTAAAAGCATCAAAAGAACTATTATATGATTTGGAAAATCCTTTAACACCTGATGGCAACCGTAGTGAGAGTGCTCGTATGTACAGAGAGCAGGAAAAAGAATTTTATAAAAAGTTCATTGAGAAATTAGAGGAGATTTCAGGTATTTTAGTTGGTGATGAGACGAATATGCATATCGACAAAGATAAGGCGGAAAAATATTCATCACAGCTAAAGCCAGTATGATTTTTGTAAAAAGGACGGAGAAATTATGGTAAGTAGTATGAATTTAGTATCAAAGAATGTTCAAGAAAAAGAGCAAATTGATTTTTCATCTAAAGGTGCAATTGCAAGATATATTGTAGATAAGATGCATACGCAAGTAAGTGATAGCATGACAGATGATGAAAAAGAAAAATTTAATTCAAGTATAGATACAAAACTTCGTTCAGGTAAGAAATTGTCAAAGAAGGAAGAGCAATATTTGAAAGAAACCAATCCACAGCTGTATATGCAGTATGTTCGTATTCGGCAAAGGGCAGAAGCAGTAAAAGAGCAGCTGAAGCATGCGAAATCGAAGCAACAAGCGAACAACATCATTATGCAGGCAACTGCAAGTGTTTCAGACAAAGATCCTGCAAAGGAATACATATTGGCTGCGATTCATAATGTTGCTGATGAGTTCAAATCAACAAGAGCATATCAAAAGTTACCGAATACAGATGCGGAAATAAAGAAGCATTCAAGTGAGTGTAATAATTTTGAAGAAAAGGAAGATTCCGAAGAGGAAGAATTTGATCCAATGAGTTGGAGTCCGTTGCAAGAGATGATTGATGCAATGCCAAAGTTTGATGTGCCAGCATAGGTGTTGCTTATTATTTGATGATGACTTTTGAATTTAATTATAGGTTAATTTATTAAGATTAGACTTAACGACTAGTCAATTGTATGATAGAAAAGCAATTGGATGATGAATATTTTTTTATGGCGGTAGTAAGAAGTGCTACCGCTATTATTTATGCTTTGAATTTACCCGATATACATTATGTAATAAATACGATAAACATAATTTGGTTTCATGTGGCTTATATGCCTCCTATATATTTGGTTAGAAATATAAAAGCAGTAAAATTTGATAAAGAAAAATGCGCCGAGGGGTTATTTGTCCTATAACGCGTTCAGTATATTGGAAACAATTTGGTGATGAGATAGAATGCTTAAATTTGTGAAGGGAATAGAAGATGGAAACATGGGTTAATAGTATTTTTGAATATTTGCAAAAAGTTACAGAACCAATTCTGCTTTTAGCATTTGTATTCCTTGGTACGGTTGTTATTAGATTTGTGCAGGAAGAATGGAGAGACAAATATTTTGATGAAAATAAATTTTGGAAAAAATATTTAGTAGCTCATGGGATGGCGTGTGGTTTTGCATTTACCTATTCGTGTATATTATATTTTATTCCTGACAAAGAATCAGATATAGCTACTTTTTTTATGTTGATAATGTTTTATGGATTTGCGATAAAGATTATTGTTACTCAAAATACTGAAAATGGAGGGTATATTGAGGAATATGATGGTGCTTCTGGAGCAATTATGTATATTACATCAGCTCTTTCTCCTATAGTATTTGTAGCTATACATTTTTTGTTGGGAGGGATTTGTTTTTGGTTGTACAAGCGAAATGATAATGATGAGGTTTGGAGAAAAAGAATTTTTAGAAGAGCAATTGATTGTGTCGAGGCATTAATTGCCTCGATTATTGCCAAGATATTTATTCCTAATTCATTTATTGCAAATCTGTGGTTGAATTCAATTATTATTGCGGTGTTTACATTAATTATTCCATTTTTTAATGCTTGGTTATATAAATGTTATTCTTTAGATTGAAATAAAAAAAGAAATTTGCAAGTAATGTATAGTGGGGAACAAAGGTACTTAAATGATACTAGGACACGAAGTAGAAATAAATGCGAAATATTTGTATTCACAGAATTTTTTCGTTTGCACAATTGCACAAGAGCGTTTGTATTTCTTATTTAAAACATATTTCCAAGAGAGCCTAGAAAAATCTTACGACTAATGCTTCAAACGAAGCTAGATAATATTTTGCAGTGGAGACCACGCATGGAACTCCACGGGCCGCGGGCATCGCAAGTTTCCGCAGCACAACCATATATAATATAAATCGAAAATTGAGAAAGAGCAACTATTTTTTATACCGTGTTACTTTCTCCCAATTGTCTGGGAACCCCATTTTTGAAAACAGGATCTCTTGACTAATATGAGGACAACTTTTCAAAACAGAGGCAATTAAACATTTTAGCTCCTTTTTAAACTGTTTAAATTCCTCATTGTCTATGAGATAACGCAAGGCAATTACTACTGCAAATAAATCCTTCTTTCCGAGAATATACTGTCCTTTTTTGGTTGGAAGTTGCAATTTTTTATGTAGAACAGTATCAGGAATTGCTTCCGTTACTTGGAAGGAATAAAGTCTTTCGTTGTGAGCACACACATTTCTACAGCTAGCAAGAATACGAATAAGTTGATGTAGTTGAACCTCGGACATATTAGCAAAATTATGGCTAACTTTGGCACGAATATCAGATGTGGAATATTGGTACATTTTTGATATTTGACCAAATGTAAGAGCATTTGTTGCAACCCATAAAGGCACATTACCATATACAGTTGCATGGTGGGTAATATAACTATAATTGCTTGGCATTGCAATTGCTTTAGTTATTGTAGTAATTAAACGATTGATTTTATTTTGATTTCTTCGAGTATAGTTATAATTATTGGCAGTTAAATATGCGACCTGTTGTTCTCCATATTTCTCGCAAAAGTGATAAGAGAGCATAGATTTTAACTGTCTTTCAACATGCAAAATATATTTTAGAAAAAGAGTTCTTAGTTCTTCATCGAAATAATACAATGCGGTGATTTCTTCGAAGGTTACGTCGTGCAAGTATTTACCAGAAGGTTTATGCTTGAACAAATCTTTGTAACCTCCAATTAATGAAAAGTAACTTAGTTTTTGTAAAGTGGTCTTGGCAAATTCAGGATCAGAAATAACAAGCTGTTTTTCTTTTTCAAGTTTTTCTATTTGCTCATCGTATGTCAAAAAGGTTTTGTTAGCCATTTCTTAATCCTCCTTTATCTTAAATAAAAAAAGTGGAGCCCACGCATGGAACTCCACCGGCTGCGGGCATCTCGAGTTTCCGCAGCGCAACCACTAAATATAATATAGCATTGCAGCCCATGGCTGTCAAATGGAATTTTAGTGGTATTGATAGTTTATGCGTTTTTGTTTGTAGTTATTCTTTTAAGTTAAAAGGGTACTCTTAATTATTATCCTTACTGTATCAGCTTCCGATACTTCTTTGCCAAAGGCTCATGTCCTTTCCAACGAGAGTACAACTGGAACAGATTACTATAAATGGCTTTGGTATATTCATTTTCGCTTCCAAGTGCATTTTCAAAAATCTCTTTAGCAGCAAGGAAATTCTCTTCTGCAGCAGTTGCCTTTAGTTCATTTACATGAATCATACCCTTGCACATCTGCACCATTCCATAGTCCACACTATTGGTTCCTTCGTTTTCTTCGATAAGCTGTTCGTATTGCGATAGCATATCGGATGCTTCTTCGTATTGCTTTTGCTCGATGAGAAGCGTGATATATAGTAGTAACTGTTGAAGTAAATCATGATTTCGCATTTCCTCAAAGTGCTGGTATTCGGTGCGAATGAGTAATGCTTCTTTTAATTCTGTTTCACACTCTTTATATTGATTCATTAAAAGATAGGTCTGTGCCAGATTGCCATGAACATTGGATAGAAGCAGGGCAATTCGTATAGGTGCATCTTTGGTGTGAACAGGTTCTAATAGTGACAGCGCTTTCTTTCTCTTTTTAATGGCGTTGTCATATTGCTTCTTATGGGTAAAAATGGTTGCTTTATAATCTAGTACTAATGCTTTGTCACCAACATCACAAGTATCATAATTTTGCATTGCAAATTCAATTCTTCCAATTAACATTTCGCAATAATCAATGTCTCCATATTTCATAAAATAAGGGAACATATTTTGAAGAAAACGCAAATCGTATTCTGGCATGTCATGAATTAAGCGCTCTTGAATAGACTTTAAGCATGACATAATAGTTGTTTGTTTTGTGATTTCAATTCCGTGTAACAAGCATATCTGGTGCAAATAATCAATCATCGTTTTGCAGTTGCTGGTAGCAGGTTTTGTGTCTGCAAGTATGATATCTGCAATCATAGGATGAAGACTGATTTTTCGATTGTTGGTATCATCAAAGATAAAACCATAACGAATTAACTCATTTACATCATTTAGGTTTTCAAGCTCTAACCATTTCTTGAAATATTGTTTGAAAGTTCCTGTGGTAGGAAGCAAACTGAGATTGCGAAGCAGCTCTGCTTTCTCAGGTGATAAGCCTTGAATATGAATGAGATTTGATAAATGCTCAATCATGCGTGCTTCGTAGTAGTCATTATCCTTATATAATTCAATATCTTCTTCAATGGAAGCGAATCCATTATCTTCATACAAATCTAGAAGCTCCGTTGCACTAAGTCCTAACGCATTCATGGTATATGCTGCCAGACATACGGTAAGAGTGTGACCGTGAAATAATTTGATAATTTCTAATACGGTAGCAGAATCATCACATGGACAAATGTGTAGGAATAAATCTAATAATTCCTTTTCAAAATCTAATTCCTTTAATTCGATTACGCGTGAATTGCTTTGCTTGCAGCGACTGGTAAAAAGGAAAGTAGCATTGCATTTGGTAAGTGTCTTGAAAAACTCATCATCCTTTGGAAGGACATTGAAGTTGTCAATGATGATCAAGCTATCCTTTTGAAGCTTTTGGATATAGCCATAATGATTTGTGAATCGTTCAGCAATACTTGCGTCTTCACTATCCTCGGCAAATGCCAGATTGGATATGCTTGTTTTGAGATTGTCTTCGTATGGGATGTACAAAACATTGGTATATTTATTTCCAAATTTCTCTGCAAACACTTTTGCAAATTCACTTTTTCCAATGCCGGCAACACCAGTTACAAATACAATATGCTGCTCCTGCAATTTCTTTTTCAATTCCTTTAATTCCTTATTGCGCCCCACAAAATAGTCGCAGCAGGATGGAATCTGGTTCTCTAATATGATTTCACCCATATCAATAGATAGTAATGTGCCAGCGCCATGATCATTTAATAATGCGTAGCGAAATACTTCTATAAGATAATGGGAGAGTGGATGATTGCTTATTAGTTCATCCGCTTTTTCCTGTCCGATGGCAGGGATGCTATCTGTAATTAATTCATCAATCAGTTCTTTGATGTGAGAGGTATTCAAAAGGTTCGGTAAAAGTTTGTTTTCAATATCCTGCTCCATTAATTCCCAAGAGTTTTCGTATCGACAAATGATATCCATGGGCACAGGTCTTGTACCATTGCACCAGCGACTGTAAGTGATGTTGTCATTTGCAATGATATCGGCATCCTGCTCGCTACGATCATAGGAAGATAAGCATTGCGAAAATAGGCATTCGATCAATTCGTATTGGTTGAATGTCTTTTTCTTATTATCCAATATAACATTGATAATTTCTGAAAAATTCAAATGATTTCTCATCATACTCATCCTCACTTTTTTGGCAACTTCTGGATAAGAAGCTGTCAATTATTTTATGTAGCCAAAATCGATAAAATCAACTCATAAATCGTAGCCACTTGGTACCGAAAAAAAGTGGTAATCGCTTTATAACAGTATAACACAAATCGAATGTATGTTCACTATAAACTTCATTTTTTATTAAAAAATGATAACCGCTAGCGAATAGCATTCAAAGCACCTTGAAAACTGAATGGCTGTAGAGAAGAGGAAGTCCACTGGCGAGGAGGATCGAAGGATTGGAGCCAGAGCATGGAGTCACGTCAAGTTGGGAAAGGATCTCGAGCAGGAGAAGCCCGGTGTCATCAAAGAAGTTTGGTGGCAGGATGGAAGCGTAAGCTACCGCCGAACTCTACGAGTGGAAGCCAAACCCCAGCCTAAGTCTGATAACAGAGAAACCATTTGGAAAAAAGGTGGTATTCAAAGAAAGAAAATGAGGGAGGTGTAGCGTATGGCAAAGGAGTTAGTATTAGCTAAAAAGCTTGCGATACTTGGATGGTTGTATCGCGAAGGATTCATTACTGAATCGGAATATGCCATTACCAAGAATCGCATTATGCGAGAATATGGTATTATCAGTTTTATGGCAGCATAAAAAGATTAAATGGAAATGCTAATGGGTGGTCGTACATTCGTTAACATTTCCATTTTTTATTATAGTGATAACAGAAGCAGGAAATGAGGTTCCTGTTAAGTAATGAAAAGGAGGATATGTTTATGGCAGAAGTAGAAGTTATTAAGGCAAATGACGGTCCAATTGTAAGAGATCGTCGATTAGAAGGAAAGGGATTGAAGCTGGAGCGAAAGCGAGTGGCTGCTTATGTTCGTGTAAGTACAGATGCAGAGGAGCAGCTACAAAGTTTCCAATAGGTAATTGCGAAACTAACATCTAAAATCAGATGACACGACCATGAAAATAGGATAAATTACAAATATTTACAGCAAGATACAATTACTTCAATTTT
>CADABQ010000063.1 GCA_902786205.1 uncultured Lachnospiraceae bacterium | reverse complement strand
CTTTGAATAACGCATATTTTTTTGAGCGTTATTTTCTGTAACGCAGTTTTTACAACGGTTTCAGCACTTTTGTTTTGTTTTTGCTGTGCGAAATTGTAACGCAATAACGCAACGTTATAACGCTCAGGATATTTACAGTGCATAAAAACTTTGCTATACTTTAGGTATCAACCCAACAAAAAGAGGACAATCGCACGAATTGGCTAAAAACCAACACTTTCAGCGGTTGTCCTCTTTTATTGTGGATAAATTGTTGATAAAATATAAAAAGAAAGCGTAACTCGTTAATTTCTCAAAATTCGTGTCACACTTCCCCGTTTTCCTCATTCATAAATTCGCTACATCCCTTGTAAATTCGGTGTTTCCCACCCTTTCCCGGACTGTGTCCTCTCTTGGATCTCCTGAACACCTTTTGTGTCAAGTATTCTGGTAAATCACACCTTGTTTTCTCTCACTTTCTTTTTCCTGTCTTTTTTTCTCTTTTTTCTGCTCTATATAATCAATATTTTTCGGTAACTTCTGTTCATCTACCAAATGAATCAAAATACAGCCTTGCTGTTCTCCTAAATATTTAACGGCATTTCCAATAATATTATTGATAACACGCTTTAATTGCTCCGGGTCCATAGCCACTCGTATATTTTTTTCCAATTCGTTTTGATACTGCAAACGGATTCCCTGCAATCCTAAATCAATTTCAATTTCTTCCACGCAATCCTCAAAGTAATCATTTATATTCACATAACGAATATTATATGGCACAATTCCATTTTCAATTTTTGAACTTGTCGACAATTCATCTACGAGCATTGCCATTTCTTTTGCCTTTTTATAAATAGTCCGTAAATACTTTTCCTGTTTTTCCGGTGTCGCTGCCACGCCATCTAAAATTCCCTCGGTATACCCTTCAATTGCAGTAAGCGGTGTTTTTAGATCATGGGAAATATTACTTACCAATTCACGCATCTCCTGCTCATACCGCAAACGCATTTCTGTGGATTCCTTTAAACGGAGTCGCATTTCTTCAAAATCCTGACATAACATGCCAATTTCATCTTTTCCTTTTGCCTCTATTGAAAAATCCAATTCTCCATCCCGCATTTTGTGTGTTGCATTTTTTAATATATTAATAGGTCTTACAATACCACTATAAATCCAAAGCATAAGCAGACATGCGGTAAACAGAATAATTGCCAAAAAGGAAACAACAAATTGTACTGCTATGCTCCGTATCGCTGACAATAAACCATCAATCATTGTGACTACATAAAAATAGCCCTTTTTCCCATCTGAAAATGTTACAGAATGTCGTTTTATGATAAATGCATTTTCCCCACCCACATAGGAGCCGCTATCAGCCAAAACCTTCCATTGTTCCTTTGTTGGAATACGGCTTTCAATTTTTAGAAAAGATTCTTTCTTCCCTATATATTGATACTTTTCCTCTTTCTTTATTACTAAAAAAGAATATTTCCATTGTAATCTTGTATTATACTTTTCCAACTGCTGTTCATTTTCCAAATGGCATGCATTTCTATCAAGGTCTTCGATCATATCCTCATATATTTCTTCTGTCATCTGATTCATAAATTGAACCGGATTCGAAAATAAACTGGTCACACTAGAAGCAGGTTCCATTAAATTCACACCATCCTCCATCTGCACTTGATAAATTGCCCGAATGGTTCCAAATAACAATAGAATCGGCAGAATGGTAATGATCAAAAACGAGCACAATAATTTTCCTCTGATTCGCATACATGCTCCTCCTTATGTTGTATAACAAAGTGGACAAGTCCACATCAACTCCCGATATTCCTCTATCGAACACACTTTCCTATAGAGGAACAAAAGGGAGGAATGTTTTTATCTTCCTCCCTACTATGATACATGTACTCTCAGAGTCTCTTTGTGCAATGGTTTTTTGTCAGATATGCACAAATTTATGAGGCGTACGTGGAGCGTACGTTGATTAAATTTGTGTATAGCTGGCGGAAAAACAGTCGCAAAAGTGAGTGCAAGGGAGATTCCGAGAGTACATGATACTACTATTCACAGGTATGTGAACTGTAACATCATTATTTATCTTTAAAGTGGAAACTTTTCTTTCCTGTCGCATAGTCGTCTACAATATGTCCATTTCCAAAAAGTTTATATTTATAACTTACCAGACCTTCCAATCCTACCGGTCCTCTGGCATGTAGCTTTCCTGTGCTAATGCCTACCTCTGCTCCAAATCCATATCGGTATCCATCCGCAAAACGAGTAGAACAATTCTGATATACCCCTGCTGAATCTACTAAATTCATAAAAGTCTTTGCCGTTTCTGCATTTTCAGTAACAATACAATCCGTATGATGGGAACCATAGTAATTAATATGGTCGATTGCCTCCTCTACATTTGCAACCGGTTTTGCAGATATAATATAATCCAGATATTCTGTTTCGTAATCTTTTTCTGTTGCAGCTTCACAGGAAACCACATCCTGAATCTCCTTTGTGCCACGAAGTGTTACCTGTTTTTCTTTAAATGCTTTTGCCAGCATTGGCATAAATTCTTCTAAAATATCTTTATGTACCAATAAGGTTTCTACTGTATTGCATGCAGAAACATATTGTGTCTTAGAATCTACTACAATAGCTACTGCTTTTTCTAAATCTGCTTCTTTATCTACATAAATATGGCAAATTCCATCTGCGTGTCCCATAACCGGAATCTTAGTATTATTCATAATATACTGCACAAATGCATTAGAACCTCTTGGTATTAGCAAGTCTACAGATTCATGGCAAGATAGTAATTCATTAATTTCACTTCTTGCCTCTAATTGCATCATACAATGCTTTACAAGTCCAGCCTCGCTCACTGCTTTTTCAATAATCTGAAATAGCGTTTTATTGGTACGGATGGTTTCGCTTCCACCTTTTAGTACAACACAGTTTCCACTTTTAATACAAAGTGCAGAAATCTGAATCAAGGCATCTGGTCTCGCCTCAAAAATTACTCCAATCACTCCAATCGGACAAGTTACACGTTGCAAAGTAAGTCCTTCGTCCAATTCTCTTGTAAGCTGTGTCTGAAAAAGGGGATCTGGAAGACGAATCAAATCTTTTATGCCGGCCGTCACATCTTTTAATTTTCCTTCATCAAATTTCAAACGTTTCATAACAGGCGCCGCAACACCGTCCTTTTCTGCCTGTTCCATATCCTCTTTATTTGCCGCAAAAATCTGCTCTTTGTGTTTTAAAAGTGCTTTACAAATTGCATCTAATGCCTTATTTCTACTTTCCTCACTGGATGCTGCCAATGCTGGTGCTGCCTGTTTTACTTTTTTAATCTCTGCTTTTAAATCCATATCTTCTATCCTCTCTATCTATTCTTTTACATAGGTAATTGCGTAATTTTATTTTCTTCTCAATTCCCTACATTCTTTTATCATTACATTACTTGTAATACGCATCTATACCATCTGCTATTCCCTGTACCATCGCTTTTTGCCCTTTTTTCGATGCCATATATTGATCTTCTGCCGAGTTTGTCATAAATCCCATTTCTAAAACGATAACAGGTACTTTACTCCAGTTTGTGCCAGTTAAATCGTCACGCTTTACACTACCACGATTTTTGATACCAGTAGCAGCACAATATTTCTTTAAAATACTTTGGGATAATTTATAACTTTTACTGCTAAGGCTTCCTACATAAGGATTTTGGGAAGATGGGTATAGTCCACTTGCTCCTCTGGCACTGGAACCACCACCATCTGCATGTAGACGAACACAAATATCCGCACCGCTTTTATTAATTTTTTCGGCACGTTCCTTATTACTAATATTAACATTGTTTTTGGTTCTTGTCATCACGACACCATATCCTCTGGTTTCCAATTCCTTTTTCAAGGATTTTGCAACGGTCATAGTAAGCTGATACTCTGGTATACGAGTGGAGGTTCCACTCGTTCCACCTGCTACTTTTGCTTTTCTTGTAGAGGAACCGGGTCCCATTGGTTCTAAGGCTGCATTTCCTGTTTGCTGGTGTCCCGGATCAATTCCTATTATTTTTTTTCTTTTTGTCTCTGCTATCTTCACTCGACAGGAAACACTGGCTTTTTGATATTTTGCACGTACCGTAACCGTTCCCTTTTTCTTTCCTTTTAATACGCCTTTTGCACTAATGGTGGCAATCTTTTTATTTGAAACGGACCAATGAATCTTCTCAGCGTTTCCATTTTTTATACTAACTTTAAATTGGTATGTTTTTCCCACCTTTAATTTTGTTGTTTTCTTACGCCACTTTAAAGATACCGGCGCTGGTGTATCTGTAACCTTAGGCTCCACCACATGGTTTTCTTTCGGTGTATATCCTGTTTCTTCCGTCTGCGGTGACGCTGCCGCTTGAGCTGTCCTTTCGTCTAATTTATTGGAACGAATCGGAGCATTCTCACTAGCAGCAAGCCAAATTCCAATTCCGACACAAAACAATGCCAAAAGAAGAAGTATCACATTTCCACTTTTTTTCTTTCTATTTTTTCTCATAGCCTCTATTCCCTTTCTCATGTTTTACGGGCCTCAACCTCATGCGGTTTCATGCCAGCATGAACCGCATGACCTTTCGACCCTGGTATCATCTTATCACAGTCTTTGGTGTTTAGCTATAGTGGAGTAGGCATTGCGTCTACATCCATTTCCCATCTATGGTGACTTCCTTTACTATTTTTTTCAATGACTAGTTTCGTTCCCACCTGATTTTTTAATTCACTGACATGAGAAATAATGCCGACCAATCGCCTTCCTCCGGACAATTCATTTAAAATACGTATCGCCTCATTTCGCGTTTCATCGCTAAGCGAGCCAAATCCTTCATCAATAAACATAGTATCTAAATGTACCGCACCATTACTATTTTGTATCATATCTGCCATGCCTAATGCCATAGAAAGAGATGCCAAAAAGGATTCTCCACCAGATAAGGTTTTTACATCCCGAACTTGATCTGTCATAAGACTATACACATCCAAATCCAGACCAACCTCTCCCTGCGCTCCTAAATCTTCTATATTCCTGCATTGTAACATAAACTGTTTTCTGGACATTTTTAGCAATCGCATATTGGCGTGTGCAATAATTTCCTTAAAAAATTCCCGTTGCATATACGTCTGAAAAGTCAAGTGTTTTCCAGGCAATTTACCATTTACGGTATTGTAGAGTTTCTGCAATACATTTCCCTTTTTTTGTGAATCGATGCGTTCCTTATATAAGTTCGTTCCTATTTTTTTTGCCTCATCATTGGTTGTAACAAAATGATATAGTTCATTTCCCTGCTTTTCAATCTCATTTTTTTGTACCAACAATGCGTTCTGCTGTTCCTTGTAACTTTCCACATCTAACGGTTTCTTACCAGCGGTCTGCTCCATAAGGTGTTTGATGCGTTCTGCCGAACGAATTTGCAGTTCTTGAAAGTCACTTATTTCCTGCTTATATTGCTCCATTTTTTCTTGTGTCAGGTAAGAATCCTGAAATTGTTTTGTATCCGTAAAACCCGCTTTTTGAAGCTGCTCCTCATAGTTTTTGCCTACTTTTTTTACTTCCACCTCCAACGTTGCAACCTGTTCTTTCAACTGTTGTAATTGTCCTTGTCTTTGATCCATTTGCGCCTTTTCTTTTTCGTAACGCATCTGACTTTCCTTTTTTGCTGTAACTAGTTTTGTGTAGCACGTACGCAAAAACTCCATTCGCTCCATCGCTTCTTTCTTCGTTGGAAAAGGTAATTGTCCCAATACAGAATCGTATTGCGCATGCAAGGTTGCCAATGCAACCTGCTGTTTTGTAAGATTTTCCGTTGCAAGTTTAATTTTTTCTTCCTGTTTTCCACGGTTTTCCTTATAACTCGTCAACCATTTTTGCAACTTGTCGATTTCTCTTTTGATAGTCTCCCCTTCTTTTTTCTTCTGTTCCAGTTGTTCTAACTGACGTTTTACCGCCTTTTGCTCCTCCAAAATAGATACTGTATTCTCCCCAAACAACCGTAACTTGCTTCTTAAATATTCTTCCCGCTTTGCCTCCAGCTCCTGCTTTGTGCGCTCATATCCCACATTTGCTTTTTCCCGCTCTTTTGTTGCTTTTGCTTTTTGCTCCTCCGCAAACTTTAACTGCTCTTTATCCACACTATCGCCAATTTTTTTCCCTTCTATCCACATTTCTGGCGAATGATGCACACTTCCACACACAGGGCATGGCATTCCTTCCCGCAATTGCTGTCTTAATAACGCTGCCTGATTATGCAAAAATGCTTCAGAAATCTTATGATACTTTTCTTCTTCCTCCTGCTGCCTTTTCTGTGCCTGTAGCAAATACATCCGTTCTTTTTCTTCTTTTTGTAGCAACACTTGTAATTTTTTTTCTAAATCCAATAACACATGAATATCTTCCTCTCTTTGCACGATCTGTGATTCCTGCACCAAATATTCACTTATCTTTTTTTCTTCCTCCAACACCTGTTGCAAACGTAATTCCTTACCATCATACTTTCCATCTGCATCTACTAGCGCATCCTCTAACTTTTCCTTATTTTTCTGTTCTGTTTCAATCTCTTTTTTCTTTTCCTTACATTGTTCTTTCAACTGTTCTATTTTGTCATAATTAAAAAATTTCTCCCGAATTTGACTTTCTTCACTCTGCAATGGAGTCGCCTTTTCTTCCCACTCTGCCACATTCTTTTTATACTCCTGTTCCAATTGAAGCAATTGTTCGTTATGTAAGGCTATCCACTGTTTTCCCTGTTCCAACTGCGATTTCGTTCTATTCCATTCCTTTTCTTTCTCTTTTTTTACTTCATAAAAATGTTCTACTCCTGCAGCCCGTTCTCCATTTGCTATTTTATTTTTTATAACATCTATATCCTTTTCCTGCTCCTGTAGCTTTTTTTGTTCCTTTTTTTGCTGCTCTAATTCTTCAAACTGGCGATTCACAGTATTGGCTGCGTCTAACATCTGCTGTGTCTGTTCCATTTGTTTTTCTATTTTTTCCTTTTCGGATTGTATTTGCTTTTGTCTTTCCTTTGTTTCCTTACAAATATCCAAAACCAGTTGCAATAATCCTTCTGAATCTGTTTCACTAAACCTAGTTGCATACGTTTCTCCGTTCCAAATTTCCGCATACGCACTATCTTCTACAAGCGTTATTTTAGAAAACGCCTGCATAATTCCCTCTTGATTCTTTTCCAATGCCTCTTTTGCCTGATTAAAACGACTGGTTATCCGTTCCGCTATCAATCCATATAATCTAGTATCGAAAATCTTTGCAAAAATTTCTTTTCGTTCTTTTGAACTTGCCAGTAACAATTTCATAAAATCTCCCTGTGCAAGCATGGCAACTTGAGTAAACTGTTCTCCATTTAATCCAATTAACTGTTCAATTTTAGCATTTACCTCCCGAACCTTTCCCGGATATTCTTCTCCGTTTGGTAAAATTAACTGCACCGTTGGCTGTTGATTCGTTTTTAGGCGTTCATACCCATTTCCTTCCTTTTTCTTCCTATATTTCGGCTGTTCCGGCATTCGTACAATTTCATATGTCTCACCCGCATACAAAAAACGAAACTTTACCTGTGTCTTTTGATCCGGTGCTGCATACTGACTACGCATCATTTTTCCGTCTCTCTTCTTTCCACTGGTTTCCCCATATAAAGCAAATGTAATTGCGTCAAATATAGTCGTCTTCCCCGCACCAGTATCTCCTGTAATCAAAAATAATCCATGATCTACCTTTGTAAAATCAATGCTTTCCTGTATATAAGAACCAAACGCAGTCATTTCAATATATATTGGTTTCATACTTTTCTCCTTTACAATTCCTGCAACGCTTCCTGCGATTCCCTTAGAATTTCCAGCATAATTTTTTCCTCTTCGCAACTTAGCGGCACATCATTCATTTCCTGATAAAAAGCTAGAAATGCTTCCATTGGTGTTCGTTTTTTATCCTTTCCAATGTTCTGTTCCAAACGCTTCCTTGTACGTTGGTTATCTACATGAATTTCTAAAATGTGCGGATAAATTTCTTCCAATGTTTCCTTTGCACGAAATACATCATCATCCGTCAATGTAATGCTTACATAATCCTGTATGGTTTCCCCGTTTGCCGCATCCAAAAGCTCTTGCATTGTTCCACGAATACTGCGTACATCCGGTGTTCCAATAAGTGGTATCTGTTCATAGGTATTTGGACTCCCCTTTTCTCCCAAATCTATCATTAAGATGCCCTTTTTATCCTTTTCCTCACTGACAGAATATTTATAAGGCGTTCCAGAGTAACGTATATAACTTTCCCCCATCTGCTGTGGTTTATGAATATGCCCTAACGCCACATAGTCAAACTTTTTTACATGGGCAGTATCCACACTATCCAGCCCACCCACTGAAATATAAGTAATCTCTGAATCCGATTTCTCTGGTTTCTGTCCATTTGCCACAAAAAATTGATGTGCAAGCAAAACATTCCGTTCTGTCTCCTCTATATTTTCCCGATCCAGTAATCGTTTGATTGCCTCATCATAACTAATTGCTTCTTTTTCTTCTCCGATTAGTTGCCGCACATACCCTGGCTTTGTAAAGGGCAGAAGGTAAAAGTTTACATTTCCATATTCATCCTGTAATACGACCTTTTTTATATATTCTCCCTCTTTCCTAGGCGGCATCGTTGCTATATAAATTTGGTTTCGTTCCAAAAACTGACTGGCAAATTTTAATCGCTGTGCATTGTCATGATTGCCTGCAATCACCAATACTGGTATCATAGGTGATATTTCAGCCAGCTCATTTAAAAACCAGTCAAACAATTCATATGCCTCTCCAGACGGCGCCGCCTTATCATACACATCCCCGGCAATTAACATCACATCCGGTCTTTTTTCCTTTGCCTGCTCTACAATCTGTCCCAATACATCCTTTTGACTCTCATACAGATTATAAGAATGTAATTGCTTTCCTATATGTAAATCCGAAATGTGAAACATTCGCATTTTTCAACTTCCCCTTTCTGTCTATATTCAAATAATCGTAACAATTCAAACGGGACATCTACCCGATAAAAATAATTGTAACACAAAAAGAGAGCCTTGTAATGTTCATTTCCAAATATGCCATTACAAAACTCTCTTATCATTTTATAAGATTTTATTATTCATCTATCAATTTAAAATGACTAACAAGCTGATTTAAATTCTCTGCCTGTGCGGATAATTCTTCGCTTGTAGCAGAACACTCTTGTGATGCAGCTGAATTTGTCTGTACTACCTCAGAAATCTGTGTTACAGCATGATCCGCCTCTTCCATAGCTTCTGCCTGCTTATTTGAATTTTCACTAAGTATTTTTGAAGAATCTGCAATTTCTTTAATACCATCCACAACGGTTCCCATAGAAACGGTAGCACGCTCTGCTGCATGATTTCCTTCCTCGATTTCTTTTAAAGAACCTTCGATCAATTCGCGTGTACCAACAGCAGACTGTGCACTTTGTTCTGCAAGGTTACGAATCTGTTCTGCAACAACCGCAAAGCCTTTTCCTGCCTCTCCTGCTCTTGCAGCCTCAATTGCCGCATTCAATGACAATAGATTTGTCTGACTGGCAATATCTTCAATGTCCGAAATAATCTGTTCAATCTTCTTAGAAGTTTCATTAATTCGGTTCATGGCTTCCATTAAGGATTCCATTTCTACACGGCTTCCATCTGCCTGTTCTGCATATTGTTTTGCATTCTGATAAGACTGTTCCAAATTCTTTGCTGTACGTTCTACATCTTCCGTAATTGTTGTAATCGTTGCCTGCAACTCTTCTACCGTTCCTGCCTGCTCTGTAGCACCTTCTGCTAAATCCTGTGCGGATTCGGAAAGGTTGTCTGCACCGGCAGTCACCTGATTTGATGCCTCCAATACATGATGTAAGGTATCGTTCATCTGATATTTCATATTTTTCATAGCTTCAATCAAATTACTAAACTTACCTACATAACGTTCCTGTACCGTGGACGTTGCAGTATAATCTCCGTCTGCCATTTGGCCCAAAATTTCACTGGTATCTGTGATAATAACATTCAAAGATGCTGCCATTTGTTTTGTTTCCTGAATCATTTCTGCAATCTCATCATCCACATCATATTCAGGGAATGGGCTGTCCAAATCACCCTGTGTAAAGCTCTTTAATCGTTCTCCCAACTGTTTCATCGGTTCTGAAAAACTGTTTGAAATATTCTTTCCGATCATCAAAGACAAATACAATACAAGTACAATACAAAGAATAAATACGACAATCAAGATCAGAGAAAATACCTGTAACTGGCTTTCTACCTTATCTCCCTTTTTTACATTCAAATCCATAAGTTTCGCCATCGTATTGTATGCTTCATCATATACACTGCTCAATTCATTGATTTCTTTCTCCTGTGCTTGCATGGACTTCTCATTATCCGTTGTAGCACCCTGTGCTATTACCTCATCGCTCATTTCCCAATAAGCATCCATCTTTTCCTGGATTTGTTTGTATAATGCTTTTCCTTCCGGAGTAACCATACATTTTCCTACTTCTTTATAATACTCCGCAAATTTATCCTTCTTTTGCTGATAAGTATCCTGCACCTTTGCAATGCTATCCTGATCTACATAACCTACTGCTGCACGTAGCGAACTTCTGTTTTCAGAGAATACGATCATCATTTTACCGATATCCCCTTGTGCAAATCCATAGTTTTTCAATGCGTTTGCATATTGGCTTGTTATAATAAAAAGCGCTATAACACTAACAACCAACGCAGCACATCCAATTGCTGCAACCTTTAAAAATCCCCTTGTTAATCTAGACTGAATATGCATATCCAGCCCTTTTCCCTTTGCCTTTGCCTTCATAATATCCCTCCTATGTAATATTCAGCCGGTCAGAAAAATTGTGCAAATTGCACGAGACTGCTGGCAAGCTAAGTTCAATTGACCCTAGCACCCTTTTACCCTACTTGTTATTATAACGCCTTCCCTTCCTTTATACAAGTTGCATAATTTTTTTAACAATTTTGTTAAAAAAATGTAACTTTTATCTTAATCTTTTTCATTTTTCCTCTTCTGACGCATTTGCTTAAAAAAGCTTTTCATTACCTGACTACACTCTTCCTCTAATATTCCCGTTACCAATTCAACCTGGTGATTAAATTCTTTCATTTGTAACAAATTTATAATAGAACCAGCGCATCCTGCCTTTTTATTTTTGGCTCCGATTACCACTCTTGGAATCCTCGCCTGCACAATCGCTCCCGCACACATCTGACAGGGTTCTAAAGTAATATACATCGTGCAGTCATCCAGACGCCAATCTTTCATTTTTTCACAAGCTTCCCGAATTGCCATAATTTCTGCATGTGCCAAAGACATCTTTTTGTTATTGCGCATATTATAGGCCTCCGAAAGAATACTCCCCTCATAAGTAATCACGCAGCCAATCGGTACCTCCTCAATAGCTGCTGCCTTTTGCGCTAATTCTAATGCCCGTCTCATAATTATCGTATCTTGTTGTGCCAATTCCACTTGATATGGATTTTCCCATTTTATTCCATTTAATTCCTCTTGTTTTGGAGGGCGGGCAAATGCCCGTGTCTCTTTTGTGCAGCTACCAAATGCCTTATAATTTCTTCTGGCATCCAGTAGCGAACCACTCTTTCCCTTTTTCATAGGAAATTGGTACTGCTGTACATTATCCTCCCAACAACAAACCGGACAAACTCCCTGTTTTCCCAATGCTGGTTTTTCAAAGGTATAATAGCCACATACAGGACATTGATACTTCATATTATCGTTTCCTCCTTTTTCTGTAACAAGCTATAACGGTACATATCCTGCCAATTCCCTTCTAATTTTGCAGCTTCTCTGGAAATACCTTCCCGTTCAAATCCAATTTTTTCCAGCAGTCCAATAGATGGCTGGTTTTTAGGATGTACCATAGCCTCAATCCGGTGCATTCCATACTGCGTAAAAAGAATTTCTACTATTTTTTTTACGCCCTCTTCCCCAAAACCCTGTCTGCAAAATACATGATGTATTTTATAACCGATACTACAATTATCAAATGCTCCATAACGGATATTATTCGCACACACACTTCCGATAATGCGCTCTGGATTTTCTTTTAAAAAAAGATAATAGCGCAACATTTTTTTATGTAACATCTGATTATATTCTGCCTCCAATAAAAGTTTCTGATAATTGGGCGTATAAAAATTTTTATCTCTTTTTGCCTCCCAAGGTTCCAAATGTTCCTTATTTTCCTCAAAAAACTGCAATACCTGACGATTATAATACGTAGGAAGGACTTGTAAAACTAAGCGCTCTGTTTCACAATACATATTCATATCACACTCTCTCCTATCTGTTATTGACTATAGAAATTTTCGTAACAGTTCAGCCGGGTACATTCATAAAGTGCCAGAATATACAACATGACTAAAAATATCCTTTTTGGCTGGACACTTCACTCTGTACGCTTTCTCAC
>CADABQ010000062.1 GCA_902786205.1 uncultured Lachnospiraceae bacterium | reverse complement strand
GCAAACACCCTGAGCTAACATGGCAGCTTCTAAGGTGTCCGCAGAGTTACTGGGGTTTTGAGGTCGGTTGTATATCACGTGTATAGAGTGATTGTCGGACAATTTCGATTAGCGTCTATTTTAGAAAGGACTACATACAAACAAATTGAGAAAAACGGAATTAGCTATGTCTTATCAACTGTACCTATACTCTATACAAGCATAGCCCTTTTCTCTTAATCTAATGATGCATTCTTACTTTCTTCTTCTCCAGTGTATATATCGCACGCAAAAACATTATTAACAAATCTCTTTCCTCTACTACGTGTTGCAATACTTACGATTCCGTACATAACCAGCAAATAAATAATTCCATTTTTGCATACTGGAACATTTTCACCAACACTCCCTAGTACAATATACAAAATTAGCATTACTATAGTAGATGCCGTCATATCTCTAAACATAAGGTAATCTCTATGACACGAAAATACTCTATCGTCTTTCTCATGCTTCCTATACAACTTGTACCATTCCACATTCTCGTATTGACGTGTACTTTTCTCTTGAGGCATATTATCATATATTTTTTTATAATGATAGAGAAAATCCTTTTGAGATATTCTTTCATCTTGGCATTTCCTTTTCCAATTAGAAAACGCAACCTGCCCTGGAAGCGGGAAAAACCAATATACCATAACATTTTTAATTTTTGTTGATACCACTGCATCAAAAATTAAAACTAAAATATAAATAATACTTGAAAAAAGTGCAGAATTAATTATTGTTACAATCAAATTAGAATATGTATCGTCATTGATTACTAATTGCACATTAATTACATTCCCCAAATATAAAAGAGCAATAATATTTGCTACTACAAATAACTTTAGCTCA
This sequence comes from uncultured Lachnospiraceae bacterium, assembly GCA_902786205.1. Classification (GTDB taxonomy): domain Bacteria; phylum Bacillota; class Clostridia; order Lachnospirales; family Lachnospiraceae; genus CAG-411. Next base: position 9,833 of record CADABQ010000062.1, on the reverse strand, counting down.
TTGTTGCGATAATCTTTTATATCTTTCACTATACATTTCTCCTATCCAAAATAATATTTCTTACTTCTTCTTTTCCCAATATTGTCATCAATGTAATTTTTCCTAGTTCAACCTGTGAAAAAGCAATTAAGTCCTTGCTACTAGGGATAGCTGAATTTCCTGTATGCGTATGCCACTCCCCAATATATCCAATTATACCATTCGTTGATTCTTCATATTTTTGAATAACCTCTTTAACTCCACTAATACCAGCAATCACTTCACCTGTAGCTCTTTTGTTATCAATTGGAATATGTGTATCTACAATTACAATTCGTTTCATATAATAGTTAACAGTCCCTAACCATATTCCCATATTTTCAAAAGGATCACACAAATACTTTATTACATTAGCCCAAACATCTTCCCTTATATGAATAGACCAACCATTTATTTGAAATATTCTAAATGATTCCACCTCATAAATTTGTATATGATTATCTGCAAGGCTACTTTTATAAAAATAATTCAGCACTATTGTTCCGTTCTCGCAACTAGTATACTTATTTATAATATGAGGTACAACGCTTGCGTGATTACTAATCGAGGCATCATCTAAAACAAATGTATCGGAGCTACAGCCTATTCCTATAAATAATTCTTTGTTTCTTTCATGTCTACCGGACATCAGCCAACTCCTGATTTCTTGTGTATCAACAGCTTTGTACCACAAACTAACCCTTAAATCATATATATCAGGATTACGCTTTCTTCCTTCAACAAAGGTTGCTCCAACTACTCCATTTGCGAAGATTTCTGTTCTAACAACACGACCTAGTACTTTCTCTCTATCACACAAAAAACTTAAACATCGCTCCGACGCCGTAGCATCAACAATTATATCATTATTTAATTGCACATCATTCATTAAAATATCAGTATCATTTCCACTGCAATTAGCTTCATCCCTAAATAGTTCTTTAATAGTTTGCTGGGCTATATGTGCTTTTGATATGCCAATCATGCTTGGACACGTTTCTTCATGTCTAATCAAATTATGTGGAAGCAAGCGATCATTGTCATAAATCTTTTGATTTATATAACCCATCTTCGCTAAGAATATAGAAACTTTTGATCCTATTGCCCCAACCCCAATCATAGAAATTCCAACTTTTTTAAATTCAGTTCCCGATATTTTTTCTGCCAATTCTTTGTTAACAAGTCCAACCGTTGCCAAATTCAAAATTTTACAGTTACTCAAGTCAGTAGGATTACTTTCAAAATCAATATGTAAGCAAAACGCAATATAATCAAACTTATCAAATGTTCCCAAAACTTGCATAGGCCGTTTAATTGCCATAACTACCATTATTGCTTTAGGAATCTTTTTTGCATTTCCTAAACATTTTATAGAATGCCCCCGATATCTCCTAATCCCCTTTTTAACCTGTGCTGCACTATTAAATATCTCGATTTGTGAAAAGGTATTAAAGCTATTTACTGTATAATCTGTTTCCGGCATTATCCTATCAAACGCAAAAATACATGGAATATCTTCAGTAGAATGTCTCTCAAAATTATATTTTTCTGTAGATAATTCCAAAAATCCTCCGCCTATTCTTATATTAAAGATTTCAAAACCTTGGTTATCTTTTGAACGTTTAATGTAATTTGTTAGTGCCTTATAATCCATCAGCAAAACACTTTTCTGATTATTAACCCTCACATTTTCAAAACCATCATTGTGAATTAATTCTCCATTAACCAAATCAGAGAACCATTCAACAACCCTATCGCAAAAAGATAAAGCTCCGGTTTCAAAAAACCATTCATTTACATCGCCCCTATAAAGACACAGATTAAGTTCTCTTATATCCGTTCCGCTTATGCATAAATTCATGTGTGGTATTTCATTTGCTGGAAAATCATCTCTTGCAGGAATGACGCTTGGAGCTGATAATGGGTAATTTATAGGAATATAAAAAACAACCTCCTCCTGGCTTCTTACATCCAATCCTCTGTATACCCCATTTGTAGGTATACAGATATCAATAGTAGCAACTACAAATATTCCTGGATATTTATTGGAATCACAAATTCTTACAATATTTATGTTTTGATTTTGTTCTATTGCCACAACTAAATCTAACTTTTCTGTGTTCTGTATTATAGGTTGCAACTCCAAACGCTTGTAAATTTCAAACTCCATATCAATACTCCCCATATGACTTAGGTGTATATATACTATGTCTTTTTACATCTGTTTTTACGCTTTCCTTCGATACTCCTTGTACAGTTATCTTTAATTTTACTGGAATTGGCTCATCATTGTATAATTCATCCGCAGTAGAAATGAATCTACTATCATATTTTACATGTTTTTTATAAGCATTCATTGCTCTATAACTTGGCGGGTTGTCTGTGTCTCGCTTAATTTTCTTACTTGAAGCAACAATATATGCCTTTTCTTTAGACCTTTCTAAATATTCTTCTATAGTAGCATCAATGCTACCAGTAGATTTATCCTCAGTGCTAATTGCATGCCATGAACAATGATGTGGAGCTAATAAAATATCATATTCTTTTTCCTCATTTAATGAGATAACCTCTTTCCAATTTTCACATTCAATATCTCCCATTATCATAACAGAATATACATTATCTCCCATGGCGAAGGAAATATAAAACGAAGCAGTACATTCATTTACACCAGCGTCTTTTTCATCTGTATCCTTCTTTACCGGACGCAATACAAATATTTCACAGCCCAAATCACTTTTACCATTAAGCTCACAAATTGTTTCTCCTGCGACAGTTGTAATATCTGAATAATCCGTTAAGTCCTTACTATAACCAATAATTTTTAATCTATTGCCATCCACGTTAAAGTCATCTTGTCCATATAAATCTAACCTTCTTTCAGCTTCAGTTCTCAATGCTTTTGCATCATCATTTGCCAATTCATCATCCACCAAAAGTCTCGCCGGAACACACAATTCATTTATTCTTATTTTATTAACATCACAATCATCAGGCGCACATAAATTAAAATATTCATCAATTCCGCGACAATGATCATGATCTGAGTGTGTTAAGAAAAATGCATCCAAATATACCTGTTTCCCATCAAGCTCCAGATTATCATGAAGATATTTATTACAGTCATACCATTCACTCTCATCATCTTCAGACTCTTTTCTAATATTACAATCAATCATAAAATTGATTTTATCTTCTGTACTAAAAAGTGTCATATCACCATTACCTACAGGAAAAAATGTCACATAATTTGCCATATCAATTCACCTTATTTAACCTTTCCTTTAATCTCTCCCACCAGCTCATGCACCGTCGTACACGGACACATCTCTGATGGTTTGGTTTTTCCTTCTCTAATACACTGCTCCAACTTCTGCTGTGCTAGCTGAATTGCCTTTTCTTCATCACCGGATTTACAGAGTTTTCCATACATCTGCTCATCGGCTTTGGAATACTTCTGCCCGGTTTTAGTCTCATATACTCGTCCAAAATCTGAGCAGCAAGTCCAAGAATCTTGGATTGCCGGCATGGCACCGAAGTAGGCATACATCCATATTTCAAAGCATGGATTAGACCAACCCACCTGTATTCCTTTACTCACTGCTTCTGCAATAATTTCGTCAAACCCTTGCACCTGATCTCTGTCAAATACAATCCATGGGATACGATACTGTGCATCATAAGCTGTGAGTTCCAGACATTTATCAATCATGGTACGTGTCTTTGTCTCCACAACCTTAATAACCAGCTTATTTCTAACATCCTCTGGCAAAGCCTGATGGAGTCCTGTAAAGTAACAACGCTCTGTAGCTTCTGTATCGGTAACAATCAGATAGTAACCTAATTCCGGCACTTTGAATTGTTTTCTCTGCTCTCGCGATTTTCGGTTACCTGTTCTATCCTTTTTCGCCATACTCAATCCTCCTTAAATATATCAATACTCTTTAAGGTAGGGATTGCACCATACTTTCCTATCAAATAATTCTTCTCATAGCTTTCGTCCTTACGGATACGGGAACCATCCTCATCCACAAAATCAGCCAATGAGTACAGCGTAGAAACGCCTCTGTCATCCTTTTCCACAAACCATATTTCATCACGACGTAACAACTGATTAGACAACTGCCATGTGTCATGAGTGGTAAATACAAGCTGTGCATGACCCACATTGATTTCCGGATTTAAGAATGTAAGCAAAAAGTTTCTTACAAGCAACGGATGAAGGCGGGCATTTAATTCATCAATAAAGAATACGCTTCCCTTTTCCAATACTTCCTGTAATTCCGGATATAATGCAAACATTTTCAATGTTCCGGCAGACTCCATTCCTAAAGGGATTTCTGCCATACCATCTGAGTCAATCATTTTATGGAGGGCATTAATTTTGTAGGTATCCTCTTTTGTTTCTCCATCGTGAGGAACCTTTTCAATCCTAAAGTCCTTGATATGCTCGTCAAAAGATGCAAAATATTCTACCACCTTCTGCTGAACATCCTTGTTTTCTACAAATCCCTTTGGCAATCTACGGGACATAAAAAAGTTTGTGAAAGGATCACCAAAATCAGCAAATTCATTTGCCAGGAACCAATCTCTGATTGCCTTACACTTACCGACTTTCAACTTCGCTCCCAAAGAGATAATGAGCACCTGCTTTTCAAGAGCAACCTGAATATTATCCCTACTGCTCTTAGGGAATCCGGATAAATCCAACTCATCATCGGAAGTTCCACGGTAAAATACGGTACTGTACTTTCTGGCGGTCTTTGCCTTCGAGTTGAGCCATTCTTCCGTTACTCCTTCCTTGTCAATGCAAAAACCATAATTATATGTTCTCTCTGACTTATCGCCCGGCAAGGTGAAATAAACTTCAAAGCTGGATTCTGCATTGGCAGATGTGGAATCGAATAAGAACGGAGTAGGTCTGAAATCCTCAAACTTTTCCTCTTCATCTCCATACTTAAAGGAATCAACAACATAATCAGTCATATATTCAAAAGCATTATATATATTAGACTTCCCGCTTGCGTTTGCTCCATAAATAGCAGCAACCGGCAAAATCTTCTCACTACCAACAGTCACTATTCTATCTGAGAACTCTGTCATCTTCGCTGCGGACAAGTCCAAAGTAGCCTCATCTCTAAATGATTTGAAATTTTTAAAATTAAATTGAATTAACATGATTGCTACCTCACCTTCTTTTCTACTCTCTATTATATACAGTTTTTACATAAAATCAACATCTAAATTCGGTTTTTTCTCATTTTGATGTATTTCGTGTGGGTTTTACTACTGTAACAGAATAAAACACCATGTAAGCCATTATTATCAGCCATAAAAAAGCAGATATTACAAACACTCTGTAATACCTGCTCATTTTTGTTTGTTATTTAATTTATAGCCGACGCCACAAACAGTCTGTATATAGATTGACTTGCTTTATTTACATTCATTGCTATTGCCATGCTCGTTTTAGTCACATAATAAAAACCAGAAGAGTTTCCTCCGTTTATCTGGTTTTATTATATTTATTGTTTCATGTTGTTCCTCCTGCATATTCTGATTTATATTTTTATCCAATAATCATGGATTTACAATTTCCATCTGATTATGTAGGTAAATTTTCATCGCCCCAGGCTTTCATACAATCGAGAACGGATAAGAAGCTCTCCCCAAGTTCCGTCAATGTATACTCCACCCGTGGAGGAACCTCACAAAAGTCGTGGCGAATAATGAACCCATCTGTTTCCAGTTCTCTGAGTTGCTTTGTAAGAGAACTTTCAGTAATTTCACCAATCTGACGACGAAGCTGTCCAAAACGTCGAACATCACACTTGCCTATATACCAGAGAAGCTCAATCTTATATTTCCCTCCCAACAGCTTCTGTACGGTTGAAATCGTTTTGCATCGGCTGACTGCAGATTCTGATTTTCTCATTTGGCTCATCTCCCTTCATTTTTATTATACTCTATTTCGCATCAAAACAAAAGGTACTTCAAAAAAGTACAGTACTTCTATTTTCAGTGTGTTTTGTTATAATGATGCCAACGAGACAGTCATGCACAGGTTTGCCTCGTTACCTGTGCATAATCCATATAATAAGAGGTGTTTATCATGCATTACACAGGAACAATTTGGCGTCCGCCCTATGAAGCAGATTCACTTCTGCTGGAAGTAACGGCAGGCTGTACCCACCACAAGTGCAAATTTTGTACGCTGTACTGTGATTTACCAATTAAATTCAGAATGTCACCTATAGAGGACATAGAAAATGATTTACTGGAAGCTCAAGTTCTGCGCACAAATCCCTATTCAAAGATGTTAATTCGCCTACAGGGAAAAGATTATCCTGACCCAATTCGGCGAGTTTTCTTAACCGGAGCTAATCCGTTTGTTCTGAAAACAGAGAAGTTACTTGAAATCGCTTCACTCATTCACAAGTATTTTCCCTCTGTCAACTCAATCGGCTGTTTCGCACGCATTACAGATTCAGTGAACAAGACAGATGATGAACTGATACGGCTCCATCGTGCAGGTTATAACGGGCTGACCATTGGTGTAGAAACAGCAGATAATGAGGCACTTGCTTTTATGCGTAAGGGTTACAATTCCAAAGATATTCTAACCCAATGTAAAAGATTAGAACAGGCGGGTATCGAATATGGTTTCTTCTATCTGACCGGCATTTCCGGTAAAGGAAAAGGTGAGGCAGGTGCGAAAGCATCCGCACGTGTCTTCAATCAGCTGCATCCTTTCCTAATTGGCCCCAATATGCTGACGATTTATCCTGAATCCGAACTATATCAGGAAATTCAAAACGGAAACTGGGAAGAAGAAAGTGAGATTGAAAAATACCAAGAGCTCCGAACCCTTGTGGAAAATTTAAATATTCCAACATACTATGCCGCAATGGGAGCCTCCAATGCCTTTCAACTCAGAGGACGATTGCCAAAGGATAAAGAACAATTGCTGGAAACACTTGACAGAATCATTTGTGAGGTCAGTGAAGAAGAGCTTCGTTATTGCAGAAGAAACCTTCCGCATTTGTAATAGACCATATTTGCGGATTATATGCACACCCCCTGTAGTATCATAAAAATACTGCAGGGGGGGGTTCAGCATCTAAATGTGCCATATTTATCTTTTTGAAGCATACGTCATAATATCACTCAACCATTTTATCATACGCCAAATACGAATCCCATTGTCCTAAAGTCTTCATTACATTTTGAGGAAACTGTACCTCGTCGCCTGCCTTTGTCGTTTTTGTTGCACCTCCATATGACGGAGACATCTCATTCATTCCGATTCCATTAATTAGCATAATGTCTCCTTGAAGCTAAGATGCTATATCATCCATGTCACTGCTCAAAAAATCTTCCCAGAATTCTTTAGAACCGCTAAAAATCAAATTTGCATCTTTTTCAAATCTGCCTAGAAAATCCTGTACTTTCTTCGCATCATTAGGATTTGTATATTTCAACTCCCAGCTATCTATTATTTTTCCATTCTGGCATTTATTACTGACAATCCCATTTTCTGTAAACGCAGTAATCGTCCAAACCTTTTCTTTATTTTCATCCTCCTCTACAGAAGCACACTCTGTACCTGTATCTGTTTGTGAAACACCTACCGTTGTAGTGCCGGTCAGCTGTACTTCCTCAAATCTACTCAAAGCCTTATTCTCCATCTCCTGAGCCTCTTTTGCTGTGCGAAGTACTGTCTGATCATCGGTTTTTAGATTCTTTGTCCAATTCTTTTCGTGTTTCACACCATCTTCTGTCGGAACTTCCTCTTCTGTCTGGCTTTCTGCATCAGCTTCAGATGTACCACTTGAACCATTTGCAGCTGCACTAAGCGCTGCCGCCGAAGCCGCAGTTGCTCTCATATCTGAATCAGCCTCCAAAGCGGCTTTCTGAGCGGCTTCATCTTGCATTTCTTTTAACTGTTTTATTCTTTCTTTGAACGCATCAATATATTTATCAATACCCTCAAGCAAATTATCCCATTCATCGTCGGACATTTCACGCCAGTCTTTTTCTTCCTTTAATTCTTGTGCAGTAAGGGTATGTGTTTCCTCAAATAGCTTCAGAAGATCTGCAGCACTTATTGTTTCTTTCGTCTTTTCATTTTCAAGAATGGTTTTAGATTTTGCCAAAGCATCTGTCCAATTCATTTTCTTATTCATGATATTATCAAGCGAACCAAAATCTGCGCCATCAGTTGGAGACATAACCGACTTCATGGCATTCCAGCTTCCCCATTTGCTATTTACACCTTCTCCATTGGCATCCTTATACTGGCAATATGCAAACATTTCCACCGGTGTTGCATTCTTTGGATCAAAATTTGATAAGTTCACATCTATCGTTTCACTCCAACTTCCGGTTGCAAGTTTCACACGAATGATTGTATCATCACTTCCCGGTTTCGTAACTAAAGATGCCGACATTCCATATCCCATTTCCCCGGCTTTTGCAAAACCAATTCCAAGAGGTGTAACCTGCTCATCCTCTGCTTTTTCTTCCTGTATTTTTTCACTGGAATGCACATCACTTAATCTCTCCGTTACATCAAGTTCTTCTGATTGCTCTATCTGTGTGATATCCATAGACAAGAATTTCATAAAATAGGGTTCAAACAAAGAGTTGATATCCTCTTTCGCATTCATCATTTGACGAAAATCATCAAATAATCGATTCGCATAATCAATCATACTCTTTGCTTTATCCATGACATTTTCATTTCTGAGATTATTCACTTTTTCTAAATAGTTCATTTTCTCCAAAATGTCATCGGTATCAAAATAATCATCCGCTAAAAATTCAGAGGTTTGTTCTGTATGTTCAAAATACATACAAAGAGTTGAGAACTCCGGAAAATCTGCATATTCAGGATCAACCTCTTCCGGATTAATATCTTTTTCAAATGGATTGCCATCCTTATCATACCCTTTCACAGAATATGTCTTATCATGTCCATCTGATTTAATAAAAACTTGAAAACTTTGTTCCGTCTTCTGATATGAATAAATCATTTCACCAGAATCATCTTGCGATGCATAAAGTGCCTCTGTCTTAATATTCGCAATAATACATTTACAATAAGGCGAAGATGTAACCGCCTTCCTTACCGCTTCCTTGAAGTCGTGCATTGGATCATCTTTTGGAATTTCTTTACTCAAATAATCATCCGATACGTTTGAGAGCGAACCACTTCTACTTTTGGTTACTGCTTTGTAATAATAACCGGAACTACTGTAAGTTCCTAATCCTGCAATTGACATATAGTCCTCCCTTCCTGCAGTCAATCTGTCGGTCATGACTGCACCACTGCCCGAAAGGTCCCAGTGGTATAATAAAAAGGCACTGTATCTCAAATTCAATCCTTTGAAATACAATGCCATCCTTGTAAGCATAATATCGGCATATTAATGAAAATTCTTTATATAACATATTAAAATCTATTATCTATTCAACATTATTACTAGCCGTATAGCGTCGTAAAGTCATAAATTGCGTAAAGTGAACGTAAAGCACTTTGCGTATATAACGACCTCAAAATAACGTAAATTATCTTCTATTTATGAATATTCTCACAATTCTTTTTTCATTTCATCGCAAAAAGAAAAGTCCCATAAACACTGGGTTTACAGGACTTCTCCATATCATCTTTATCTTAGAATTCTATTAATTAGCAAACACCCTGAGCTAACATGGCATTTACAACCTTCTCAAATCCGGCAATATTTGCACCTGCAACATAGTCACCTTCCTTACCGTAACGCTTTGCAGCATCATCGATGTTATGGTAAATG
>CADABQ010000061.1 GCA_902786205.1 uncultured Lachnospiraceae bacterium | reverse complement strand
TGTAGTCGGAAATTATTGGAAGCAAAATTAATGTGCAATCTTAATGCCAGTTAAGATTGCACGGAATATTGCGGAAGAACCTAAAAATTATACACTAACTGGCATTTTCTAATTATATTTTAAGATATGGAACTTATCCGTCTTTCAAATCACCACTATCAGCAGCTAACAAATCTCTTATCCTATTGCAATCTACTATCATTGGAAATTTTCGTTCCTTTAAAAAAGGATTTATTGATTCCTTTTACTCCTAAAATCTTTTCATTCATTTTTTTCATTAATTTTATTTTCCGCTCTCCAATACACTTTTTACATGCTTCGATCGCATTATTAAATAAGTTAGATAACAACACTACCAACTCTGAAGGATTCATTGTCAACCCAGATAAGTCATTTATCTTACATATAAACAAGATAGAATGCTCTACTGCTTCTTCATACTTTACATTTATTACCAAATTTAACAATACATGATTGGTGCTTATATAATCTAAGTCATGTAAAACATTGTCATTGATTCGTCCTAGATATTGTATAAGCTCATCATATTTTGAGTAGCGCACAGCGCCTGAATACAAATCAATTGATTTTTATATTCATGAGAAATCTTTCTTTGTTCTTTCACTTTTTCAGTTATTGTTTCATATAAGTATATTTGATTTCTTGTTTCTAACTCTAACAAAGCTTTTTCTTTTAACAGATATCCTCGCTTTCCTATACTTTTCATAAAATAAAACATTAGAATATTCAAACACACAAGACCTATTGCAAGCACCCATAAAAACTGTTCTAATTTTACATTCGTCACAACATCTGCATTTTTACCAATAGTAATCAATATCATCATAGTAAAAATGGGTAGAACAGAAAATAGTATCCATTCTTTTTCTTCTATATATTCCGTATCATTTTGTTGAAATATGTTTTCAATTGCCAGAACAAGTAAAAAAAGAACTAGTTTTGAAATTACTATAATCACAAAATTTTCCAGTTGATTTTCTCCTGTTTCACTTCCCATTAAAGACTTCTTAAGCATAATGGTTATAAAATCTGCTATAAGTAAAATACTTTGAAAAAGAGTGGCCAAAACAACACATTTACCAAATCTCCAATTTCTATATAACAAAACAAACACTACAGACAACAAGACAACCATAATTTGTTTTGCAATCATATGTGCTTCTAATAGATTTACCGTTGCCCAAGTAAATATACTTAACCAAAACACAATCATACAACGTGAGAGCCACATTGTATTTTTCTTCACTTCTTTTTTTCAAAGATTTCACAAAACATAATATAACACATAGTTTCAAGCAAAACTATGAAGTAACTCTGTATATATTCTTGCATTACAGGTCTCCTTTGTAAATAGCAACTCGATTTCTTGTTTCTTTCAGTTTTGATCTTGCTATTAATAATGTATCACCATTAGATAAAAGTAACTGATTTCCGTCTAATCTTGTTATAAACTTTAAATTAACTAAATAGCTTTGATGAATCCGCAAGAAATCTTCCGACACCATTTCTGATATCTTATTCAAAGTTTCATACATTGTATACTGAACAAGTTCTCCTTCAAATATGTGAAAAATTAACTTGTGAAGATTGCTCTCAATATATATGACTTTCTCCAATGCAAGATCTTTAGTTCCCTCTAGAAAACAAAATCATAGAGAATTTGCTTTTTCTCGCAATACTCATTTATCAATTCTTTCAATTTTTCTGAAAATACTGTTTCGTCATCACATACAGCAATCTTTAATGTCCCCATTATCACGCCTCCATCAAAATTTTTTTACTTTTGTACTTCCTTCCCACACCATCATTCCCTTCTACTAATACCTATAGTATCACACAAAGGAAGCAGATATAGGTATTACTATAATTTTATATTTCATAAAACAAATATACAGCCCGCAACACAATAGGGGTTGGAATTATGCATTCTAAAAAACCAGCCAAATAGTGGCTGGTTTTTTTACATTTTAACTTTCATTGATCATGCAATTAAATACTATTGATTAATAGGAACCTCATAAAAATTATCCTCTGTATATTCTTCTCCATCATTCCTTGAGGATTTATCAAACAAAAAACTCTCTACCTCATCTACGTCAATGATTCGACTCGTTGCAAAAATAGCTTCCCGCCTTCCATCCTTATCATGTTCTTCAATCCCACCACCTATAATACAAGTCAATACGGTTCCATCCTTTAACTTCACACCTGTAATTGGTGGATAATCTACATCCTTTGACATGGTACCTTTTTTCTTATTTGAAGTATCAATCACTGCTCGAAGAGAAATTGGCGATACTTCGCATTCAGAAACAACTACCCCCGTATTTCCAAGCGTCGCATTTACTTTTTTCACCTTCGAAGCACTACTTCCGCTCAATTTCCACGCAAAAGACCAGGTACCTTTCTTTTCCACTTTTACCTCTTCTTTTTTTCCATAAATTCCAAGATCACTTAATTTGATATTTACCGTTTTATTAGAGAAGTATCCTCTAGTGCCATCTGTATACATCAAAATATGATACTCTAATGTTCCGTCCTTCTGCACATAAGAATTAACAAGTGAAATGTCTTTTCCAGTAGAAAGTGCTGAACCATCTCCCATAATTACATTTCCGTTTCCATCGTTGCTCAGGCCATCATAAAAGCTACTACACGTACTTACCATTTTCCCATCCAAGGTACACTTCATATGATCAAATGTGGGCGTTTCTTTTTTTCCAATCTGATATCCTTTTACTTGAAAAGCAATATAGGCATAATAATTATCCACAAGCGTTTGTACAACGGATACAGTAACCCCATTCTTTGTCACACTCTTTGTCTCTTTTTTTTCATCTGGGAAATCTGCAACTCCTGTCTTTTCCAATGACGCAGTATCACTTGATGACACTTGGAAGCGTCCCTTCATACCATTACTCCAATGATGCAATGCATATGCACTCACACTGACTGTACTTACCGTTAACATTCCAACAATTATAGCTGCTGCAACACGACTCATTCTATATTTTTTCTTTCTATGCGTCCGCTTGTCTTCTACTTGCATATTTATGCTTCTTTCTATTTCCTCCAATCCAACAATCATATCTTTTGTTGCCTCTTTGTAGAGATCCTTCTTCGTCATAACACTACCTCCAATCATCCTTTAACTGTTCACTAATGATTTTCCTCGTACGAAACAACTTATTTTTCACAGTGTGCACCTTTATATGTAGTAAATCTGCGATCTCTGAAACTTTTAATTCCATGGTATAATATAAATAAAATATTTTTTGCACTTCATCTGGTTGCTTTTTTAAAAGTACCTTTACATCCCCTATCATTTCCTTTTGCAAAAATACATCATCTACATCGTCCCTATCGATATCATATGCATCCGATAATAATTCCTCTCTCTCATAGTCTTCTTTTTCATCTAAATACAGCTTATGTGGAATACGATCCCAAAAGGAATAATAAGTTGCTATCTTTTTCCGGCATAAACTAATCAGAAATTTTTCATTTTCTTTGATGTAATCAAGACCTTTTCTAATTAGAACCTTATAATATTCCATATATACCTCTTGTAAAATATCACTTACATCCACAAAATTTTTGCACTTTGAAATCAAAAATAGGGTTACACTACGATTGGTTTCTTTGTAGGTCTGTTCAAAATATTCCTTTACCTGCTTATTTTCTTGACTAGTCAATGTATGGTTACCTCCCTTCACTTAAGAAGTAGTGTGATTCTCGTAATTGGTTTCAAGAAAAATATTTTTTTTACTATTCCTATAAAAAAGGTTAGTCAATGACCATTCTATCATCGGCTAACCAAATATAAATGTGTATCCTAAAGTAAGCACACAACTTAGTAAATTTTAACCATTGTATTTTAAGACACAAGTATAGATTTAAAGAAATTTTTCGTATTTTACAAACAGACATATCAAATACCTAAATACCTGATATGTCTGTTATTAACAATTACTTATCCTTTTTTTCATCCAAATAATTCCACACCAAATATGCAATTCCAAGCAGCAATGAAACCAAGGCTAACATGTCCTACTAGCAGATTTCTGCTCCTGCAGGCATATCCTTCTCTGGTGTCATAAGTGCCAATTCGCCTTTTTCATTTTCTGCGCAAAGAAGCATACCTTCTGACAATACTCCTGCCAGTTTAGCTGGTTTAAGATTTACCAATACCATAACTTTCTTTCCAACCATTTCTTCCGCAGAATAATAGGCTTTAATACCTGATACAATCTGCTTTACTTCGCTTCCTATCTGTACTTTAGAGCAAAGTAATTTCTTGGACTTTGGAACTTCCTCACAGGAGATAATCTTTCCAACCTGGAACTGCATTTTCATAAAGTCATCATAGGTAATTTCCGCCTTTGGCTCAATATCAATACCCTTTTCTTCCTCTGCTTCTCCATTTGCCTTTGCAGCGGCAGCCTTTTGTTCTGCCTGAATAACAGCTACCTGCTCCATAATCTCTTTTGGATCTAATCTGGCAAATAAGATTTCAGGTTTTTCTGTTACTTTTGTTCCAGATACATAGTTTCCATAGTTTTCCATCTCATCTAAACTTGGTGCCTTAGCGTTTAACTGCTCTAAAATCTTCTTGGAAGTATCTGGCATAAATGCTTCTAACAAAGTAGCTCCAACGGTAATACTCTCTACCAAGTTGTATAAAACAGTCTGTAAACGTTCCTGTTTAGCTTCATCCTTTGCTAATGCCCATGGCATTGTCTCATCAATATATTTATTACAACGTTTGAATAGCGTAAAGATTTCCGTAATCGCATCTGCCACACGAAGCTTATCCATCTTCTCTGCCACTTTCTTTGGTGTCTCTAATGTAAGAGCAATCAATTCTTCATCTACTGCTTCTTTTACATTTTTATTTGTAACAATACCGTCAAAGTATTTATTCGACATAGAAATGGTACGGTTTACCAGATTTCCTAATGTATTGGCAAGGTCAGAATTCATACGCTCAATCATCAATTCCCATGAAATCACACCATCATTTTCAAATGGCATCTCATGCAATACAAAGTAACGAACGGCATCTACGCCAAACATATCTACTAACTGGTCTGCGTAAATAACATTTCCCTTTGATTTACTCATCTTTCCGTCACCCTGTAATAACCAAGGATGTCCAAATACCTGTTTTGGCAATGGTAAATCAAGTGCCATAAGCATAATTGGCCAATAAATCGTATGGAAACGCAAGATATCCTTTCCAATCAAGTGTAAATCAGCAGGCCAATATTTTTCAAACATGGCATCTGAATTTCCATCCAAATCAAATCCTAAACCAGTAATATAGTTCGTAAGGGCATCTAACCATACATAAACAACATGTTTATCATCAAAGTCTACTGGGATTCCCCACTTAAATGATGTTCTGGATACACATAAATCCTGAAGCCCTGGAAGTAAGAAGTTATTCATCATTTCTTTTTTACGAGATTCTGGCTGAATAAAGTTAGGATGTGTATTGATATGGTTGATGAGTTTATCTGCGTACTTGCTCATTTTAAAGAAGTATGCTTCCTCTTTTGCTGGCTGGCACTCTCTTCCACAATCCGGACATTTTCCGTCTACTAACTGTGATTCTGTGAAAAATGACTCACAAGGTGTACAGTAAAGACCTTCATAATGTCCTTTATAAATATCCCCCTTATCGTACAATTTCTTAAAAATCTTCTGCACCTGTTTTTCATGATCTGCATCTGTTGTACGGATAAACTTATCATAAGAAGTGTTCATCAAATCCCAGATTCTTTTAATTTCACTAGAAACATTGTCTACAAATTCCTTTGGTGTAATTCCTGCTTCCTGTGCCTTTAATTCAATCTTCTGTCCATGTTCATCGGTTCCTGTCTGGAAACGAACATCATAACCCTGCTGTCTCTTAAAACGTGCAATGCTATCTGCTAATACAATTTCATAGGTATTTCCAATATGTGGTTTTCCTGATGTATACGCAATTGCTGTTGTAATATAGTACGGTTTCTTTGCCATAAATCATTCCTCCTAATAAAAATAGGGACTCTCATCTTAAAGACGAGAATCCCGTGGTACCACTTTAATTCATCTGCATATGCAGACCTTATACACGATAACGGTGTGACCGTTCTGCCCTAACGAACGCTCAGACAGACAACTCCAAGACCATCTTCAATAAGTTCTAATTTTCCCTTTCGCAGCACCCGGGTTCTCTGTAAAATCGTTCCTTATCTACTCTTCTCTTCCACGTATTTTTATATTAAACTTTTGTAACTATAGCATAGTTACGAACTTTTTTAAGTGTATCACATTTGTACGGAAGACGTCAAGTTATTCCCAATTCTCTTGTGATATCTTTGCAAACCCTTTAACACCCTTTCACTAAATATTGTAATAACTTTGCATTTGGTCCGTAAATTTTTATAATTTAAAAAAAGTTTTTGCTTTCCAAACTTCAATATAAAGTATTTTTGTTCCTTAAAACCAGAAAACAGAAAATTTATACTTTTTACTCAAACGATTATTAAAAGTTTCATGCTACACTCACTATACGGAGAACTGCTCTAAATATATACGAAACGCTTTTGACTGTCTTTATTCAAATGAATATAGATATAGAAAACCTGAGAATTTTAGAAAAAATACTGTAACTCATTTATAAAACAAAATGCAGCAATAACATTTAAATGTTATTGCTGCATTTTGAAATTGGGTTTCCCCCTACGCTCAATAATGAGCCTCTATTTTAGAAACAACCGCTTCTTAGTATCTATATGTATAACTTCCGTCTGTCTTCATGCTTGCATTTCTTAAATCTGCTGTTTTCTTCTTTACCTTGCTCTTAGGAATTGTAATTGTAATATCCTTTGTTGTATGAGCAGGCATTGCAATATTCTTAGCTACACTATAGTTTGCAATTGTTGCGCCTGTGGCTGTCTTTGCAACAATCTTAATCTTTTTAAATTTTGTAATATAGTAGCTTGTATTATTGTATATTCTTAACTTAACTACTAACTTACCTTTGCTATAGTATGCCTTATAGATACCAGCAGTTACTCCATAAGATGCATTGCTCAAAGAAACTTTTGCTCCTGTATATACATTGCTCTTTACTGTAACTACACACTTTGCTGTTTTCTTTCCAGATTTAGCTGTAATAGTTGTCTTACCTGCTTTTTTTGCAGTTACCTTTCCGCTTTTTACAGTAGCAACTGACTTTTTGCTAGACGACCACTTTACAGTTCCACTTGCACCAGTTACGCTTAACTTATGTGACTGACCTGCAGTGATTGTAAGTTTACTCTGGCTCATTGTAAGAGGTGTTTGTGTTGGCGTTGGTGTAGTATTGTCTTCTTCAAAGAAAACCATAGTATTAATTCTAGCCTGTGCCGATGGAGAAATTTGTACATAATATTCTCCTGGATCTAAAACTGCATATAAGCTAAAAGTATATATTCCACTGTATGCACTATCAATAGTTGATCCATCTACCCATTCATCTGCTTTAATTACTGTGTTAACTAATGAAGCATTTGTATTTACCTTTCTAAGTCCAACTGTAAGGTCCACCTGCTTATCTATGAAAAAGTCAACATATACCTTTCCACTAGCAGTTATTTTGAAATTATACCCTTTGCTTCCTCCAGCATTCATGGTTACTGTGTCATTCACCAATGGATCTTCGCTTGCTGCTTTTGCCTTGTTTATTGCACCAGGGCATACTACGATAAGTGTAAGTATCAAAAATGCAACAAACAATTGTTTCACTGTTTTCTTCATTTTGCATATTCCTTTCTTTTTAATTTAGAAGTTCCCTTCCAAAATTTGTTACCTGTTTAGTTTAATATATGTTCCAAAAAAAAGCAATTATTATCTACATATTCTTTTCCTTCTTTCTACCTAAAAACTATGGTTCAAAGAGGTCCATTGAAAAAAATACAAACTATACAAATCTGCCGTGTAGGCAGTTCTTCTGTATAGGGAGAAAAGGAAGCTGCTAATTTTGCAGCGTTCTGCGCAGTTTTTTCTGAATGTAGAAAAGAAAGGCTGTGAATAGTAACCCTATAAACTTACATTCACAAAGTGTCGAATATACAAATTGACTTATTTCCGCTAATTATGTATACTTCTATGTAAGAGAGTGGTTTTTTCCATTCCTTAATAAAATGTAAAAATCTGTATTTACAGATTTTCATTAACATTATAGCATTGAGAGAAAGAGAGGTTACTAAGATGGCAACAATCGATTTAAGTAAGTATGGCATCACTGGTGCCACAGACATCGTTTACAATCCTTCTTACGAAGTATTATTCGAGGAAGAGACAAAGGCTGGATTAGAGGGATACGAAGTAGGTCAGGAAAGTGAACTTGGAGCAGTTAACGTTAAGACTGGTATCTACACAGGTCGTTCACCTAAAGATAAGTTCATCGTAGAAGATGAAAACTCTAAAGATACTGTATGGTGGACTACAGAAGAATATCCAAACGATAACCACAAAATGTCAGAGAAGACATGGGCTGCCGTAAAAGAAATTGCAAAGAAGGAACTTTCTAATAAGAGACTTTTTGTAGTAGATGCATTTTGCGGTGCTAACGCAGATACACGTATGGCAGTTCGTTTTATCGTTGAAGTTGCATGGCAGGCACACTTTGTAACAAACATGTTCATTAAGCCAACTGCTGAAGAACTTGAAAACTTTGAACCTGATTTCGTTGTATACAACGCTTCTAAGGCTAAAGTTGAAAACTATAAAGAATTAGGTCTTAACTCTGAAACATGTGTTGCATTTAACATTACAAGTCGTGAACAGGTTATCATTAACACATGGTATGGTGGAGAAATGAAGAAGGGTATGTTCTCTATGATGAACTACTACTTACCATTAAAAGGTATGGCTTCTATGCACTGTTCTGCAAACACAGATATGAACGGCGAAAACACAGCTATCTTCTTTGGTCTTTCTGGTACAGGTAAGACAACACTTTCTACAGATCCTAAGCGTCTTCTTATCGGTGATGATGAACATGGTTGGGATGACAAGGGTGTATTCAACTTCGAAGGTGGTTGCTACGCTAAGGTTATCAACCTTGATAAGGAATCTGAGCCAGATATCTACAATGCAATCAAGCGCAACGCTCTTCTTGAGAACGTAACACTTGATAAAGATGGAAAGATTGATTTTGCAGATAAGAGCGTTACAGAAAATACTCGTGTATCTTATCCAATTGATCACATTCAAAACATTGTACGTCCTATTTCATCTGCTCCAGCTGCTAAGAACGTTATCTTCTTGTCAGCAGATGCATTTGGAGTATTACCTCCAGTATCTATTCTTACACCAGAGCAGACACAGTATTACTTCCTTTCAGGATTTACAGCTAAGCTTGCTGGTACAGAGCGTGGAATTACAGAGCCAACACCTACATTCTCAGCTTGCTTCGGTCAGGCATTCTTAGAGCTTCATCCTACAAAGTATGCAGAAGAGCTTGTTAAGAAAATGCAGAAGAGCGGTGCTAAGGCATATCTTGTTAACACAGGCTGGAATGGTTCTGGTAAGAGAATTTCTATCAAAGATACTCGTGGTATCATTGATGCTATTCTTAACGGAGATATTGCCAACGCTCCAACTAAGAAGATTCCTATGTTCAACTTCGAAGTTCCAACAGAACTTCCAGGTGTAGACCCAGCTATTCTTGATCCTCGTGATACTTATGCAGATGCTTCTGAATGGGAAACAAAGGCAAAAGATCTTGCTGCAAGATTTAATAAGAACTTTGCTAAGTACGAAGGTAATGACGCTGGTAAGGCATTAGTTGCTGCTGGTCCTCAGCTTTAATTTTTAAGCCTAACTGCAAAAATTTGCAATGATTCTTTTCATTGCCTATAACAAGGAAACAGGGAAGTCTCCACTGGATAAGTGGAGACTTCCCTGTTATTTTTTCTTCTTTTCTTTATGTATTTCTGGGAGCATTTTTTCTACTTTTGTGAGAGAACGTAGCATATAAACCGTTTTTTTATTTAACCCCACCCACGGAACCATCTTCTGTGCAATCCAGCTTTTCATATTTTGCATGAGAACTCCTCCTACTTACGTTTTATTTATTGTATTCTCCCTTTTTATATTTGTGAAACAAGAATTGTAAATAAATGTAAAAAATGATACAATAAAATTACTTAGATTTGAAAGGGGGATTTCTATGATGATGAAAAAAATAAAAAGGGGCAGAAAAGGAAGAACAGACAACAAAGCAAACCTACATTAATAAAAATATCAATGCACAAAACTATACGTATCCATTTCATGCGGAAATTATTAAATCCTACTTAGTACCAGTCGAGCAAGGTTATATGAGGGTGCAAAAATATAATACGGCAGATGTATTGATTGAATACTATGATGAAGCCTTTTCATATTTATCTAATCAATCAATAAAGGCTGAATTGCCTATCTTTGCAGGATTTTATGCAGGTGAAGAGTTTTATTATGTAGTTTGGGGTAAAAATAATTTAAAGGAATACGATTCCAATGAAGTCATTCGTGTAGTTAAATATAATAAAAATTGGGAAAGATTGTCGCAATGTTCTGTCTATGGGGCAAATACCAAAAAGCCTTTTAGCTTAGGAACCCTGCGTATGACAGAATGCAATGGTTATCTATTTGTACGTACCACTCACCAAATGTATACATCAGAAGATGATTTGAATCACCAAGCGAATATGACTTTACAGATTCGAACAGCAGATATGGTACTTACCGATTCTGCATATGACATTTCAAATTATGCCTTAGGATATGTTAGCCACTGTTTTAATACGTTTATTATGACGGATGATACCAATCATATCCTTACGTTGGATCAGGGATGTAGGACGGATTTTGCGGACATTCAAAATAAAAAAGAATGTGGAGGTAACAGACAATGGCAAAATCATTATTTGAGGAACTGGGCGGCAAATACG
>CADABQ010000060.1 GCA_902786205.1 uncultured Lachnospiraceae bacterium | reverse complement strand
AGATATAAAAATTTTTCTTACGATAATCTGACTACATTAACCTATACAGATGCAGTCGTAAATTTTAATCCTACACTTATTAATTCTAAAATTAAAAGTGATTATCTTCTATTTGAGTAGAAAGCAAGTAATGAATACAATCATCTTGGAATTGCAGAAGTCCATAATACTAAAAATAGATACATAGAAACATTCTTTCATCAAACAACAGACATGTATATAAAAGGACAAAATATAGTAAAAGTCAAAAGCTTTACACTTTACACACCTGATAACCAAATTATTGTATCTGACTCATTTTAATATAGAGTTCCTTGCCTGTAGGAACAAAAAAGTCGGTTATACTATTTGTATATTTAAAGAAATAGTACAAGAAGGTATTAGTTTTATCAACGAGTCAGATTCAAATCTTTATGATGTACTTTTATGTGTAATATTGAAATGTTTGACGGTGTATGGAAGTGGACAGTTCTGTTTTACAACACATAATGTTGGAATAATGGATGTATGAAAGGAAAATCAAGGATTTCGCAATCCGCTCTGTTACTTGCTCATATAAAAGCGGCATTTTGTACCCTCTTAGATACAAAATGCCGCATATAGTGGAACAATCTTTTTATTATCCTCGAATGCAAAATTTTTCGTTGAAAGTTTAATTGCATAAGAAGGTTTGTAGGTGTCCATATAGACCTTTAGACTTTTGGCTCTCGTATTATCGGCAGATTTGACCTCAATAGGGATAAGCTGACCGTCACGTTGAATAACAAAATCAATTTCCGCTCCACGCTTAGATTCCCAGTAGTAGGTATGATATCCGTTGATGGAAAGCTGTACGTTGACATAATTTTCAGCCATACCGCCCTTAAAATCATTTAGTTCTTCGACCATATAAAGAATGTCATTAGCAGCCAGGTCTTTCTTGGCACATAACAACCCCAAATCTGAAACGTAAATTTTAAAGTCATCAATATCCCGATAGTTTTCCAACGGTTTTTTAATTTGTTCTACCTTGTAAACCTGCGACACAATACCTGATAGACAAAGCCATTCAATTGCATTTTCAAATTCGGAAGCTCGCCCGCCTTTTTTAATCAGTTTATATTGAAAACGGGTATTTTTTTTAGAAAGTTGAACAGTAATATTGTCGTAGGTGAGTCTGGTCTTTTTGATTTCATTAAGATTATTGTATTTACTCATATCGTTGAGATAGCTTGCAAGAATCGTGTCCTGTATATGACGAACCAAAATATAATCGGTCGTTTCTGAAAATAGCATTACACATTCTGGCATACCGCCAACAACAAGATACTGTCGATAAAGCTGCATAGCTGCATCATGGAGAGCAGAAGGCATAGGAGTGTCCGTTTCAAAACACTTTTTAATTTGTTCTACAAGGGCAGTTTCTCCCATTGCCAGCATAAATTCTTCCATATCCATAGGATACAAAGTTTTCATGTCTACCTTACCTACAGGAAATGAAAATTTTGCTCTATTGACTGCTACCCCCAGCAAACTACCAGCCACAATAATATGATAATCAGGTGCATCCTCGCAAAAGTATTTCAACGAAGTTAATGCTCGTTCGCAAAGCTGTACCTCATCGAACACAATCAAAGTTTTTTCTTTTACAATTGTTTGTCCCGCGATATGAGATAAAATCGGTATCAGATAATCAGGACTGATATTTTCTTCAAACGTTTCGCTTAATTTTGGATTTGTTTCAAAATTAAAATATGCCACATTTTCATAATGTGTGCGTCCAAACTCTAAAATAGAGTAGGTTTTTCCTACCTGTCTTGCTCCTTGCAAAATAAGAGGTTTGCGATGTTCGCTTTCCTTCCACGTTTCTAAAAAACCCATAATCTTTCTATACATAAGCTCCTCCTTAAAAGGTACTTGACTACTGTTTACACTCTAGTGTGATTAGTAATGTTTTTGTGCAATACTATGAATAAAAAATTGTCCAAAACTGTACAGGATAGACTTTTATATGATATTTTTATTATCAAAAATACTTACCTGTGAATAGTAACATGTACTGAATATAGTGTAACAAATATTCGTGTAAAAAACAATGAATTAAACCAAAAAAATCACACTAAATAACACGAATAAATTATAGAATTTTGCATTTTATGACACGAAAAGTATTGTTTCTACACAAAATTCTCAAATTAGAAAAATATCATTTAAAAATTTTGTCATTTCCTGTCACTTCTGGAGTTACAGCTACTGTATATAATGTAACTCAAAGTCAGTCAGTGAAAGTAGAAGCGACTACAAACGGAAAAATTACAATTAATACAAACAGTGCTAACTTAGATGATGTAATTCGTATTACTTTAGCATATGGTACACTAAACGATAGTAAGACTGTAACAGTTGTTAAGGATAAAGTTGCAAACAGTGTTGAATTTGGAACATTAACACTTGGAGATAAAAACGAAGATCGTTTAATTGAAAATGGTACCTTCAAGTTACCAATTACAATTAAGGATCAATATGGTGAAGCATTCAAATTAAGTACGGCTTGGACTGCTACAGAGAATGCTGCAGGTGATGTTAGTTCTGCGACTGCTGGAAAAGTAGTTTTGGCTAATGGTACAGTTATTGAAAGTAGTAACACAGGTGTATTAGATTTAACAAAAGTAACCTTTACAGACGGTGTACCAACATTTACAGCAGGAACAGGAACAAATGATGGTTCTAAGGCTACTATTACAGTTACAGTGGCTGCTACAGGCGAAATCAAGACTTTTGATGTAACTGTTTATGCAGAACGTCAGGCTACAAAGTTAGTAGGATTTGCGGCAAATAGCAAGCTTGCAGCAGAGAAAACTTTGGAAGAAGGAAAGAATATCGAAGTAGCATTAACTGATTTTGCATTTATTGACCAATATGGAAAAGCTATTGTACCAACAGAAGTGCCAGCTAAGTGTAACTTTAAAGTAAATGATACCGTAGCTAAGACGAGTGGAAATACAGTAGACGCTCAAGGAGCTGTTGTATTAGTAAGTGCTGCGACTGCACCTACTGCGACACCTGATACATTTACTGATACTACAACAGGCGTGAATGTATTTGATGGAAGCAAAAAAACTTATATTTATGGTATGAATGGAGCTACAGAAAAGGTTACATTTAAGTACACAGCGGCTGATGAAAAAACTGTTACTACATTAGAAAGTAATATCAAAGTAATTCCAGCAGTAAAATCTGTAGTTGCAACTGCTGACAAAACAGCATATAATGCTGGAGATACAGCTACTATTACTTTCAAAGCATATACTGTAGCATATACTGTGGACAGTAATGCAACTGATGCTAATATTAACAAAGACTACTCTGGTGAAGAGTATGTATCAGTAACTGTTGGTGCAAAGAAATACACAAGAGCAGTTGCTTTTAAAGCAGGTGTTGCAAAGATTACCGTTCCAGTAACAGAATCAGGTGACAAGATTTCAATTAACTGTGGTGAAGTGGCTGGTAAAACAACAGTTGCCATTACGGTAAAAGTTAATGTTGGAACATTTGAAAAATATAATGTAGAATATAATAAAACATCGAAAAATATTACTATGACAGCACAAGATGCTTACGGTAATAAGGTAGAAACTAAAAAAGCAACTAGCTTGATTACAAAAGTTACTGCTCAAGAAAAAATTGCAGTAATGGATAGCAGTAATACTATTACAGGTTATAAATACCAGAACGTAACATTAAAAGGTACTGGTATTGATAGCGAAGGAACTATTTTAGCTACAGAAACAAGTGGTGTTGTAACTATCAGCAATGCTATAGCTGAGGATGACTTCACAAGTGGAAAGACTTATGTTATTACTATTGTGTTAGATGGTGTAAACTATACAGTAGAGTATACAGCAGCTTAATTGGTTTAGAATGTTCACTATTGTAACGTTATGTTCCAATTAAACATGTCATATGGAAAAGCTAAGGGTTATGAAATCCTTAGCTTTTCTTGTAATTTTTTTTAGTCAATGTTGCCCTTTCGCTTTATATTTACATGAATTCGGAGGGCAATACTACTTGAGAGATTATTTGCTAATTTCTCACATTTTTAACAGGAAATAGGGATTGAAAAATGAAAAGAAAACTATATTTAACCATATTATTAACCAGTTTGTGTCTCTTATTTGTGGCTTGCGGTGTCAAAAAGGTTGACTATACATCCTTTGAACGGACAACCAGCCAAAAAGATATGGCACAGACCATCGGCAGCGAGCCAAATGAAACCAAAAAAACAGAGGACGGTGGAATTACCTATACATACAAAAAAAGCGTATATGACCGTTATACGGGGTCTATGAGTTATCAATATTACGACGATATGCTTTATTACTCAAAATGGACCCATATAGAAAAGAAAGAGAAAAAAGCAGAAAAGGTATATGAAAATATCTGTACTGCCCTAAAAAAGCAATATGGAAATGGAAGTGAGGATAAAACAAACCATACTACTACCTTTGAGGAGGAGAATAAATATATCATTGCCGCTTACGCATTGCAGGATCAGAAATATGCGGTGTGTATTACGGAAATGATGAAATAGGAGGGAAATATGTTTTTGAACAACCGTTGTTATTTCACAAGCCCTTAGAATCATGCTATAATGGACATAATACGAAAGACAGGACTAAAATAACGGAAACGGGGAGGCGAAAACATGAAAGAATTTAATACTACAGCTATCTGTATACCAGAGTTGCACTATATGGTTGATACAACGGAAAAAATAAGACAGATTGAGAAATTAATTGCACATGGCGACTATTTTACGATTAACCGCGCTAGGCAATATGGCAAGACTACTACGATTTCTACATTATTTCGCAAATTGCAGCATCAATATTTAATGGTTCGCATGAGTTTTGAAGGGGTTGGTGATACCTTTTTTAAAAGTGATTATTTATTTGTGTGGAATTTTATCAAAAAAATGGGAAAAAGCTTAAAAAAAGCAAATGCCACTCAGGAGCTAATAGAAACTTGGGAAAACATAGAAGATTTTTCTAAAGAGGAGGATGCTATTGCATATCTTGGAGATAAGATTACAACTCTATGCGAAATAGCAGATAAAGAAATTGTGTTAATCATTGATGAAGTGGACAAAAGCTCTGATAATCAGGTTTTTCTTCATTTTTTGGGAATGTTACGCAATAAATATCTGGATTATAGAGCGGATGGAGATGCGACATTTAAAAGTGTCATTTTAGCAGGTGTATATGATATAAAAAATATGAAACTGAAACTCCGTCCAGATGAGGAAAAAAAGTATAACAGTCCTTGGAATATTGCAGTGGATTTTGAGGTAGATATGAGCTTTTCCCCACAGGAAATTTCCACCATGTTGCAGGAATATGAACAGGATCATCACACAGGCATGGATATTGTAGCAATGTCTGAAGAAATCTATAAATATACAAACGGTTATCCCTATTTGGTTAGTTGGTTATGTAAATGGATGGATCAAAATACACCAACTGAATGGGGCAGGCATTCCGTTCAACTTGCAATTAAAGGTATTTTAAATAGTAGAAACAATACACTTTTTGATAGCTTGCGCAATAATATTGAAAACAATGCACAATTGAAGGATTTAGTATTCCGAATCCTTTATGATGGCGAAGAATTTATGTATAACCACGCTAATCCTATAATAGAATTAGGTGAAATGTTTGGGATATTTGCTAACCGAAATGATTATGTGGCGATTTCAAATAAAATATTTGAAATCTATCTGTACAATTACAGTATAAGCGTGATGCAACTGCAAAAGGAGAATCCTCCAATCATGCGTGACCAGTTTATTGACAATGGCAAACTAAATGTTGTTCGTATATTGCAGAAGTTTCAGGAGCTTATGAAAGCAGAATACCGCCAAGAAAACGAAACATTTTTAGAGAAACAGGGCAGATTACTTTTTTTATGCTTTATAAAACCAATCATTAATGGTACAGGTTTTTATTATGTCGAACCTGAAACTAGAAATAATGAACGTATGGATTTAGTCATTACTTATGGCTATGAAGAACATATTATAGAACTTAAAATATGGCATGGAGAGGAATATCGAAAAAAGGGGATTGCACAGTTAGAAGAATATTTAGATAGTCGAAATGTCTCGAAGGGCTATTTGCTTAGTTTTTCTTTCTTAAAAAATAAGGAATATATATGTAGGAAATTGGATATAACCGAAACAACAAAGGATATTTTAGAAGTTGTAGTATAAAACAAAAGCCATTATCCCAAGCGTAAACACCAGCTTGGATAATGGCTTTTCTCTTACCGAAACTACTTAAAACCTCATACTCATTGGTTCTATTTATAACTTAAATATATGTACATTTTCCTTTAAGTTGTCGGATACAGTTTTTAATTGATTTGCATTTTCTGAAACCTTTTGTATCTTTGTATTCATTTCTGTGGTAGAAGCACTGGTTTCTTCTGTGCTTGCCGCATAGCGTTCTGAAACATCTGAGATATTTCGTACTCGGTCAACGACTTGTTCTCTTGCTTTATCCAGTTCCTCACTGTTTTGCGCAATACGTCCAATTTCTTTACGGGAGGCATTGATATCTTCCGCCACTATATCAAATACATTTTTGGTATCTTGCAACATCTGATTCTGTTTATTCATGACTTCTTTCACATGTTCCATTGTAATTACTGCATTTTCAGAATCTTTCAGTAATACAGTAATGGATTCTCCAATCTGCTGTGCGGATTCGTTAGACTGTTCAGCCAATTTCTGAATCTGGGATGCAACGACTGCAAATCCTCTTCCCTGTTCTCCTGCTCTGACAGCCTCAATGCTGGCATTTAAGGATAGGAGGTTCGTTTCTTCGGCTATGGTAGTAATAAGGTTAATTGCCTCTTCAATGCGCTGTGCAGACTCGTTTGTGGTATCTGTCTGCTGTGAAATTACCTGAATTGACTGTTTTACCTCTGTATTGATGTCCTCTAATTCCTGCAAAGTATTTTTGGCACGAAGGCTGTTCTTTTCCATATGATTTGCCACCGTATGTATTTTTTCAATATTTTCATTGGTTTCCTGGATTCTCTCACCCATGAAAATAACATCGTTGTTCATAAGCTGTGCATCCGCTGCCTGAGAAGTCGCTCCATCTGCAATTTCTGCTACTGCCTGTTCGATTTGTTCCAGCGTATCTTTTGTCCGCATCAGTTCGTTATCCATAATCTGTGCGGATTTTTGTACCACGTCACTTTCTGACGAGATATTACCGACAATCTCAGATAACTTTTGCTGTAAATTTACAACGCTTCGTACAAGTTCCCCAGTTTCATCTGTAGACTTGGTATATTTGGTATCAATCGGATTAGTCAAATTGCCATCTGCAATCTCTCCCAATTTTTTTACACCGTATGCAATACGCCCTGTAATTTGTCCAGAGAGTATCCAAATACAAATGGCTGAAAGAATTACTAATATGAGCATAATCAATACAATAACTGCCATAATATCTGTAACCATTTTACGGATGGTAGCACTTTGCATACCCGCAAATACCATACCTACTGGTTCATCCGAATTGTCATCATAATAAGGGATATAAATACCGTAGCATTTTTGACCTAAAATAGAAATGTTTTTAAAAAAGCCTTCTTCTCCCTTTTTCAAAACTACATCTGTTACCTTCGGATCTGCTTTATTGCCTGTTGTATCATTTGAAGAACCCTGCAATGTAGTAATGCATCTGGTGTTTCCGTAAAAAATAGAAGTTTCTATTTTATTATTCTTTTTAATGGTATCAATCAATTCAGTATCTTCTGAAATATTATAATGATCCCCATTCCACAAGTTTCCGTCCTGATCCAGTCGATAACTGTTACCCTCTGATAGAGATATATTATCTCGTTCCATAACCGCTACATCATAGAGATTGTTTTTCACCAATGTTTCCAAATGCCCGCTAATGCGATAGTCCATTATAATAGCAATAATAATAGTTGCTAAAAGTAATGGTAGCATTGACATAGCCCAAAATTTTCCCTTTAATTTTAACTTCATAAATATTCCCCCTTCTGTTATCTTAGGTAGCCCCAAAACTTACTTCTATTATAATACTTTATAGGAAAAAATTCTATTAATTTGTTGTATGAGAGAAAATTTACACATTAAAAAAAAGACCTACCACACTAGAGGCTGTGTAGTAGGTTAGGGAGTAGTTTGCTTTGTTTATCTATAAATTGTATCGCTGACAAAATTCCTTTGCAGTGATAATATCAATATCCTCATAATTTTTTAGAACAAGTAAATCTGCATCACCGCTGACAACGTACAATGCCTTTGCATCTTTGGCACATCCTAAAAATTTATTATCATCAGGATCTCGACAAATGTCTACAATGGATTTTGTTTCAATCAATTCCAAATTTTGAAGGACAGGAGTTAGAATCGTTGCATTCAAATGTCCCTGCTTTTTCTGGAGCATTCTTTCCACAATTTCTTCATATTCATCAATGATTTCTGTAGTTGCACATGCCGTAATTTCATTTGCAACAATGGCTCTCAACACTTTTTGAGGAAAGCCACCAAAAAAGATTCCTGAAATCATAACATTTGTATCTACAACAATTTTCATAGGCGTTTACTCTTTCTTGTCTCTTTAATAATATCATTTACATCACTTTCAACATAACCGACATCCTTAGCCCATTCCTGTGCCTCATTCAATGCCTGTTCGAATTCATCTAACTTTGGTATTTTTAAAACTTTTAACATGATAACATCACCTGATGTATAGGCTACTAATTTATCACCAGCATCAATATCTAAATCTCTGCGCATACTAACAGGGATTGCAATCTGACCTTTTGTAGAAACTGTCACAACTTGTGCATTCATAAATAACACCTCTTTCATTGTAAGATTTTCTTACTTATATAGTATCATAAATTTTCAAAAAAGCCAATAATCCATCTTAACAATTAGAACACTGCCTAAATTCTATTTTTCTCAATTCTTACCTTTATTAAACAGGGAAATAAACTTTGCCACAAGGCAGAAATGGTATCCAAAAGGGGTTTTATGAAACAGCAAAGAAAATAGAATAATATGAAACAAGCAGAAAGATGTGGAAAATTTTCCGCGCTTTCTGCCTGTTTGATCTCAAATTCTCTTATTGCGATATAACCATTATTTTTTTTGATCATTTACCATTGCCATAATATTCATGGCAGGTAGTACAATAGGATTCATCCCTGGTTGAGTTGTGATAATAGAAATATAACTTCTTATGTACGGAAACATAATAGCTATTGTATTCTTCTCTAGAATGTCCATATTTTCCTGCTTTGTATTGAAAATAGCTCTACCCTTTACATTGACATAGATTTTTTCATCTTCATCAGATACAGTCGTAATTAGTATAACTTCAAAAAGACCATCACTAAGTTTGTTGAGGCTACGTTCAACTTGAACGCCTAATTCTAATCCATCCAATGGCTCATCTTTTTTTCTAAAAGAACTTTCAACAATTTCTATTTTCTCTAATACAAGAGGACTTTCATATTTAGATTTTACTTCCATATTCTTCTCCTAACACGCTATAGCATAATCATCGTTTAAATAGAATTCTGGAGCTACTGCTTTTGTATTGGTTTTACTGCATGAATATCCAACATATGTCTGATATGATGAAAAAATACGATTTAGATCATCATCCGTAATTGGATGTAGTTCCATTCCTTCCTTAATCATAGGGCTAGTGGCTGTTTCGCTTAATTCAACATCATATTTCTCACATAATGAAAGAAATAAATCTTTATCAAACATCATATCACTTCCTCCTCCTCATTATACACTAACTTAGTCGATTTAATACATTCCTTCTTAGAAACACATATTTGTCTTTCCTTAAACTTAATGCCTATATTATTCATTATTTTACGTTGTATCATTTTATCAGTTTCACTTCTTTTAGTTGTGTAACCTGCAAATTCCTTCTGAAAAGTACCAATAATAACGGATAACTTATTTTGCTGTTTATAATAATCGAATAGAACAGCTCTGAGTTTGTAATCCTCAAATATTGGCATCCTACCAGGACAATTAGTTTTGACATCTTCCATAATTTTTAATACTTCGGTCATAAACTTATCTAGTTGTTTATTGTCATCCAAATCAAGTACTTCTTCACTTTCGGCTTCTATAATTGATTTAAAAATAATTGCTCCACAATTATCATTATGACAAGATGTTGTCTTTGCCCACCACATTGCTTTTTCATAATCATCGAAAAAGTATACTCCTTGTCCAAGCCAATGATCAGTACGATACTCGCATTCGTCTGGGTCTAATCCGATTTCCTCTATGTTGGATCGGTATTTTGAGCAGGTCCCATGATATCCAATTTCGTTCATTTTTCACTCTTTCTCAATAGTAGTAATACACTAATTTATAATCAAAACTGTATAAATATACAAACTAAGTATACCACATAATCTATATGAATTCAAATATTTTTTGTAGGCGTAGTCAAGCATTGCACGATTCTTTACCTTATTTTTCTATAAATTGTACCGTTGACAAAACTCCTTTGCCGTAATAGTATCAATATCCCTATATTCATCAATAATTTCTGTAGTTGCACATGCCGTAATTTCTGTTTGCAACAATGGCTCTCAACACTTTTGATGGAAGCCACAAAAAAAGATTCCAAAATCATAACCTCTGCTCCATTTGCATTTTAGTATATTCGTTTTACATTTCATTTCTATTTTCCCTCATTTGCAGAAATGATTTCTGTCAGTGTAACAACAGTAGTATCTTCATTTGTAATACATGTCAAAGCAATGCTGTTTGTTCCCTCATTCCAATTACACATATACACGCCCTCTGATTGCGTATCTTTTCCAGTGCCATACTTTTTCTGCTTTTCATCTACAATTTTATCATAAACCTCCTTTGCCTTTGAAGCATCTTCATTTTTATATTCCCATTTTGAAAACTGCATCTTATCATCCGAAAAGCAATAGGTGCTTGTACCTTTATAACCTAAATACGGACAATCCTCATAAGTAATAAATTCATTACCGTTTTTATCTGTCGTTTCCGGGAGTTTGACAGTTGAATAATAGAAAAAATCCTTGCAGGTCGCTTAAAACCTGCTTTTTTTGTGTCAACTTTTTTGTTTTACTGTATTGTATTTT
>CADABQ010000059.1 GCA_902786205.1 uncultured Lachnospiraceae bacterium | reverse complement strand
TTTTTGAGCCTAGTGAGAAAGCGCCCCCTTGTGGGACACATTGAACACTTGGCGAAGTATTTTTGAGCCTAGTGAGAAAGCGTACAGAGTGAAGTGTCCGACAAATAAAAATGATTGTTCAGACTGCCCGTAGCTTGTTAACAACCGAGTGCAATTTGAACAATCATTTCTACCAGCTAAACTGTTATCAATTAATTGTTGCCAGCAATTAAAGCAGCAATCTCTTCCGGAGTCATAACGTGGTTAGGATCGTCACTGACAGAAGGAGTAGCTTCTTCGACAGGAGAAGGTTCGTTATTGCCAGCGACTAAAGCGGCAATTTCTTCCGGAGTCATGACATGGTTAGGATCGTCACTGACAGAAGGAGAAGCTTCTTCGACAGGGGAAGGCTCATTATTGCCAGCGACTAAAGCAGCAATTTCTTCAGGAGTCATAACATGGTTAGGATCGTCACTGACAGAAGGAGTCTCCTCAACAGGAGAAGGTTCTTCGATTGCAGCAGAAGCTTCTGAGATAGTGTCAGGAGTAGGAATTTCCACTGTAGAAGCACTGTCTGTGTTTATGTATGTTTCTGAAATATCCTCTTGAACTGGTTCAGAAGTCACTGCTTCCGGTGTTTCTTCCATCGAAGTGGTAGCCTCCGGTATGGTAGTCGTTGAAAAGGTATCAGTGGTTGGAATTCTAACGGAACCATCAGCCATGGCATTTATAATTATGTCTAATTTTTCTTGTGTTTTTTGTAAGGAAGCAGAAAACTCATTTGCTAGTTCTTCCATACCAAGCACCACATTGTCATAGGCTTTCTGTTGGAAAACCATAAGACTTTTTGTATTTTCACGTCCGTATTTTACAGAAATTTTAGCATTACGTTCCCCGGTCTGTTGAATTTGTGTAACCACATTTTCAAAGTCTCCGGCTAGATGTTGGTCTAGTTGTTCCAAACTTTCCTGCATAGTTTTTGTATTTTTTTGTACTGCAACATAAATTGCTTTTTCTAGTGTTTCTACGCCGCTTAGTTCGTGTTCAGGTGTTTCTGTAGTTGCATTGGAAACAGAAGTACCAGAAAGTAATTGTTCTAATAAAGCAGTTTGTTTTTTTAATTGTTCTTCCTGTACCTGTTGCTGTTCTAACTTCCATTCTTCACGAAGTGCAAACAAATTGGAAAAAAGGAGATAGAATAAAACAAGCAGTATTCCCATCCCTACAGCAATAGCAGGAATCTGGTTTTGGTATACTTGATAGAAATATAATTCTTCTAAAAAAACTCCAATACAACAAATTCCTAATATAATACATTTACTTTCTCTTTTCATAAGCATCCCCCTTGTTTTTTCACTACTATACCATAAAATACATTTTATGGTGTAGCAATAACGGATCTTTTTCATATATTTTGAATGACCATCTTCAAACCAATGACATTTTTACAGATCTATTTGCAATCTAATTCATTCATAAATGTTTTATGCGAAACAAAATGTTATTGGTCTTAGGACAGTAACAATATAAGGGACAAAATAGATTGTCCCTCTATCTTACTGAACTTGGATGTTTTCACATTCAGACCATTTCTATTTTATCACAAAAAAGGTAAAAAAGATACCTACCGTTTTTCACTTGTGGGAAGACTGACACGGCAGAAGTTGCGAAGCAATGCTTTCCAATGGAAAGGAATAAATGGATAGATATAACTTTTACCTGAAATCGTTTTGTTACGGCATATTAGAACAATTACAAAAATAATTCCCGCAATATAACCATAAATTCCTGCAATCTGCACTAATAGAATTAGGATAATACGCATAAATTTCAGAGCATAGCCCAGTTCAAAGCTTGCCTGTGAATAGGTGGCAATGGCTACAAATGCCATATAAAGCATGCATTCTGCATTAAACCAACCGGAACTTACTGTAAAGTCACCTAAAACAATACCTGCAACGACACTTAGAGGGGTACTTAGCATACTTGGTGTGTTTAAGGCTGCCAGTCGTAAACCGTCAATGGCAAACTCTAAGATTAAAAATTGAATAAAGGCAGGTACATAGACGGTTTCGGCAAAATTGATAAATTCCAGCCGAGGTGGAACCCACTGTGGATGGTTCATCAATAATAAGAAAGTAGGAATTAACAGCAGTGCTACAATATTTATAATAAAACGGGATAGACGCAGGTAAGTACCTGTGACGGGAGGAAAGTAGTAATCATCTGCTTCCTCAATAATGTCAAAAATGGAAGTTGGAATAATCATTGCTGCGGGAGAATTATCCACTAATATAACAATATTTCCCTCTAAAATTGCGGCTGTGGCAGTATCCGGGCGTTCGGAAAACTTAAACTTTGGAAAAGGATTGATCCAGGGACGATGATAAAGGCATTCTGCCAGACTTTCCTGATTCATTGTCAGGGAATCAATTTTAATATTCTTTATTCGTTTTCGTAAATCCTTTAACATTGCCTCATCCACACGGCCTTTATAGTAGCTGATTACAACATCCGTTTTGGAGATTTCACCCACAGTAAAAATTTCCATTGTCAGGTTTGGGTTTCGAATACGACGGCGAATTAAGGCAGTATTAAATACTAATGTTTCTACAAAACCATCTCTGGAACCACGCATGACTTTATCTTTTTCTGGTTCATCTACACTTCTAGCGGGATAGGTACGGCAGTCAATGGAAATTGCCTGTTCAAATCCATCCATTAAGAGAATTGTCATACCGGATAATAAAGCGGTTGAAATGGCATCTATTTCATCCTGTAGGGATACTTCCGCATAGGGAAAGATTTTTTTACACATGTTAGCTGCATCTTCTGGCATATCTTCTGGTTTTAAGTCCATAAAATATTGTAGAAGTTTTTGTAGCACTTCATCTTTGGCAAATCCATTTAAACAGTAAATGCACGCATTTTTTCCTCCGATTTCTATTGTTCGGTAAATCATATCAAAGTTATCTTGCAGATGAAAATAATCTTGGAATAACTCCATATTTTTTTTAAAATTTCCTGATTTTAGTTTCAAAGTGAACCTCCTCTTGACAATTATTTCTTCATTATAAATAAACAAAACGATACTGGTTGCAAATAAGTAATAGCATAGTTAAGTTTTTCCAAGAAGAATAGAAATTATGCAAGAGAAGCTGGGTTTACTTTTATTCATAGTAATGGATAATAAAAAGATGCAATCCTAGGGCATATAGAGGTGTTACTGGCATATATTAAGAGAAGAAATAACTTGATATTTATTGTGGAGAAAATTAGAAAGGGTGCGTTTACAGGAAGGAATAAATATAACGATAAAGTAGAATTTTGGAAGGGAAATAAAATGAAGAAAGTTGTAGGAAAGACGATTACTTTAAAAGCACCAGTTGCAGATCAAGGATGTTAAAAGAATAGAGTAAGAATAGTAGCCTGTTTGTTTTCACATATAGTTGAAAAACAAGCAGGCTTTTTCGCTCTATGGGAAAGTGTATCCTATAGAGTAGAACGCACCGCGGGATGTGAATAGATATGTAAGGAAAATTAAAGTTTTACTAAGATATAGCCGATATATATTATTTGAAATGCACTACTCTGCTGTTTGGTGTATTTTCAGTTGGAAATATGAAGAATATTGCAAATACTGCCACAGAACAGCTTTCTGCAAGTATGGAGGAAACAGCAGCTTGTTGTCAGCAGATTAATACAATTGCACAGGAGATAGAGGAAGCATCAAAAAATATTGCAGAGCGTTCACAAAAAGGAGCCGACAAAGCAATTAATATTCATAAACGTGCTATAAAAGCAAAGGACGATACAGAAGCAAATAGTAAAAAGACATCGAATATTAAAGAAGAAATAAGTGTAAGTCTTGTTCAGGCATTAGAAGAAGCAAAGGTAGTAAATCAAATTGAAGATTTAGCAGAATCTATTATGGAAATTACTTCGCAGACAAACTTACTGGCTTTAAATGCATCAATTGAAGCGGCCAGAGCAGGAGAGGCAGGTGCCGGGTTCTCTGTGGTTGCAGATGAAATTCGGGAATTGGCAGAGCAGTCAAAAGCAAGTGTTGAAAATATAAAGCGAGTTACAGGAAGTGTAATGGATGCGGTAGATCGACTATCAGCAGATGCAAAGCGTATCTTAGACTTTGTTGCGGAAGACGTAACTGACGATTTCCATTCATTTTCCGATGTTGCGGATAGATATAATGAGGATGCCACTTATATGGATGACCTTGTAAGTGATTTCAGTGCAGTTTCGCAAGAGTTGTTGGCCTCTATTGAGGGTGTATTAAATTCTATATCAGAGGTTAGTAAAGCTTCGGAAGAAGGAGCGATAGGCACAACAGAAATTGCCAATCGAAGCACTAGCGTGGTGGAATCGGCAAATGGTGTATTAGAAGAGATGAAAAATGCAGAAAGAACCGCAGAAAAATTAAGAGAAAATGTAAATAAATTCATTATTACAGAATAATAGAATAGGTGATTGCGAAACTCAATTTACTTTGAGACTTTCGCAATTACCTAAAAAAATAGGATATGCAAAGGAGAATATGTACATGAGGACAAAAAAGGGAAAAGGAATACTTCTTTGTACCGGAGTGGCGATATTAGGTGCGGTTGCAATGTTGGAGGGCAATGGAATTGCCAAACAGATGGTTCCAACTCAGGCATATGCAGCAACAACCAATACATATGAAGATTTCGAGTATGAAGTGAATACCAACGAAAACAACAAAGAGGTAACAATTACAAAGTATACTGGAAGTGATGCGAGTGTTACGGTTCCAGATACAATTGATGGCTTACCAGTTACAAGGGTTGGGGAAAGAGCATTTAATGCAAATGGACAGATTGTAAGTGTGCAAATTGGAAAGAATGTAAAAAGTATTGGTAGATATGCATTTTCTTCTAGCGGAAATTTAAAGACAGTCCAGTTATCGAATGCTGTAACAATTCTTGAAAGAGGGGCATTTTCTGATTGTAAAAATCTAAAAGAAATTATCTGGGGAAATGGATTGGAGACATTAGAGAATGATGTATTTGCAAATTGTGCCAATTTAACAACGCTTACAATTCCAGGAAGTGTAATTACAGTAGGCGAATCTGCTTTTTATGGTTGTAGTAATCTTATAGAAGTGACAATCGGAGATCAGGTAACAAGCATTGGAAACAGTGCGTTTCAAAATGCTGTAAACCTGACAAAGCTTACGCTTGGAAATAATGTAGCAACATTGGGGGAACGTGCATTTGCAGGTTGTACCAACTTGACGGTAACAGTTCAGCCGGGCAGAAATGATTGTGGAAATTGCACATGACTGCTAGCAGGCTAAATCATTTCTATTGGGCTAACGCCAAACATGAATAAAGTGTCCAGCCAAAAAGGATATTTTTAGTCATGTTGTATATTCTGGCACTTTATGAATGTACCCAGCTGAACTGTTACACTTGACGGAAGTTACCTTTGGTATGAACTTGACAAACATTGGTTATAGAGCCTTTGATAGCTGTAAAAATTTATTGTCTGTAGTATTTCCTGATACAGTGCAAAAAGTAGAAAGATATGTTTTTGAGAATTGTACAAACTTACAGAAAGTGGTATTAGGAGAACAAACGGCAATCATTGAATCGGGCGCATTTGCTAATTGTAAAAGTTTAGCACAATTGCAATTAAACGAAAAGTTGTCACAAGTTTCAAATGAAACCTTTACAGGATGCATTAGCTTGACGGAAATAAAGCTTCCCAATAGTGTGTCGGAAGTGGGAGAATCTGCATTTAAAAATTGTACTGGAATTGAAAAGATAGACTTTGGTGATAATGTAGCAACGATTGGCAGTGAGGCATTAAGAGGATGTACTGGATTAAAAGAAGTTACCTTATCAAAAAATCTTACCAATATTGGTTGGAGAGCGTTCAGTGGTTGTGCTTCCTTACAAAAAATAACATTGCCAGAGAATGTAACCAATATAGATAAGTATGCATTTGCAGATTGTACTTCCTTAAAATCTGCTGTTTTAAATGGAAAATTGACTGCAATTGGATCAGGAGCTTTCTATGGAGACACTACTTTAACGACAGTTACATTTGGAGATAGTTTGACTACGATTTCGTCAGAGGCTTTTTATGGTTGTATCAGTTTAAAGAAGGTGGAAATTCCAGATAGTGTTACTACGATTGGTAGTAGTGCCTTTTATGGTTGTACCTCTATGGAGGAGGCTGTTATCGGAAAAAGTGTTACTACAATAGAGGGAGAGGCATTTCGAAAGTGTTCTTCCTTGAGTAAAGTAATGATTGGAAAAAGTGTCACAACTATTAATAATAGAGCATTTTATGAATGTAGCAGACTAAGAGGAGCTTACTTTAAGGGAAATGCACCTGTGTCTTTTGGAAGCGATGTATTTAGCGAAACAAGAGACAAATTCTGTATTTATTATGATGTAGATACCCTTCGTTGGGCAAGTAATTGGAATGGATACCGAGCAGTTGCAACAAATGATTTGCAGGCTGTTTATGATAAACAAAAACAAATGGAAATAGAAGAAGCAAAGGCATTAACGGTAAAAGGAATTAAGGCAGATTGGACTTATAGTAATTCTGTAAAAGTTTACTGGACTGGAGTGGCATCCGCAGAAAGTTATACCTTATATCGTGCGACTTCTAAAAATGGAACGTATACAGCAATTGCTACAATTACGGATAATTATTATTATGATCAAAAGGTAGGTATAAACGGAAAAGTATACTATTATAAAGTTGTTCCTAATATGAGCATTAATGGCACGATGTATAAGGGAATGGATTCGGCAATAAAGACGATGGTTACTCCGATTAACCGTGTAACTGTATCTTCGGCAACCAATAAAAAAGGGAAAAAAATTCTTTTAAAATGGAAAAAGGTATCTGGAGTTACAGGTTATGAAATTTATCGTGCAGAAGGGTATTATGGAAAATATAAAAAAATAAAAACTGTTACAAAAGCAACGACTACTTCTTTTACAAATACAAAATTGAAAAAGGGTAAGAGTTATTATTATAAAGTTCGAGCTTATAAAACCGTAGACGGAAAGAAAGTATATGGAGAGTATTCTTATTCATCATCAGCCTATGTTGCAAAATAAAAAAAGTTTTAGATAAAAAAGACGCCACAATATCGATCTATTCAATCGTATTGTAGCGTCTTTTTCTTTTTATCGTCTACGTCTTCTTTGATAAGGGGTATCTATTTTTTTTCGTCCACCCCAAACAACAAAAATATAAAATCCGAGGAAACCAATAACCAAAATAGCACATATAATAATAAAAATTGTACGAATTAGATGGTTTCTGGTAGCTGTTTTTCCAGCGATATTTGTCTTTTTGGTATAGGTGACATCGTCAGAAGTAAGTAATTGGTTGTCGATGGAATCTGGTTCAAAATAAATCGTTGTATCACCGACTGTTTTGTTTCCGTAAGTATAGGTGACATCGCCAATTTTATGTTTTCCATTTTCTTCTTTATTGTTTTTAGAAAAAACAACCTTTTGAACAGCGCTTGAACTTTTTGCAGAGTTTGGAAGAATGATTTTGCCATTACCACTTGTCTGTAGTGGGGCGTTTTCATAATCCAAAATAGAGTCAAACTGCGTAAAAAATGGTGTCTCTTCGGAAGAAGTAGTAGATGGATTGGAAAGTTCGTGTACCTGATAATTGTTAAAGCCATATTCCAATAAGGAAATGGTATCTGTGTAAATATTATGTTTTAAGTTTGTTTTTGAGCTTGTACCCTTCATTACGACGCAGACCAATGTCATACCATCTCTTTGTGCGAAAGTAACCAATGTACTTTGTGCAACGGAAGTATAACCGGTTTTTCCACCAATACAATCATCATACAGAAAATTAGAAGTGGAGTAAGGATAAAGCATGTTATGATGATTTGTCAGGGTACGTGCTTTGTGTTTGTTTGTAGCATTTAAGTAGGTGCTTTTGGTACCGGCAACCTTTTTAAATACAGGATTTTGTATTGCGGCACGGCCAATTAGAGCCATATCATAAGCACAAGTGTAATGGTCATCACTGTGAAGACCGTTTGGATTGGAAAAATGTGTATTCACACAACCAAGACTATTTGCTCTTTTATTCATAAGATCTGCAAATGCGGGAATACTTCCGGCTACATAATCTGCCACACCATTGCAGACTTCGTTGGCGGAGGCGAGCATAATACCATAAAGGCATTGTTCAATGTTAAGCTTTTCACCTACCTGTGTTTCGATATTACTTGCACCATATTCCAGGTTTGTAACCTCACTTTTTGTAAAAGTAACGGTTTCATCTAGTTTACAGTTTTCTGCCACTAATAAGGTGGTCAAAATTTTTGTGATACTGGCAGGATAATGTTTTTTTGTCATATTTTTATTATAGAGAATAAGTCCGGAATCTGCATCCATTAAAATAGCAGAATCGGATGTGAGATTTTTTTCCTTGGGACCGGATGGCCAGGTGACATCGCTGGAACCATCGGATATATCAAATGGATTTGGTGTGGATTGCGTTGTTTTTGCTTTTATCGTATCCTTTTGTGTAGCTGCCTGAATGGGACAGGTTACAGGTTGGACAGAAACAAAAGCCGTTAATAACAAGGCAACAATAGTCCGTAAAGTTTTTCGTTTCATTTTTAATAACCTCCAGATTTCAAATTTAGTATACTACTCCATGTATATACTTGTACAAGTTTTCATAAGCTTTATTATAAACAGTTTTTGTAATAGTAGCAAGTAGGGAAAATTTGAAATAGGTAGCTGCTGATTTTGCAGCGTTCTGCGTGGGTTTTGCGCAGAGTTTTCTGAATGTAGAGAAGAAAGGCTGTGAATAGTAACTGTAAAAAAGAAAGGGGACTACACAAAAACAATAAAATGAAAAAAATATTGCAAAAAGTGAAAGAATAGTCTTGACATATGTATATACCGATTGGTATACTATTGGTAGAAACGTATCTGAAAGTAAAAGAAAGCGAGGGATACATAGCAAACATGATACAGGGTGGATCAAATCGACAAAAGATTTTAGCTTGTGCCCAGCATTTGTTTTTTGAAAAAGGATATGATGCCGTTGGTGTACAGGAAATTGTAAATACGGCAGGGATTACAAAACCTACTATGTATTACTACTTTAAAAGTAAGCAGGGGTTGCTGGAATGTCTTTTGCAGGAAGGCGGCGAACGATTGTTGCAGCGAATTGGAGACATTACAGAGCAGGACGGAGATTTTGAGGACATGCTTTATCAGGTGACAGAAGTATATGTCTGGTGTGCAGTAGGAGATATGGAATTTTATCTTATGTTAATTAGCGTATTTTCCTCTGCAAAGGACAATGAAGCTTTTCATCTGGCAAAGCCGTATATATCCAGATTGATTCAATTGATGACTGCCTTTTTTGAAAAATATGCAGAAGAAGT
This sequence comes from uncultured Lachnospiraceae bacterium, assembly GCA_902786205.1. Classification (GTDB taxonomy): domain Bacteria; phylum Bacillota; class Clostridia; order Lachnospirales; family Lachnospiraceae; genus CAG-411. Next base: position 9,887 of record CADABQ010000059.1, on the reverse strand, counting down.
ACCTGAGATGAAGGGAAAAGAAGAGTATCTGGCGATTAGTTATACGGGAGTGATCAACATGTATATGTTGGTTTACTTCGAACGTGGAGAGTTACAATCGGAAAAAGTGTTACGAACATTGGTAAAGGAAACCTGTGCTTTTTTTAAAAAAGCATTAACCTAAGTAAACAGCGGAGTCAGGTGGATATTTGCAATCCGTTTTGTTGCTTGCGCAGAACCAAATAAGTGCTTTGTGGTAGATTAGGAGGAACTTTCACTTGATACAGGCAAGTTTCCGCTTATTGTTTGTTGTTGTTCACAGTGGCAGCAGGCAAATTACTTGCTTCGGTTAAACAGATAACAAATGGTTAAGAGTATATAGATGGGATAGAGGAGGATTTAATATGAACGAGAAACTGCAAAATTGGATTAACTGGACCTTATATGATGAATTGGTGGATTGTAAGATCAATGCACCAAAGCAGTTATTGGGAATACATGAGTATGAAGGTGGACAAGTAATTACCGCATTTCGTCCGGATGCAACTGCGGTACAGGTCAAGAGTAAAAATGGAAAATTAACAGATGATATGGAGAAAATCAATGACAGAGGTTTTTTTGCATTATATCTGGATAAGGAAAAGTATACAAAATATACTTATGTAGTAACGTATGGAGATGGTACTGTAATTGAAATCGAAGATCCCTATAGTTTTAAATCACAAATTTCAGAGATGGATTGCTATTTGTTTGGAGAGGGAAAGCATTATGAAATCTACGAAAAATTAGGTGCACATCCAATGACGATTGATGGTGTGGAAGGTACGTATTTTGCAGTTTGGGCGCCACACGCAAGACGTGTTAGTGTAGTAGGAGATTTCAATCTTTGGGACGGAAGAGTACATCAGATGAACATGTTAGAAACATCCGGTGTGTATGAATTATTTATTCCTGGGGTAAGACCTGGAGCTATTTACAAATATCAGATTTTAACAAGAGAAGGAGAAATTTTACACAAGGCAGATCCATATGCAACTTCCGCACAATTGCGTCCGGAAACAGCATCAATGGTTGCGGATATTCGAAATTACAAATGGACGGATGCAAGTTGGATGAAAAAGCGTCATGCAAAGGACCGTCTTGCCTGTAGAAAAGAGCCAATTTCTATTTATGAAGTACATCTTGGCTCTTGGAAGAAAAAAGACGAAGATGCAGATGATGGATTTTACAGTTATCGTGAGCTTGCAGAACAATTAGGGGATTATGTGGTTGAAATGGGATATACACATATTGAGATTATTGGTCTTGCAGAGCATCCATTTGACGGTTCTTGGGGATATCAGGTAACAGGATACTATGCTCCAACAAAGCGTTATGGAGATCCGGATGAGTTCATGTATTTTGTAGATTACATGCATAGTAGAGGTATTGCTGTTATTTTGGACTGGGTACCAGCACATTTCCCAAGAGATGCACATGGTTTAGCCAAATTTGATGGACTTCCTTTGTATGAACATCCAGATAAGAGAAGAGGAGAACATCCACATTGGGGAACTTTGATTTTCAACTATGCACAAAAACAGGTAGAAAACTTTTTAGTAGCCAATGCATTGTACTGGATAGAAAAATTCCATGTAGATGGGCTTCGTGTAGATGCAGTAGCATCCATGTTATATCTTGATTATGGAAAGGAAGCTGGTGAGTGGCTTCCAAATGAACATGGTGGTCGTGAAAATACAGATGCCATTGCATTGTTCCGACATATGAATGAAGTATTAGAGGAGAGAGATCCGGGTGCTTTGATGATCGCAGAGGAATCTACCGCATGGGCAGGAGTGACAGCACCAGCATCTATGGATGGATTAGGATTCTTGTTCAAATGGGATATGGGTTGGATGAATGACTTTTTACAGTTTATGCATTGTCCACCAGAATCAAGACATTACGATTTTAATAAATTGACATTTAGTATGATGTATGCTTATAGTGAAAACTTTATTCAGGCATTGTCTCATGACGAAGTGGTACATGGAAAAGGTACTTTGCTAAATAAGATGCCTGGAAATCGTGATGAGCAATTTGCAAATTTACGTACTGCTTATGGTTTTATGTATGGGCATCCTGGAAAGAAATTGTTATTTATGGGACAGGAATTTGCGCAGGACCATGAATGGAATGAAGCGGTAAGTCTTAGCTGGGGGGATTTGGCATACGAACAGCATCGCGGCATGCAAAGATATGTAAAGGCATTAAATAAACTTTATAATGATTACCCTGCTATGTATGTACATGATGGAAACGCTATGGGATTTGAATGGATGAGTTGTGATGATCGTAAGAGTAGCGTAGTTTCTTTTGTACGCCGTGGCGAGACAGCAAAGAAACAGTTGTTATTTGTATGCAATTTCCATACTAACGAATATCGTGATTATCGTGTAGGTGTACCATGTGCAGGTCACTATAAAGAAGTATTAAATTCAGATGCAGAAGAATTCGGTGGAAAGAATCGTGTGAATAGTTTTAAACCATTGAAGGCAGAAGCTGTTCCACACGATGGAAGAGAATATTCGATTACATTCTCATTGCCACCTCTTACTACGGTAGTATTTTCTTTTGATTATAAGGAAGATAAGAAGAAAAAGGTTGTAAAGAAGAAGGTAGAGTATTAAAATAGAAGAATAACTAGTGTATAATGTCGCCTAGTCACTTTTGGAAAAGAGAAGTGGCAAAGCGACATTATTCGTGTTGTGCTTCTGTCAGATGAAAAATTTTTGTTTTTGCAATAATTTACGTTGGTTGTCAGTTAAATATTTGCTGATTAGGCAAGAGGTTACAGAACGGTGGTTTGTGAAGCCTCTTAGCGGAAAGATGGTAAGTAGGTTGCAACATAATTTCACCCGAAGGAACGGATACGATTAAAATTAGAAGAGGAGATACAAAATGCGTCTTAGAAATGTAAAAGGCTCAAGAGAGACAATTGCGGCAAATGATTATGTAGTGCATGCTCCAGAGGAACAAAAGGGAAAATGGAGTGAAGTGTTTGGAAATAGCAATCCTATACACATTGAGGTTGGTATGGGAAAAGGTAAGTTTATTACAGAATTAGCCAGACAAAATCCAGATATTAATTATGTTGGTATTGAAAAATATTCTAGTGTATTAGTACGTGCATTGGAAAAAAGACCAGAGTTGGAACAAGATAATTTAATGTTTATTCGTATGGATGCAGAAAATTTGCCAGAGGTATTTGCAAAAGATGAAGTGGAAAGAATTTATTTAAACTTTTCTGATCCATGGCCAAAAGACCGTCATGCAAAACGTAGACTTACTTCTGTACAATTTTTATCACGTTATGATCAATTTTTAAAGCCAGATGGAAGAGTGATATTTAAGACCGATAATCGCCCATTATTTGATTTTTCCTTAGAACAGGTAGAAGAAGCGGGATGGATTTTAGAAAGTCATACATTTGATTTGCATCATAGTGAATATTTAGAAGGTAACGTTATGACGGAATACGAATCAAAATTTGTTGCAGAGGGAAAACCAATTAATCGTATGGTTATTTATCGAAAATAGGACAGAGTAAGAATTAGTTGCCCTACTTTTATTTGATTGTAAAAATAGGTGTGACGCTGGAGTAGCTTTTAAAATTGCTATAGGCTTCAGCATCACACCATTTTTTGTTTGATTATGTATGAACTATTCCTATTTTATAGTCACACTTGCGTTTCCTTTTCCTTTCCATAATTTTTTATATGCTGTCTTTTTAGCAGATGGAACTTTTATTATCAGCTTTTTATTGGTTCCTATGAGGGCAGTTTTGTCTACAGAGGTAAGTACTTTTCCCTTTATGGTAATAGATTTTAATTTTTTGCAATGGAGAAACGCTTTTTCTTCTATTTGTTTTACATTTTTTCCTATTACAACACTGGTAAGTTTTTTTCTTCCATAGAATGCCTTTTCATCTATTGCAATTACTTTAAACTGCTTTCCTTTGATTTTTATGGTATCAGGAATTATAATATTTGGAACTTTACTACAACATTTATTAAAACTTACAAGCCTGTTTTTTACACTAATGACCCGATACATACCACCTTTATATTCATATGACTGATCCAAAACAATGTCGGGTTCCACTACCTCTTTACTATCTTCTAAAATATTATAATTTTTTCTTTCCGTCTCCACATAGCAATAGCCTTTGCCTCTCGCCACTTCCTTTTTGGTATTTATGTCAAACCAGGCAATTCCGCCTCCATCACTTAGTTTCATGGCGTAGTAATGTCCATATCTGTCACGGCGATAGTCATATACATTTAATCCTAAGTAGACATCCGTTAGCTTATCATATTTTTTTATAATCGTGTCTGTTTTGCTATCATAGAGAAATCCCATGAACTGTTCTCCCGCATACCGATTATAAATACTGACCAGACCAGTTTCCATAAGACTACCCCTTACGTTATCCTCCTCTTGAATATATACAATTCGCATTTCTCTGCCTATAACATTAAAATCAAGGTCAAATAAAAATTTTCCAAAAAGCAAATAAGAACCAAATTGCCTACACTTTGTTGTGTCATGATAGATATTTTCATCTCGAACAACTTTTGTTAACAAGGCATCTATTTTTATATTTCCCTGCAAATCCATATATCCATAAAAGTTTGTCGTTTCATCTCTAGGAACGGTGTATCGAATATAAGGTTTCCCGTTTAGTTCCTCTAGAGAAGCAACTGCTTTTTCTCCTTCAAACACATCTCTTAGATCTGTTTCTTTTATTGTTAAAGTTTGGGTATTAATTGTATAAACCATACCGTCTTTATAAAGATAACAATCGGAGCCTAGTGTTAGTTTATAGGTGATAGTCTTTTGTGTCATCCAATTTGGTACTTCATCCTGTTTTCCCAGAAAGTTTACTTGTCCAGTTTTCATATTTAATAAAAAACTGTAATAGGTGCTGCTTGAAGAATAAGGAATATGCCCCAGTCCAATCGTAAGTAATCTTTTCTCCCGTTGTCATCACATAACCGGTATGTTCTTCACCAATCCCCAATAAATAATCCATTGTATAATCTACGGAATACGAGGCTGTATAATCTGCATAATCTACAGGTGGATTTGCTTTATACACTTTATTTTCTACTAAGCCTCTCAAATGATACTTTTCAAAATATTCTTCCTCGCAAGTATCTATCTCGCAGAATAGTGTATTGGCATTTGTGGTATATAGAGTTTTTATTTTACCTGTATATCGTTCCATACATCGTACCGTTCCGTCTTGGGATAGAATGACAACATCCAGCATTAGTACATCATTTTCTTCCAAGTCATCTTTGGACAAATTGGTCTGTCCCTCCATAACTAATGTCTTGTCCTCTTGATACACAAACGCATAATTGGTATTTCCTAAAGTTATGGTACCTTCCTCTTCCGTTTCATAACTTACTTCTGCCTGCACAATTACGTAGTAAAAATCTCATTTTGACGCCCTTTTACATAATTGTAACCAGTAAAAGATGCCACATTATCTACACAGTATCCCATTTTCTCATAATATGCTTTTGCTTTTACTTCTGCCTTTTGACAATTACCTTTTAACCATTGTGTACATGCAGATTCATAGCGGTCTAGATCCCAGGAAGTGTTATAAGGTGAATTTATCAAAGTGTGGAAAGACACAGTACCCAGTTTTTTTCCTTTTAAGTCATAATAAGTATAGTTTTTTTGTCTTTTTTGTTTTCTTCGTATTCATCGGTATCACCTTCTTCAAAATTATAAGAAAATATGCGTACCTTTCCTTTGTACTTTAATAAAAATGGGTATTTTATGTGATTTATTTTATATTTTCCATCTACCCAGGTTTCCTTTTCTTTTTCGGATTTACAAAGGGTATAAATTCCATGTCCATTTACGTTTTCTTCAAAATCAATGGAGTTATATTTACAGGGATAGATTTCTTTTCCCTTTAAATCACACATTCCGTATCCTCTTACTGTTCGTACAATAAGTGCTGGTTTCCCCTTATAATAAGTATAGGTCCAACTTTCACCATCATTTTCCCCTTCTTTTATTTCAAGCATTGGATATTCTGTTTGTGCAATTAACTTCTTTTTCTCGTCCATTACGGCTACTGTCCCATTTCGGTATCCCACATAATATTTGGCATTGCCATGGTTCTCATCCACTACATGTGCTTCTACCCGATCCAAAGGATAAGAAGAAGATACATTAAATTTCCAATCATCTGTAGCAGCTACTGCCTTTGTCTGTTTTCCCTGTATTTGAAATAAGGAACATACAAATAGTATACATAAGATACCTGCCAATAATTTTTTGCCATATCTCATACAACCCCTCCTTTTGCATTCCAGCGTAACACATGCTGTCTAATAACGATTCACCACTAAATATACCTTGCTCCATGGTCCATATACCTTTTTTCCTTTTACCTTTCGGTACATGCGAACTCTTCCTTCACATCCAAAATAATCATCAGAAATTGTTACCATGTTACTTGATGTTGTTTTTTGTTTTTTTACTACATCAAAATCCTGACTCGAGCTAAATTGATATTCATAGCCAGTTGCCATTTTATTTTTCGATATCTTTATGATTATCTTATTTCCTTTTTGCTTGATAGACGTAATCTTAGGCTTTAGAAATGCCTTTGCATTTCCCGGCAAAGCGGTTATTTCATCCGATTTATTTGTATAGAGCATTTTGCTACCCTTTTTCGTATAGGCTCTCATAGAATAGCTGTAATAATGTCCCTTTTGTACATTCGTATCTTTCCATGAACCAATGGTAGGATTTGTGATTACTGCTACCTTTTGTTTTTTCTTTCCATCTACGGAACGATAGATTTCATAACCCATACATCCAGATCCCTTTTCCCATTTTACCGTTGCTACAGAGGAGGTTGCCGCCACAGATTTTAATATAGCCTTTTTTCTGATAGGGAAAACTGTAAATTCGTGTGTTCCATAAAAGTCACCATCCATTCCGCAAATTGTTTTAGAAAACTTTGAAATAATCTTAGTTGTAGAATTCCAAGAGTAACCATCTCCTCTTATAAAGTAATCTTTTTCTTTTTTCAAAGGTTTTCCACGAAACGTCAATACATAACTAGAATTGACTTGGTTTTTTTTGAGTTGTCCAATCTTTGTAATTGCTAATCTACATTCTTTTACAGATTTTGGAAATACATCAATCTGTTTTGGATAAGTGACGGTATTTTTCTTCAAGGTACCTGTCTGATCAATGCTATAAAAACAAAGCTTTTCATTGTTTGTCGTATACCAAACTACTTTATTACCTTTCATAATAGGTTTACAGTCTGAAATATTACCCTTCTCTGAATGGATTTCTCCAATCTGTTTTCCCTCACCGTCTATAAATTCATAGAAAAGGTTTCCTGTAGGTTCATCATATTTTGTATCTGACCATATTAATAAAAACAGGTTATGATTCCATCTTATTAAATAGGGGGTAGTTGCACAATGACGGAAATGTTCATCTTTTACATTATCCTTATAATTTGTAATCCAACGTATTTTTGTTGTATTACTTTCTTCGTTTATTGAATATGTTTCTAATTCCGTTCTGTCTGTGACCGATAAATACAAGTTTTGAATGGTACGTGTGGATAATTGTTCATCATAATTTATGGATGTACCAGCTACTAAGATGCTACTATCTGAATAAGAAAAGTCGCCTAATGTAGCATGCGTTGTATTTTGTCCATATTGTCCGTCATAAGAAAAGGTAAGTAATGGACGATAACTCCCACTTAAACTCAGTCGGTCATTTTTTGCGGACAGTTCATACATGCTATCCTTTTCTGTTCTCTGCTCCTGCGTTTGCTCTCGTTTGATTTCTCCCTCCGTATCTTCTTGGCACAAGCAGGACAATACCTTGATGCACCAGAGCCCGGGACATATTCAACGCCGCACACCGTACAATTTTTAGCGGGCATTGCTGCCCACCGTTTTGTAGGTATGATATGTAATTCATCGACAAAGCCGATGAATTTATAGTAAATCTTGATTTCCTGCTTCACTGTTCCGTCTGCCATCTTCTCACGCTCCGAAACAAGTATCTTGTCTATGAGTGCGTTTATAACTGTTGCATCCAGTTCTTTTAAGCCTTGATAATTTCGGATAAGGGCGAGGAAGTCACGGATTCCCCGTGATTTCTCGTAGCTTTCATTAAGAGTTTCCGTCACCTCTTTCAGCCTTGCTTCAATTTCAAGCTGCTCTTTCTGGTATTTCCCCGACATCATCTCAAAATTCCGCTCGGTAATACGCTCCATGACCTTATCCTCGTAGAGAGAGGAAAACAGCCTGTCCAGTTCCGCAAGGCGTTTGTTCAGCTTCTTACGTTCTTTCTCTAATGCTTTCGCCCTGCTCTGGTCTGTTTCCGTGAGCCGCTTTTCTATGGCCCTGACCGCCTTTTCATCATTCACTGCCATATCCGCAAAACAGTTGATGTCGGCAAGAACGGCATTGAATAAATCCCTTGCTTCTATATTGTGGGCACTACACTCGCTTCTTCCGTTTCTTGCATAATTATTACATGAATACTGTACACAGTCGATAATCTCTGGGCGTTTCCTCCTGTGTACGTTCATTGCCCGCAGAGCACATCCGCAGTCCACACACTTGATAACGCCTGCAAAAATATTTACAAATCCTCCCTTGTTCTGTGGAAGCCTACGACTTGTAATAAGCTGTTGGACAATATCAAATTCCTCCTGCGTGACTATTCCCTCATGGGTATTGGGTATCACTTCCCATTCTTCGGGCAGCTTAGAGGGGCGTTTCTTGCTTTTCATATTGGCGGCAATCCGTTTGTAGCCTACAAGATTTCCCGCATATATCGGGCTTCTTAAAATGCTCCTCACGCTGTTCCCACTCCAAATATAGCGTTTGTCCTCGTTCCCCTCAAAATGACGTTCAAAGCCTGTTTCGCCACGCTCCGCCGCATAAGCGGCAGGGCGTAGGATATGCTGTTTATTAAGATGTCTGCAAATTTTGGCAACTCCATTCCCTTTTAATGCAAGGTCGAATATCTCTTTTACAACATGTGCCACTTTATCATCTATCAGCAGATGGTTGTGGTCGGCAGGGTCTTTGATATAGCCATAAGGGGCGGTAGTTCCCATGAATTTCCCCTGTTGAAACCTCGCCCGATATGCCGATTTTATCTTAACAGATATGTCAGCGGCATACATTTCGTTTAAAATGTTGCGGAAAGGCGTGATGTCCATAGCAGATTTATTCAAGGTATCTACGCCGTCATTGACCGCTTATACCTCACGTTATGCTCTGGGAAGAAAACTTCCAGATATAACCCACAATCAAGATAGTTTCTCCCCAGACGGGATAAATCTTTCGTAATCACGCAGTTTATCAGACCGCTTTCAATGTCTTTTATCATATTCTGGAAACTTGGTCTTTGGAAATTTGTACCAGAATAACCATCGTCCACATACGTTTTTGCTATGTGCCATCCCTGCTTTTTCACATAATCCGTGAGGATGGATTTCTGTGTCGCAATGCTCGCACTCTCGTTATCCGTACCATCGTCTTTAGATAAGCGGCAATAAATGCCGACTAAATAGATTTTCTTTTCTTCTTTGATTCCTGCCATACTGTAAAACCTCCGTATCTGTCCTATCTGTTTTCATGTCCCATTGCGTACATTCTAAGCGGACAGCCCCTCATTGTCGAAGGTGTCGCCCTCGGCAATCTTCTTCCGAATATCCTCGGAGATAATCGGGACAAACGCTTCTGTAACGGTGTAATACTTCAAATTCTCCCTATTAAAAAAGCACTCCTAACATCAAATTATTTCTAAATACTTTGTTTTTTCTAGTCATAAATTGCTTTTTCTGCAAG
>CADABQ010000058.1 GCA_902786205.1 uncultured Lachnospiraceae bacterium | reverse complement strand
CAAATGATTAGAAAATTAAGTGAACAGTTAATTGAACTGTCAGATGTTTTTATTTCTAGCACTGGTTGTCATGGTGTTTGGGGTGAAGTGGAATTACCTGAATGTATTCGTAAAGAATTAGAAGAAAAGCAACAACAGGAGTAACTGGTAACTGCATTCCCGAAATGCCATTTCAAAAATTTTCGGGAATGCATATAACACACACTTGATAAATCAAGTTACCCAATTCTATCATGAATTGAGTAATTGTCAAGTGGCGAATAAAAAAATAAAAGGAGAATTAAGATGATGAAGAGAAATGTAAGGACAATAGTTGGAACGACAATGGCGGCAGTGATGCTTGTAGGAACAATGAGTTTTTCGACAATAAGCTATGCAGGAACTACGAAAAAAAGGTTACGGGTTATGGAACGTTAACGGGAAGTGTTTCTGGAACTATTGTTGCGGGAAGTCTAAAAACATCTGTAACAAAGAATAATGACAATGCAAAGTTGACTATAAAATTGGATTTTGAGAATAAAGCAGGTGTTAAAAAAAATAAAGTACCACGTACATATTCATTAAAAGGTGCTACTAGCTTATCTGGTAAGTATAAATTTGCTGATAAGGATGTTACTGTTGTATATGGAGCACATGGAGTGCAAAATGGAACTAAGTATGGCGCAGAAGTTGTGTATACATATACAGAATTGTAATTTATATTATATTAAGAAAAGCCGACAGAATTTCTGTGGGCTTTTCGAAATGAGGAGAAAGTATATGAAGTTAAAGAAAATATGGATAGTTAATTTATTGATTGGAGTACTTTGGCTTACTGGTTGTGGCGGAACGGTTTCCACAAAGCAATTTGAGGCGAAAAATACGGAAACGGTAAAACAAGAAACGAAAAAAGAGAAAGTTACAGAGACTATAGGAGAGTTTGCGCATGGTATAGTTTCTAGAAAAGAGCATGTCTTGTATTATAAAGGCGGCGAAATGAAAATACCCTACAAAATGAAGGGAAGCGGAATTGGAAAAAATGCAGGTTTTTTATTATTTTTGGATGGTGAGGCGCAGCCATATAGGATCGTTGGAGAAGAGGAAGAGTACAAGTATATGCATGTAATCTCTGGAAAAGAGAAACAAGAAAAAAACTTTACAATTTCCTTTACTCCAATAAAAGGGAAAAAGGGAGAAAAGAGCAAGATAAAGATAGTGGGATTAGTAAATCCAACCTTTATGCCGGATATGAAAGAGACGTTTTCTTATGGAAACAATCATCAGGCTACAGAGAATAGTTATGATCTTGTATTCAAGAAAGATGCAGAAAAGATGGTTGCAACTAAATCTTCTAAAAAACTGATTCAAAACAGCTCTCAACAAGAAATGGATATTGATAAGAAGTTGGAAGCAAGATTAAAAAAATTTCAATTAGGAGATTTGGACTTGGAAAATCGGGTGACAACCTATATAGAATATCAAAATAATCCGGAAACTTTTGAAAATGCAACATTTAATATAGAAGGATTAGATAAACTGCATGTGACTTATGTCATGATGGGACACCCAAATTTAACATATAAGGTAAATTTTTATTTGGATCACCAGCTTGTAACAATGAAAAATTCTAAGTGTTATATAGTGAAGTTAAAAAAAGGAAAACAAACAAAAATTGAATTTGATCTGGATGTATCAAAGCTGAAAAAAGGTTCTTTTTATGCAATAGAGATACCGGTTAATGAGGCAGATTATCCAGATGCTGAACAGATAGGCACAAACAAAGAAGATACTGTTTATCTATATAGAGGAGATAAATAAAATGAAAAGAAAAGCAATTGCATTATTATTGGTGGCAACCTTTTTGCTGGGATGTAACCCGTCGAAGAAAATTGGTGAACAGGAGAGTGATGTGTGTAGTACTACCCCTGTAAAAGAAGTTTCTGTGGAAGATTTGGAAAATGTTTTACAGAAAATAAAACATGTAGCTAGTGTAAATTATATCGGGGAGGATCGGGTATTAATTCTTGCAGAGCAGATGTATTTGGTAGATGTTTCAAGTGGCAGACTGCTTGCAAAAAATAAGATGGATGAAAGTTTTCAAGGGAAAGTAAAGATATACAGGGATGGTGAAAATGGATTTGCTATTTTATCTATAAAAGATAAGAAGTCATCCAAAAAAAAGGAAGAGACATTCTCTATGACAATGGGAGACTGCAGTTATGTAGCAGTTTGTTTTTATGATAAGAACTTGCATTGTACGAAAGAAATCAATGTGAATAAGGTGTGGGGAATCAATACAATGTCAGTAGATACGGTAGCTATGGACCATAAGAAAAATTTGGCAATTTATGATGAGGATACGAATAGTTTGTATTATTGCAATTCTGCTACCAAAAAAAAGAAAAGGATTTTAAAGGGAAAAGGAAATCGCTTAGTATTTCGTAAAGAGTTGGAATTTAGTATTAGCAATGATTTGGAATTTACAGAGGATGATAAGAAGCTTGTGTTTGGAGCAAGTTGTATAGCACTTTCATCTGGAGGGGATAGCACAGATGGATATGGCAGTGTGGATGTAAATGGAAAACATTTGTTTGTAGAGAAAATTGGACAGGAGTATAGTGTCATGGGGTATAAAGGTGAAAAAGCAGTATTGAGCCAGTCTTGTGGCTTTACAGAGCCTACTGGGGAGATTTATGTTTATGACACAACGAATAATAACAGAAGAGGTATGAAATTAGTAATGAATGAAGAAAGTGATAATGTGTTTCTTTCAAATCAGGGGAAGCGCATAGTAACTTTTTGTGAGGAAGAGGAGAATGGTTGGAAAATTCGTTTTTATAATAGCCAGAATGGAAAATTAATACAGACGAAGAGTTATGGCAAGTTAAATACAGAAAAGTATGTGGATCCAAAGATACTTGTATTTGAAAAATTAAATATAGCGATTCTATTTGTTCGGACGACAGAAGAGGATTGTGAGGATGTATTGGACGTTTTGTATTTGTAGTGACAATTCAAAATGTTTCTATATGTATGTGGAGGCAATATAGTGAAGATAGAATTAAAAAGTATATATAAAAAGTATGGAAAACAGGAGGTATTAAAACACGTTTCCATGGAATTTGACACAGGAATTTATGGGTTGCTTGGAAAAAATGGGGCGGGAAAAACTACATTGATTGGAATTCTGTTAGGGATTGTAAAGGCAAATTCTGGAGAGGTATTGATGGATGGAAAGAGTGTACGACTTTGTCAAAATGAGTTTTTGGACAAAATTGGTTATTTACCGCAATATCCAAAATTTTATAAAGAAATGCGGATAGATGAGTTTCTTATGTATATGGCATCTTTGAAAGGAATTTCTAAAAAGGACAGTAAGGAAAAAGTAGATTGGCTTTTGCATGAGGTAAATTTATGGGATGGAAAGAAGAAAAAAATAGGAGACTTGTCTGGCGGAATGCGTCAGAGACTTGGAATTGCTCAAGCAATGTTAAATGAACCGGAATTGCTTATTTTAGATGAGCCAACAGCAGGACTAGATCCGCAGGAAAGGATTCGTTTTCGTAATTTAATCTCTAAGTTTGCAAAGAATAGAACCATAATTCTGGTAACACATATTGTATCCGATGTAGAATACATAGCAAATCAAGTAATTATTATGGATGATGGAGATATTGTTTGTCAGGGCAACATTGAGCAACTTGAGGATTCTATAAAAGGCAAAGTGTGGGAAGTTGTAAGGAAAAATTCGGATACTATGGATGATTTAGATTTTGGAAAGGTAAGTAATTTAAAACGTGAGGGAGAAAATACAAGGATTAGGATCGTTTCGGATAGGCAGCCTGTTGTAGATGCAAGTAAAGTACGTGCCGGTTTGGAGGATGTTTTTTTATACCATTGTAGAGGAGATATGGAATGAGGAGATTAATCTATTTTGAAGGGAAAAAGCACTTTATGACGAAACCAATGTTAGTGCTTATATTCATCTTTTTACTTGCAAATGCTATAAAGATCCATTCTGTTTATAAGGAGCAATCTCCTTTTGAAAAATTGTCAGATCCGTGTTTTAAAGAAGTCTATCAAGAGTTATATTCTAAGTATAAAGGAGAACTAACAAAAGAAAAAGTAAATGGAATTATGGACTTATATACACCATTAAAGGAAAAAGTGCGTGAAGGAACCTATTCCAAAGAACGTGAGAAGGGTAGTATGACGTATAATACACATAGTGACTGCCTTTTGTTGGATTGGTGTTTTATTTCTAATATTAAGTATGAAACTGGATATAAGGATTATGCGGATTCTATTGTGAAAAATGCAGTATCCAATATTAAATTTTACAATAAACATAAAAATGGATATGAAGCCAGAAAAGATTACAAAATTGCAAAAGCATTTCTGAATAGAAGACTACCTCATTTTTATAATACGGATGGATTTCGTTCACTTATGTATTATGATTTTTCTACGTTTATCATACTGCTACTTTGTCTGTATGGTTGTTCGTCTGTGTTTATGAAAGAGAAAGAAACAGAGATGAACTTGTTGCTGGAAACTTCTGTAAAAGGCAGGAAGGAAACATTGACAGCAAAAGTGATCACAAGCATTTTGTTTTTTGTATTTCTCTGCCTTCTTTTTTCTATAGAGGATTATTTAGTATTTTATTGGAATTTTGAAAATATGGATGCGTGTTTTGAGCCAATCTACATGTTGGAGGCGTTTCGGGATACGCTGTTTCGTACAAATCTATTGACTACATATCTGCTTATGGTATGCAGTAAAATGTTGGGAGTATGTGCAATCGGAATGTTATTTTTAATTGTATCTATGTATGGTAAAAATGCATGGATGGTTATATTGGAAAACTTATGTATTTTAGCGGGATTGCTTGTAATATATCAAAAATTTTCAGAAACCTTTGTATTGGTAAATCCAGTTGCGTTGCTTTACTCCAGAGAAATATTTATGAATTCAAATTTTATTAATTGTTTTGGAATGCCAATTATGGATTGGGTTTTTGTTTATGGATTTACAAGTATGCTTCTCTTGGTATCATTTTTTGTATTGAAGCGAGGATGGCAGAAAGGATAAAAAGCAATGAAATATGAGATAAAAAAGTTATGGTTTGATCACAAAATGTTGCATTTGTTTTTGCTGTTTCAATTAGTTGCGATTTGTATACTGTTTTTTGGGGATCAGCCGGCAAATCAAGATATATCAAATAATCTGGATGGATATACCTATTATCTGAAAAAATGTGAAGGAAGGATAACAAAAAAAACAGACACATTTTTTGAACAGGAGGCAGATACTCTGGCAGAACGGGAGAGCGAGTATGAAACGATTTATAAAAAGGTTTCTGATGGTAAAATGACAGTTGCCGCATGCGAAAAAAGATTATCAAAACTAAATGTCATTTTGGGAAGAAATGCAGGTTTTGAAGCATTATATGAACAGTACAAACATGCAAAGGAACAGCGCTCCAATCGGTATTTGTTAAACACGAATGCATGGGAAGGATTACTAACAAAGGAACATTTGGATTATGCTCTGATTCTTTTTAGTTGTATTCTGGCATGTGTATGTTTTGGCAGTGAGATTAATAGCGAGATGGATGTTATGTTGCGAATAGCAAAAAATGGAAAAAAACGGATTGCTAGGGAAAAATTAGCATTGGTTGTGTTTGGAAGTGTGATTTTCTTTATCCTGGAGTATTTACTAGAGCTTATATTTTTGCAAAACAAATATGGATTTACACATGGCGGATATCCGGTACAAAGTATATCGTATTTTCAAGAGTATGACAAGACAGCGTCTTTGATTGATGTAGCGGTTGGTTGCTTCTTATGGAAACTATTCGGTTGTGTTTTATGGACAGTGCTTGTCAGTGCAGCAATCATTTGGCTTAGAAAGTATACACTTGCTATAATTGTTTCTTTGTCTGGTATGGTGCTTTCCTATGTGGGAATTACGGCGGAGTATGTAAAGTATAGGATACCAGGACCACTGGGAGCTATGTTGGCGGCTGGTTTTTATCGTGGAACGATTGTTTCTAATACTGAAACAGCAGGAAAAAATATATTCTCTTATATTCAATTATCAGAGACCAGAAAAATGTGGATTTTTTTAATTGATCTTGTTTTATTAGGAGTGCTCATTTTTTATATTATATCTAAATATTCCAATTGTTGGAATAAAAAAAGATTTTTGAGAAGAAAAGCAATTGCAAGCCTTATAATTTTTTTAATTGGAATGGACGTATTGACGGGATGCAGCAAGTATAAAAAGGAAAATCAAACGTATAATCTCAAGAATTGTCAGAATTTTGAGACTGACAAATATATTGTGTATAGTGAGAGTAACGAGCAGGGGGAAGAATTCATTATGGCACAAGATAAAAATACAGGGGAGCGAACCCAGGTGGTAAAAGATGTGTTTCGAAATAATAAAGATATAGCGGATTGCTTTTATGCAATGGATAATTACGTGTATTATATAGAAACTACAAAAGACAGAGAAACAGTTTATGGTGCGGACGAACCGGGAGAAATGAGATTAATAAGAGTGGATATGCGGAATTTTTCAACAAAGATAGTATTTCGTATAAATATGAAAACGATTTCAGAGGATATTTTGGGAATTACACAAAAGACAAATGAAAATTTTTTCCGTTATGCAGAACTTTCTTCTTTTTTGGTTTCAGGTGATTATTTCTATATTGTTTCGGGAAAACAAGTATATGAAATCAATTTGATTACAAAAAATCAAAGGTTACTGTTTGCATTCGATGGTATTAATCTTTCTTTTCAAGACGGTGTGTTCTATTATACGGATCATGTGTCACGATTGGTCCAATATAATACACGTACCAAAAAAGCAAAGACAATAAAGGGTGTAGTGGCAGAAATGCTTCAAGTAGCTGGAAAACATATTGTTTATGAAGATAGAACCAATAATGGTGCGATTACCTGTACGGATTTAAAGGGAAAACAAAAAAAGGTGCTTTATAAAAAAGAAAATTTTGGAGTTTATGTAGACACACATGCTGTTTATTATTTAACAGAAAATAATGAGTTACATGAGGTGGATTATAATGGCTTAGAAAAAAATAAGATTAAATTGAGAAGATCAGGTATGGTGTATGTGTTTTTCGATTATAATAAAATACTCTATGACGATTATGGAAAAGTGACTGAGTATAATAAGTAGAAAAAGATGTAAATAATCATAAATATGGAATACCAAGATGTAGTTATTTGCACGGATGCATATATTTTCGTATCAATGAGAGCATTCCTTTCAGCCATATAATATAGCGTTTTATTAAAATAAAATATATATTACAATACCTAGATAAAAAAAGTAGTAGTTGACATAATATATTGAATTTTGTAAACTAAAAAAGAAAAATTCAAACGCTATTACAAAGTAATTATTAAACAAGTCTTGTAACAGTGGAGAAAGGTTAAGAGGTTGATGCAATTGCACAAATAATGACATATGATGTAGTGTCATTATTTGTGCATACTAGGGAAAGGGGAAATTAAATATGAAAAAGATTACAACAGGAATTATTTTAGTGTTGACTATATGTATGATAGCCAGCTGTGGAAAAAGTGCAACAAAGGATTCTTATGTGGAGGGAACGGATTTTCAATACCAGTATTTAGATTCGTTTGCATCGTTAAATAAACAGGCAAAAGGGAAAAAGGCTAGTTATTTTGTGATTGGAAGTTATATTTATCAGTTGGATGAAAAGGCGGGATTGTTGACACCATTGTGCAACAAATCCAATTGTCTGCATGATAAAGAGAAAGATGAAAAACGAATGGAAGAGTGTAATGCGTATATTTCGGAAGATGCGGGAATTGCTTATATGGATGGATATATCTATACCGTGATGCTGAAATGTAGCGAAAATGATATATGCGATACATTATATAAAATTTCCGAAGATGGGGCAACGAAGGAAAAAGTATACCAATGGAATGGACAGGTAGTCGATAACTGGTGTGTACACCGGAATGTATGTTATTTTGTAGAACATACCTATAATGCGGATGGGCAGGAGTTCTATAAAGTAAAAAAATTGCAGTTGGGAGGCATGGGAAAGAAAAAGCCGAAAATAATTTATGAACCGGAAACGAATATTACTGTTTTTGCTATGGGGGCACTTTCTGCGTATGGAAACCATTTATATATTAATGTGGATGGAGCAAAAACGAAAGACGTAAAAAAAGTTGCAAAAAAAGACTGGGCAAAAAAATCTTATAATAAGACGTTTCAGTATGACCTGAAAAAGAATACGATTTCAGAAATACGAGTGCCACAGCAGTCGGAAACAGAACAGGTCTCAACCATTACATTTTGGCAGAATAAGCTTTTGATCCATGTGATGGATTGCGAAAAACTGCATCAGTATGATGCGAAAAGTAATGTATATACAGCGGATTTAGATGGAAAAAATGTTACGGTGTTGCTTAAAGATATGCCGGCATACCGAGAGTATTCCAGTGATGGAACCTATTTGTATATTTCAGATTGTGCCGAGGCATTGGATCGTATTTACAGTGATCCGAAATATCAATATAATATGGACCACGATATAAAAAAGAAATATGATTTTACGGTGAAAATTGATGTATATGATAAAAAAATGAAACGTGTAGATCAGATGGAATCTCCAATCAAGAGCTTTCCTACCGAACTCCCTTATGGGATCGGAGAACGAATGTATGTTTTGGAAACGGATAAATCCGGCAATGGAGTCAGTTTGGCTTATTGGGATAAGAAAAAACTCGGATCTTACCATGGAAAAGAATATACATTTACAAAACTGTTGGAGCAGACCTATTCCGTGCATGATCAGCAACAGTTGCAGGAAGAGAGTGGAGAAGAATAGTATGGGAAATTTATATTTATGTGAGTGGAAAAAGTTGTTTCGACAGCGTTTTTTTATCGTAGTTTCTCTTGCATTATTGCTTGGAAATATTTTGCTGCTCGTTCAATATGAAAAACAAACGGAAGTGTATACGTTTTTTTATCAGCAGAAGCAGCAATGGCAGAAATATCAACAAGGGGATACACATGTTTCAAAGGCTGAAGTGTATCAGTCCTTTGTCGAAAATGAAGAAAATTATGTTGATTCTTATGGTGATTTTTTAAAGCAGGTACCGGAACAGGCAGACAGACTGAAACAGACGGAAAATTATCAACAGCGGAATACCTATTTGTATCGGGATTTGGAAAAGACGGTTCAGGATTATAAGAAGTTATCTGCGGATGGAATAACCGCAGATCCAAGTATAGGTGTGAAGGAACTGGCATCTTATAACTATGGGATATATGTTCAAATGGTTTTTCTGATCGTGTTGGCTTATTTTGTAGTTTCTTCCGAACGGAAAAAAGGATTGTTTCTTTTGACAAAAGGAACAAGGCGGGGACATCTGCCTTTTGTATCTGCCAAAACAGTAACGATGCTGTCAGCAGGTATTGCATATAGCCTTTTGCAGGAATGTGGGAATCTTGGGGTGATTGGATGGTTATATGGATATGGAGATCTCAATCGTAAAATACAATCTATTTCGATTTTCCGGGATTGTTCGCTGTCTATTACGGTTGGACAGGGGTTGCTTGGAGTTGTTTTGGTCCGGGTAGCGGTTTGCGTGTTTTGTACGGTCTTTATGGCATGTCTGACCATTCTTTTTCGAAGAGAAGGCACAGCGATACTCATCTACAGTGTCTTTGTAGGAGTGGAAATGTTTTTGGAACATTCCATCGGAATGAGCAGTTCCTTGGCAATTTTCAAATGTGTCAATGTGTTTTTTTGCTGGGACATGCATAGTATGTTTGGAACGTATAAAAATTTAAATATATTTGGTTATCCTATTAACCAATGGATGGTAGTTATGGTTGTGGCGCTTGTTTTTATTGCGTTGTTTTTGATACTTTCTTTTTATGCATTTTCTTCCCGTTTCCAGATTTCTTCCGGAAATTTGTGGGAAGGCGTAAAAGAAAAAATTGCAGGGATTACCTCTTTTCGTTGGCATCATACCTCTGTATATCGCTTCGAATTTCGCAAGGTATTTTATCAGGAAAAGAAGGGATTTGTAATGCTATTCCTGTTGATCTGGTGTTTGCTTTCTACAAAGGATGTTTTGAAACCGGCCGTTTATGATACGGCTGCATCAGGGGAATATCATAGGATACTTTCTAAAATCAGCGGTCCGGTTACAGAGGAGAGCCTTACGTACATTCAGGAACAGCGGGAGGAATTACAGGCAATAAATAAACAGTTGGAAAAATTAAAATACAAATCTACCAAAGCAGCGCAAACAGAGCAACAGCTACTTATGCATGAACTGGAAATGCGGGAAGAGGGAACCGAGCTGGTAGAAGAACAAAGGGACCTGTTATTGCAAAAGAAAGGAAACATTTTAAATAAGTTTTGGATGGATGAAAAAAGTTACCTTGCTTTTTTTTATGACTATAAATATGATCTGATTGCATTTTTTATTGCCACAGTGGCACTTGTTTTGTGGATAAGTGATATGGAATCAGCAGATGATAGAAAAGGATTGTATTCCATTTTGTATACGACTAAGGCTGGAAAAGCAAAGATACGGAACAGGAAAGGACTGGTCTGCCTGACGGGAATGTTTTTTAGTTTGATCAGTATGTTGATTCCACAATGTATGCGGTATTATAATATCGATCATTTTAAAAGTGTGAAACAGAGTCTGGCAGATATTACTTCTCTCCACTTCACTACCACTATGTCTGTAGGAAGTTTTCTGTTTATACTTCTGTTGGCAAAGATCGTTTTATTTGGCATCGTATGCGGTTTCTTATTTTTGCTGGTCAGGAAAATACCAAACGCCTCCATTGTTATTGGGATAGGTGTAGGACTGATTGGGGTAGCGATATTGTTGTTATGGTATTTTCACATGGATATGACCATTTTTATTTTGCGAATGCTTACTACAGCTGTGGGAGGTTGACCTGTAGTTTTGCGTGAAAGGCAGGAAAAGACCGAAAGATGTTTATGATCCGGGAAAACTTTAGAGATAAAAAGGAATTGTTTGTCTCGAACGATAGGAGGAAAGAGGATGGAACTTGTTTTAGAGAAGTTATCAAAAAGTTATGATGGAGGGAAAACGTATGCCTGCAAGGATTTTACAAAATCATTTGCACCGGGGGTATATGGGTTATTAGGAGCAAATGGAGCCGGTAAAAGTACGCTCATCAATCTGATGACGCAAAATTTAAAGGCGGACAGTGGAAAGATCACCTGGAACGGAACAAATGTTGCATCCATGGGAAAGGAGTATCGTGCATTGCTTGGGTATATGCCGCAACAGCAAAATCTGTATGATACTTTTACCGGAGAAGAATTTTTATGGTATATGGCAGCATTAAAAGGATTAAAAAAGAAACAGGCAAAAGAAAAAATAGACAGTCTGCTTCATACTGTCAATTTGGAAAAAGATCGTTTCAAAAAGATACATACCTATTCTGGAGGAATGAAACAACGTTTACTGATAGCGCAGGCGTTACTAAACGATCCAAGCATTCTGATTATGGATGAACCTACTGCAGGGTTAGACCCGGAGGAGCGCATTCGAATCCGAACTTTTATTAGTCAGATTGCATCCGGGAAAATTGTGATGATTGCCACTCATGTAATATCGGATATTGAGTTTATTGCAAAAGAAATCTTACTGGTACGGCAGGGTGAATTGATTCAACAGGGAAGTCCAAAACAGTTACTACAGGAATTGGAAGACATGGTTTGGAATGTATATGTGCAGGAAGAGCAGATAAATGAAATAGAAAAAAACGGAAGTAAACTTGTAAATATAACTTATGTGGGAGATGAAATTTGTGCAAGAGTATTAAGCAGCACCAGACCGGAAATGGGAAGGGTGGAGAAAGCGCAGCCGACATTGGAAGATGTATATTTGTACTACGAAACATGAGAGTATAATAAATTCCTATACCGGTTTCTTTTGTGTTATACTATGGGTATAAGCAGAAAGGAGCGATGGTATGGGAATTTATTTTAATCCGGGAAATGAAAGTTTTACAAAAGATAAAAATAGTGAATTATATGTAGATAAAACAAGATTATTAGAATATCTGAACAGAGTGGTTGGTACAAATGCGAATTGTATCAGTGTCAGTCATGCCAGACGTTTTGGAAAATCTCATGCCGCAGGCATGATTGATGCCTATTATAGTCGCGGCTGTGATTCTTCAGAACTTTTTAAAAATACGGAGATTGCAAAAAACAGTGATTTTGAAAAGTATCTGAATCAATATAATGTGATCCATCTGGATATCTCATCCTTTTGGGATTCCTATAAAGACAATATTGTGGAGAAGATTCAGGAATATATCT
>CADABQ010000057.1 GCA_902786205.1 uncultured Lachnospiraceae bacterium | reverse complement strand
TATGGAAATCCGAGTAAATCATCAAGGTATGATTTATTATCAGCTATTATGATACATTTAGGTGGGGATGAACTGGTAAGCGAAAATAGACTTGTGAATCTGCTTACCACACTGTTGTCAAGTAGCATAGACAAAGAGAAGAAAAAGAAAAAATTACAGGAAGAATTTGAGATACCTATGTCTATTGAGTTTAAACAGGAGGTGGAGGATATGTGTAATTTGAGTGGATATGTGGAAGAGCAGAGGGAGAACTGAATATCATGGTCTTGTATAATTGGCTAAGGGAAAATGAAAGAGATACAGAAGCAGAAGCAGTGATGAAGCCAGAAAATGAGGGATTACGTTCTGCATTATATAAAGAATATGATGAAGTGAAAAATAATAAGGTTAAATAAGTTTGTTTAGGGAGCGAAAAGGTGTATACGTTTTTTGCACGGAGTTAGGGAGCCATTACACAGGAGACTGTGTAGTGGCTTTTTTAATTGTGTAAAAGTATGTTATAATGAGATGGGGCAGAAAAACGTTTAAGAAAACTAAGGGGAATAGTAATAGATAATGCAACGGCAAAAGGCAATTATACCAAAAATATTAAAAAAACTTCTCTTTATAAAAGAAAATCATAGATATAATCAACTAAAGTCTTTGCAAATAAGAATATTAGAGCAAAATATTGTGAAAAATATCCGAAAAACATAAAAAGAAAAGATAAAAAAGAAAAAACAGACTTTGCAATTAGAAGAATGTTATGCTATAATGCAATTGATTTCGTAATACAGAGGTGTATTATAATATATTATAAAAATAGGGTGATACCATGAATATGGATAAGTTACATGCGTGTGAGCCCTTTTGGAATAATTGGTATATTTGCGAAAATGGCTTACTCGGAGAGGGTAGCTATGGTTCCGTCTATCGAATTCAGCGGGAAGATTTTCAAAGTATGCAATATGCTGCTTTGAAAGTGATTTCAATTCCCAAATCCCAATCAGAAATTTTACAATTACAAGAATTAGGAATGTCAAAAGAAGAAATACAGCTTTACTTTTATAGTATTGTAAAAGACATATATGGAGAAATCACATTGATGTCTAAAGTGAAGGGAAAAAGCAATATTATAAGTTATGAGGACCATGAGATACGAGAGCGTACAGGTGAAATTGGATTTGATATTTTTATCAGGATGGAATTGGCAGAAAGTATTATTGATTATACAAAAGGAAGAGAACTCGTATTGGAAGAAGTACTGCATATGGGAAAAGATTTGTGCAGAGCATTACAAATATGTGCAAAACACAATATATTGCATCGTGATATAAAACCAGCAAATATTTTTATATCAAAAGATGGTGATTTTAAACTTGGCGATTTCGGAATTGCAAAAAATACAGATGCATATCAAATCGGTTTGTCAATCAAAGGATCATACAGTTATATGGCACCAGAGGTATATTTTGGAAAAGAGTACGATCATAGGGCAGATATTTATTCTTTAGGAATTGTATTATATTTCTATTTAAATCAAAAACGACTTCCGTTTTTATCCCAAAAAAATTATAAAATTACATATGAGGCGCAGCAGGAGGCATTGAAAAGAAGAATTGCAGGAGAGCAAATCGAATTTCCAAGGCATGTACCAATTTATGTCAGACAGGTAGTTGAAAAGGCGATTGCTTTTTCTCCGAAAGAGCGTTATAACTCGGCAGAGGAATTTTATTTAGCAATTGGCAGGGCAGAGGAATGTATGAAAGGTTCGTTGGATTTGGATAGGACAATTGCATTAGATGCTTGTATGCCTATTTCGGAATTTTTTGAGGAAAAAAAAGAGGCAGAAAAGGTTGTTAAGGCAAAAAAAATAAGGAGAAAAACGCAAAAAAATAAGAGGAAAAGTGTAAGTTTTATTGTAGCTACAAGTATTATAGTAGGTTGTATTGGTTTGTTTTTTGGAAAAAAATATATGTCAAAGAACCAAGGAATATTACCTACACACAAGGATTATTTAGGAGAGTGTAAATTGGAGACGGCACCAATAGAAAATGTATTGGAGGTAGGAACTGTAAACATAACTGTGACACCTGTTCAAAATATGTGTGAAACAACTGCAAATCCAAAAGTAAATAATTTAGAAAAGATATCAGATTCAAAGTATATACAGAAAAAAGGAAGAAAAGAGAAAAAGAATGTTCCTGTAAAAACACCATATCAAAAGGTGGTTACAGTTGCACCTACACAAATACCTATTGCTACAAAAAAGGCAGCGTTGGTACCTACAAAACAACCAACAAAGCAGCCTAATCCCACACCAATTCCAGTTACAGAACTTCGCGTTCCATCTGGATTACAGATAAGGGTTGGAAATCATACAACATTGCCAGTAAGTACAATTCCAAGCAATGCATCTGTGACGATTACCTCTAGTAATAGCAAGATTGTCAGTGTTTCGGGGAAAAACTTATATGCCAAAAAAAAGGGAAGCTGTAATATTTTGATTGTAGCAGGAAAGCAGAGAGCGTTGTGCCAAATACAGGTGACAGAGTAAAGAAAGGAAGCGTATGTGGAAAAAAGGGAAAAGACAAATTATAGTTTTTTTATTGTTTAGCATAGTGGTGTTAACTATTTCAAGAAGGGAAATTTTATTTGCAAAACAAGATTTTTTTGTTGCCAAAATAAAAGAAAATGCACATTTTTATCTAGGAAAAGAAATAAAAAAGGAACAGTTTATGTATTATTTGCAAGAAATGGAGCTACAAAATGTAGAACAGATTTCTTTATATCCAACATCTTTTGAAAAAACAGGAGAGCAATTATTACAGGTTGTTTATCAGAGTGAAAAAGAAGTATATATGAGTGAGCTGGTTATTCATGTAGAAGAAAAAAGATTGGAAAAGATAGATACGGAAAATTTGAAGTTACATTTTGTAGAAAATCAGGAAATTACCAGAGAGTCGTTACCAAAAGTGTATGCATTGTACAATGATGGGGAAAAAATTGAAGTTAAGGATTACGATTATAAAATGGATTGGGCAAAAGAAAAGATATATTTTTACTGGCGAGATAAAGAATGTAGTTTGCCGGTAGAGGTTGTGCCAAATGCGTTGCAATCCATTGAAGTGGAACCGGTAATACAAGAAATTCAGGAAATAGGTAGTCTAAAAACATCAGATTTAAAAGTATTTGCAAACTATACAAATGGAAAAAAAGAACAGGTTGAGGAATTTTGCATAGTATCATGTTTCTTTACGGAAAAGGGAACCGTTAGAGTTTCGGTATGGTATGAGGGGATAATTGGAAGTTGTGAAATACAGGCACAGAAACTAGTAGAACAACCGGAAAATAGTGAAAAGGCAGACAAAGGGGAAAGTAAAAATGAGGGAATAAAACCAACAGAAAAGCCAATTTGTACACCGCTTCCGAATAGAGAGGATCATATCAATCCTTCCATAAATATAAAAGAAAAAACATATCGAAAAGGTGTAAAAATATATGCAAAAGATACAGAAAGTGGGGTTGCCTCAATTCGATTGGAAGGACCAATCAAAGGAATAATAAAAAATGGAAGTAGAATTGACAAAGAAGGTAGCTATGTTGTAATCGTTACAGATAATGCTGGAAATAAAAAAAGAGTAAAATTTAAAATTCAGAAAAGAGCAAAAAGTTTAAAAGTGGAACAATTTTTTGTGAGAAATTGGAAGAAGATTCGGTTTAAAGGGAAGGTATCTGGAACGAAACGTCAGGTGACTTGGCACGTAGATCAGAAGAAAGTTGGGACAATAACAGCAAAAGGCATTTTTACGGGAAAACAGGATGGAATTTGTTATGTAACAGCACAAATTGATCATTTAAAAGTGAAAAAGAAGGTAGTTGTTAATATGAGAAACCACTGCATACTGGTATATTAGATAGGATAAAGAATGGAATTATGGATTTATGGTGAAAACCAATATAAGATATACGCATTGTCAGAATGTGAAAATGAAAGGCAAAAGATTGTATTGAACAAAGAAGGATATCTTACAATAGAATATAAAAATGGAAAATATTATTTTGCAAAGGAACAAGATGGTGCGCTAAGAAGAATTAATCGAAAGGTATTGGATGTTTCAGAAATGGAACCGGAAGATGTATGGGAGTATGAAATAAAAGAAAATCGAAAGTTTGCGCTTCTTGTTTTAGAAAAGAAAAAGCAATTGCAATCCTATGAATATTATTTGTTAAAGGAAAAAACAGAATGGAAAATTGGAAGTGATTTGCAAAATGATATTCGCTATGATGTTTCTGGAATGGTTTCCGGGATGCATGGAAAAATAAAAAGAGATAAAAATGGTTGGTGTATAGAGGATTATAGTAGAAATGGCATTTATAAAAATGGAAAAAGAATAAAAAAGAGAGAAAGGTTAAAAATGGGAGATAGTTTTTCGATTTTTGGGTTACATTTTGTGTTTTTAGGGGAAATGGTAGCAATAGGTTGCAGAAATCGGGAAAGGCTTGCAGTTGGATTACCTTTGGCGAAACAAGAAGATAGTTTAGAAAATTATGCTATGGCAATACGTTATGAAAAGTTTTTGCATCAACTACAACGGATTCGCAGAAAACAAGAAAAAAGGGTATCTGAGTTCGTTCCCTTTGTTGCTAAGATGGAAAACGAATGCAAGAATATTGTGCAAAATTGGGAAAAAAATTGCTGCAAAGAGGGAATATATGCATTTATTGGGATGGATGAAAGAGAAAAATATTGTGAAATAAATTTGCAGGAATGGGCTGATGGACCACATGGGATGATTGTAGGAATGACTGGATCCGGAAAAAGTCAGTGCTTGCAAGCTATTGTTTTGTCACTTGTTCTTCGATACAACCCGGCGCAATTGCAGTTAGTTTTAATTGATTATAAGGGAGGTGGGATGGCAGAACAGTTTTCAACTTTTCCACATGTGGCAGGTGTTCTAACAAATTTAGATAAAAAAATGTTATCCCGCGGTATCTGTGCATTAAAAAGTGAAATACAAAGAAGAGAACATTTATTTAGTGAAAAACGGGTGGATCATATCAATGTATACAATGCGGGTAACCCAGAAAATCCAATTTCTCACTTATGTGTTATTGTGGATGAATTTGCTGAATTAAAACAACATGTACCTATATTTGCAGAAACTATTTTACAGTTATCACGAGTAGGGAGAAGTTTAGGGATACATGTGGTTTTGACAACACAAAAAGTGGGTGGCGAAATGGAACAGACTCTTTTAGCAAATAGTGGTTTTCGGATTTGTTTTCGAATGCAGGATTCCGTGCACTGTGAGTATATAATGGGTGAGAAACTTTTGTGGGGGCATAAGCCAGTAGGAAGAGGCTATCTGCTGAAAGGAAATGTAGAAAAAAGTATAGAATTTCAAGGTGCATATACAGGCTCTAAAGAAGAAGGGTTTCCAAAGGAAAGAAATGTATCGGAAGAGCAAAGGAATGAAAAATTTGAAAAACAAAATCAGAGAAATGCAATTTCTTTTGTACTGGATCAGGTAAAAAAAGCTATGCGAGAAGGAATATATAAGGAAGCAAAAAAATTATGGCTTCCTTTACTTCCGACCTTAGTAAGACCGGAAATGGTGCTGGATACAGAAAAAAATGTTGTAATGGGATTGTGTGATGAGCCGGGGAAACAAAGGCAATCAATCCTAAAATTAGATGTAAAGACCAGTGGAAATATTGTGTTAGCGGGAGAAAATAAAAGTGGAAAAACTAGCTTCATAACAGCGTTTATTTTGCAACAGATAAAATTGTTGGATAGTGAAAACTGTTGGATTTATTTTGTTGATTTTGAGGAAGAAATTTCAAATAAATTCTTAGATATACCTCATGTGGGAGGAATTGCACATTCGGAAGAGGAATTGAAGCGTTGTATTGCATTTTTGGAAATAGAATTAAATAAGAGAAAACAAGAAGAAAAAAAGTCTCCGCTTCTTTTGGTGGTAATAGAGCATATGGAGAGGTTACGAAAAGAGACGGATGAAATTGTTTTGGAACGTATTTATAGTTTGTTGCGAGAAGGAAATCGTTATAATCTTTATATGATACTTACTGCTAATGGATTTGGACCGAGGGATATTCCTAGCGCATGGAAAAATGATTTACCGAAAAAAATTGCTCTTTTTCAAAATACATCAGATCGAGATGCATTTTTTGGTGAACATGTAATGTTGGAAGAAACAGAGAAAATCCCAGGGCGTGGTGTTGTAAAAAAAGATGGAGAATATGTGTCGTTTCAGACTGTTTTTTATGCGGAAACGGAGATAGAAAAATTACAATTTCCTCATGTAGTGGGAGCAAAAAAATTACAAATTATACCAAAAAAACTTTCTTATGAAGAATTTCAGAAATATGCAAGAAAGGAAGGTTGGAAGAAGGAAAAGAAAGAGGTATGTTTTGGTATAAAAGTAAAAGATGGGGAGTTAGCTTTTGGACAGGCAGAAGATTTGCATGCTTTTTTGATTTTAGGGAAAGAGAATAGCCGGAGGCTGGAAATGATGCGGTTTCTTTTATTGCAGGCTTTGGAACGAAAGGAAAAGGTTTATTGTTTTGGGGAGAAAATGCCGACTTTGAATAGACAGGATGTAGAGAAATTTTCTCTTTGTCAGACGAAGGAACAGCTACAAGAATGCTTTTTTCACATACTAGGGGATAAAAGGGAAAGTTGTGTGGATAATTGTTTGACAGACGTAGTGCCTTTGTGGATATTTATCGATGATTTAAAGCATTTTTTAGAAATGTGCAGAGGTGGATGGAAGCAAGCAATGGATTTGGAGGAACTATTGGATAAGGTGTTACAGTCTAAAGCAGGAAGGAAAATTATTTGGATTGCATCCTGTGATAGTGGGGAAGTTAGAGAAATGAGGAAATATAGAATGTTCCGTATCTTTTCAAAACAAAAAAATGGCATTTATGTGGGAAGTGATGTGGGGGAACAAAACTATTTTCCATTTCCTTTTATAGAGCCTACAGAACGGGAACAGTTACAATACGCAGGGAATGGAATGCTTAGTTGGAAAGGAATGTATGAGCGTATCCGTATTCCTGTTGAAAAAAGTAACGAATGACCAAGTAGCAGAGCAGATTGCGGATATCCGCTTGACTTGGAACATAAGGTATGGTTTGACCATTAGCCATTGGTTGGAGAGAAGGAGTGGATAGTACGGTAGAATGGTTTTGTAGAGAATAAGAAACGATATGTACAAAAAAGTAAGAATGGAGGAACAGAAAAAAGTGAATGTATTTGCAATTTGTAATTCCAGGCAAAAAGAAAACAAAATGTTAAAAAATATTTCAAAAGAAAAGATGGCACATGTGAGTGGTGCAAAGTGGAAATTAGAAGAATAT
The DNA here is from genome assembly GCA_902786205.1 of uncultured Lachnospiraceae bacterium. Classification (GTDB taxonomy): domain Bacteria; phylum Bacillota; class Clostridia; order Lachnospirales; family Lachnospiraceae; genus CAG-411. The sequence continues at coordinate 5,587 of CADABQ010000057.1, read as the reverse complement.
TTAACGACACAGGAATTTCAGGATACATTAGGGGAGGCACCGGAGTTAGATGTGTTATACATGGATGTTACAAAAAAACATGCAATCCATACAGCGGAACAATTTCGTGGGAAAAATAAGGAAGGTGTATTGATGGTGATAGCAGATGAAACAATATCACCCATGGAATATATAAAACCAAGTGTTCAGGCATCTTCCTTGCTTTTGCGACCTTTTGAAAAAGAGGAGGCAGTAAAGGTTGTGGAAGAAACTTGGGAATGGTATCGTGAGCGTATGGTCACACCAGAGGAATGTTTTTGTGCAGAGGGAATAGAAGAGGAAATTGTGGTGCCATATGAGCGTGTTTTGTATTTTGAATGTGGAAATAAAACGGTATATGTAAATATGGAACATCAAAGAATTGGATTTAAGGGCATTTTTGGAGAGTTAGAGAAAGGATTGCCATCGCATTTTGTACGCTGTCATAGAAGTTTTATTGTAAATAAAGAAAAAATAAGGGATATTTCCTATTCTAAGGGAGAAATTTATTTAAAAACAAAGGATATCGTACCTTTGTCTAGAAGTTATAAAATGGCGATTAGGGAGTGTGGTTGGAAGAATGAGCGATATTATTTATAGGATAAAATGGGATCAGTGGATTATATTAGCTGCTTGTGCAAATTTGGAAAATATGTTTGGATTTTTTTGGGAAGAACCTAAGATGACGCAAAGAAAGATGGCGTTACAATTATACCAAATGGTAAAGAGAGATATGTTAGAAGTAAAGAAGGGAAAAATAGTACCAAAAGGAGAATATGCAAAGATTATGTCCTGTATACAGGATACAAAATGTATGCTTTTGTTAGAAAAGAGGGGGAGAGTAGACACGAAACAAGGAATTTTGTATTTAGGAAAAGCCATATGTGTTTGGGTAAGCAAGGACAAACAGGCAAAAAGAATGCTTCAGGTTTGTCTGATAGATTATAACGATTGGATGGAAATGCTTAGAGAGGAAATGTATTTTCCTGTTTTTCAATCCTCTTGTAAGGAAGAATGGGAGAAGGTAGAATGTTTTCCGAAAAAAGAGCAATGTAGTTTTTACTTAGCAGTAAAGAATGCAGAGCAAGAGAAATGGGAGATGGCGGTTTTAGAGCAAAAGGGGAGATTGCTGCTAATCGAAAAAATGGGGGAACAGATCAAACAGACAACCTATAAACAAGGATTCTTACTAGAAAAACTACAAAAAATAGAAGAGGAAGAAATAGTGTGTATGTAAATGTAAAAACATTATGGTTTGTGCAAGGAAAGATGCATAAACAAATAGAACGATTGGAAGATTTGCAAATTGCCATTACTAAAATAGATACATTGCAGCAGTTGAGAAAAGAACAGATGCAGGCGTTTTTGCGGTGTAAAGAGAGAATGGAACAAGAAATTGTATTTGAAAGACAATTGTGTTTTGCCTTAGAACGTATGATTCGAAATTATGAACAGACAGAGCAAGATATTTTAAACGTTTTAGAAGAAGGGATTCGAAGGGAAGAAGAAATAGAAGTAAGGGAAATGCAGTTCGAGGAAATTAGACAACAGTTAGTAGCATTTATAGAGCGGGGAGGAAAAACATGATTTTACGTTTGACAGAAGCAGAACTATTGGATCATTTACAAAAACAAAAACAGTGTTTGGAACAAATGAGGAAAATAAAGCAGTTAAAAAGAGAGAGAAAAGAATGGGTGGAAGAAGGAATTGCATTGTGTGAAATATCCATGGAAGCTGTTTCTTATTATAAAAGTATGGAAAAAAGGAATACGGAAATTTTGCAAGCCATTCAAAATTTAAAATAACAGTAAGAAAAGGGTATCTGGAGGAATGAGAATGGATTACTGGGAAAAGTGTTTAGAACAATTAGACAAGTTAGAGCAAGAGCTGTATGACATATGGGATGGTGAAGCTGCGATATTACAACAGGATTTATGGCAGGATTGGAAATGGGAACAGCCAAAAGAGGAAAGAAAAGAGGAAGATATTTTTGAATGAGATAATTCAAATAGGAGAAGAATGGATGCGGGAGAGCAAATGGATACGACAGCAACTAATGTGTTGTTTGCAGAAAGATTGGAAAGGAAAAAATGCAGAATTATTTTATCAGAAAATGCAGGAATTGGAAGTACATATGGAGCAGACAGCAATAAGATTACTGCATTGGGAATGACACCCTGTGAACAGTAGGAATTTAAGGCCTTTCAGAGGCGTGTTTTTGCGTTGAAAATTGTCTTAGTCAATATGTAGAAAAAAGTGTGAAAAAATTGTGAAAAGCCTATATTGTAAAAAAAATGTAACATGTGTATAATAATATGTAACAAATAGAAATTGTAGGTTCAAATATTTTGGCGAGTAGTATAACTAGTGCACTGACACATTGATATTCAGAAAAAGTTTCATGTCTAATTGTTACAGTTTATAGACCTGTGTATCGTAACAATTTTGGGCAATCTTGCGAATGAAGAATTATCCTGCGGAGTTTTACCAGATATCAATGTGCCAGTGCATTAGTTTAATACAACGCAGAAAGCAATTGTGCTTTGCACAAAGGGAAGGAGACGATTATGAACAAAAAGAATGTATGTAAGATTGCGAGCGCAGCATTGGCGGGGACTCTGTTAGTTGCTGGTGGTGCTTTTTTTGCCGCAAATCAATTTCAAGACGGTGCAAAAACAGTAGTAGCAGATAAAAATGCATCCGTTATTACAGAGGGTGTAACAGGTTTAGAAACGCCAAAGCCAGTTGTGGCACAAAAGACATCGAAAAAAGAAAAAAATGCAGTTACCATTCATTATAAGTGGGAAGGTTCTCAGCCACATATTTATTATAATGTGAAAGCTACAGGAGAGGAAACCTCATATCCTGGTGTACCAATGAAGGATGAAGGAAATGGGTGGTATACATGTAGTGTTCCAGATGCTGCAACGTTAAAGATCAGCGTGCCTTCTTTAGGATATCAAACATCTGAGTTTGACAGAGAATCTGGAGAGTATTGGTATGATGATGAAAAAGGATGGTCAGAAACCGCACCTTCCAATTATACCGTTCCCAAAGAAAAGGAAGTAAAGGTTGATGAAAAAATCGTGGCGGCAACAGGGGATATTATAGTACATTATCCAGTTGCAGAGATGAAAAATGCAAAGATTTATTATTGGAATGCGTTGCCAAAAGATTTAGAAGTAGATTGGCCGGGGGAAGATACAAAAGAAGAGGATAAGTATTATACATATACCTTCGCTTCAACTTCAAAGGTAAATTTTCTGTTTACAAATGGTTCTGAACAGACGGATGATTTTACCTTAAAAAAGGCAGGCGAATATTGGTATGCGGATGGCAAATGGGTGACAACGGAACCAGGTAAGTCCCCAGAGGTGAAGCCTACAAACACACCACAGGTAACAGAACCACCAATTACAGATAAAACAGAAGGTGATTTCCGTGATGAAACGATTTACTTTGTGATGACAACACGTTTCTATGATGGAGATAGTAGTAACAATAGATACTGTTGGGATGATGAATATTATCTGAGAAGTGAAACAAACAAAGATCCGGGTTGGAGAGGCGATTTTAAAGGATTGATTGAAAAGCTTGATTATATCAAAGCATTAGGTTTCTCTGCTGTTTGGATTACACCAGTTGTAGAAAATGCCAGTGGATTAGACTACCATGGATATCATGCATATGATTTCAGTAAGGTAGATTCCAGATATGAATCTTCGGATTGTACCTATAAAGATTTGATCCAGGCTGCACATGATAAAGGTATGAAGATCATTCAGGATATTGTATTAAACCATAGTGGTAACTGGGGCGAGAAGAATATGTTCCATATGTTTGACAAGGATGAAGATGATGGATCATCAAAAAGTGCATTTATGCATGTGGCAAAGGATGGAGATAAGGCAGATAAGTTAGCACAGGGTGTAAAAAAATATGGACGTGGAGCAGAGGATTATGATGGCATCGAAAAGTTAGGTTTGGACAAGGGCGAACAAGGCGATGCACAATATAAATCTCGATTGTTTGCTATGAAAGATGACGATATTGATACAGATCGTTTGTATCACCATTATGGAAATTTTGAATGGGAAAGCTATGGAGTACAGCTAGGACAGATGGCTGGAGACTGTGTGGATATCAACACAGAAAATCCTGATTATGCAAAATATTTGAGAGAATGTTATATCAATTACATCAATATGGGAGTAGATGCATTCCGTATTGATACAGTAAAACATATTTCAAGATTAACCTTTAACAAAGAATTCCTTCCATATTTTAAAGAAGCAGGAGGAAAAGATTTCTTTATGTTTGGTGAAGCCTGTGTACGTCGTCAGGAAGTTTGGAATGCAAATATGCCTGCTATTTCTGTCCCATTCTATACATGGAAAGAGTCAAAGGATTATGCATGGGGTGATACAGCAACAAACGAAGCTTCGGCAGAGCAGCTTTTTAATGATAATCTTTCTGTAGATACACAGCCAACGAGTGATAATGCTTTCTTAAAGGGAAATGACTATCATACACCAGATCGAAGCAAGTCTTCCGGTTTGGATGAAATCGACTTTTTCATGCATTGGGCGTTTAGAAATGCAGGAGATGCTTTTAGAGCTGGATTAAGCGAAGATAAATATTTCAATGACTCTACATACAATGTAACTTATGTTGATTCCCATGACTATGCACCAGATCAGGCTCCGGAAAAACAACGTTTTGCCGGTTCTCAGGATACATGGGCAGAAAACCTTGATTTAATGTTTACATTCCGTGGTATTCCATGTATTTATTATGGAAGTGAAATCGAATTTAAAAAGGGTTGTCTCATTGATCCGATGATGTCAAGTAATGGTGGAGAAGGCAGTGGAACGCCATATGAAAAATCAGGACGAGCTTATTTTGGAGATAACATAGAAGGATCTGTTAAAGCAACAGATTTTGGTGTGTATAGTGGTGCAACGGGTAAGATGGCAGAAACCTTAAATTATCCTCTTGCAAAACACATTCAGAGATTGAACTTAATTCGTAGAGCAGTGCCAGCACTTAGAAAGGGACAGTATTCTACCGATGGATGTAATGGTGGTATTGCATTTAAGAGACGTTATACTGCAAATGGTGTAGACAGTTTTGTATGTGTAACAATTTCAGGAGATGCAACCTTTAGTGGAGTTCCAGCAGGAAAATATGTAGATATGGTTTCTGGTGATACCGTGGATTGTAATGGTACCTTAACTGCAAAATGCTCTGGAAAAGGAAACATGCGTGTATATGTATTGCAGAATTCAGGAGCACCAAGTGGAAAGATTGGTGAAGACGGAACATACTTGAAAAAATAAATACAAGTGTGACAGATAAAATTGTGTGATAAAGTAGGAAAGCAAGGCAAGAAAAGAAAAGCCTTGTTTTCTTGCTATTAAGAAATTAGGGAAGGAAGCAAATTATAAATTTTTTGACCTAGCAGTCATCTAAGTCCAGCTAATAAATGTCAATAGCAAAATGAAAAAATATTGATCTTATTTTCTGACTAAAAAAGGGCGCACTTACCCCTTGGTGAAAATATCATTTT
>CADABQ010000056.1 GCA_902786205.1 uncultured Lachnospiraceae bacterium | reverse complement strand
GTTACCGCCAGTAATCAAGAGGCAACAATACTATGCCTCTTTACAGGATGTAGCGTAACTCAAACATCCTTGAGAAAAAAGTGTAAAGAGATATTGACAGTATCAGACAGCAGATAATCCTATTTTTGAGGTATTTTATCTTGAGAATCCTCACGGTGTGATTGCTGATTTCTCTGGAAATCCACCGTATGAATTTTAATTTCCAATCATCAATAGGAGAATTAAAATCTCTAGGGAAAGATGTAATTCCTGACTGGCAGTACAGTCTGTGGTAAAAGAAATGCTGATATAGTAGCTTCTACAACCGACGGTAATAGTCCAGATAAGAGAAGATAGGATGATAAAACAAGTCCCACAGGAAATTTCGTCCTGTGGGCTAGTTTAAATTTAAGCATATCTCATAATAGATGATTACAAAGATCACATATATAATTATACCAAGATAGAAAGGGGTGGATGTGAAATGACAAAGATGGATTATCTTAGACTTTTGGTGGATGAAATACATTCAACCACAGTTGCAACAATAGGTTTAGACGGACATCCGCAGACAAGAATTATAGATATGATGTATTATGATGAGGATGGTGTGTGTTTTCTTACGGCTAAGGGGAAAGCATTTTACGATCAGCTCATGGAACAGCAGTATGTGGCAATCTCAGCTACCAAAGACAAAATAGCGGTATCCCTTCGAGGAAAAGTCAAAAATATCGGAAAAAGAAATATGGACATGATGTTTGAGAAAAATCCATATATGAAAGAAATTTATCCAGGAAATACAAAAGATGCAATTGAGGCATTTCAGTTGTATGAAGCACAGGGGGAATACTTTGATATCGGTAATCCCTCAAATATTGTCAGAGACACGATGACTATCGGGAAAGCAGAAGTTGTACAGACAGGGTATGTTGTTGGAAAGGGCTGCATTGGATGTAAGCTGTGTTATTCTGTATGTCCACAAAAGTGTATTGATATATCTTCGGTTCCGGTTGTAATCAATCAGAATCATTGTCTGCATTGCGGAAGATGTGCAGAGATTTGTCCCAAGCAATGCATTGAGAAAAGAGTATTCTTAAGAAATCATTAAGGTTTTGGTTCATAAATATTAAGATTTTGACTTTATAATAGATTTTGTTTAAAAAAGCAAATCGCTACAGTTCACAAAACTGTGAAAAGTAGCAGCGAAGGAGAAATCGATTATGGCAGAAAAAATACAAAAAAGAAACAGTAAGCGCAAAAGAAAAAATAGAATACGTTTCGTATTCTTACTTTTATGTGGTAGTTATATCCTATGTTCCATACTACATTTACAGCCGTTTGCCCATGGAAATGTACTTTTCCAAAAGTTGTTTCAAACAAATGATACAGCAAAATATGAAATTGGCACACCAAGAGTGATAGATGAGTCTGATATTTCGGATTGCTTATATACGTTATCGAAAACGTATCCGGAATTTAAAAGTATTTATGAAAATCAGGACGCCTATCCAAAAAAACTCTTATCTGCTTTATGCAATAATCCGGAAATGATTGACTTTGTAAAGGAATATCCAAAACACAAGGGAAAAAACACTTCTAATGCTACCTTGCATTCTTCAGATTGGAATGCGGACGGTTATCCATTACTTTTTCAATGGGACACTCGTTGGGGGGATCATTCTTTTGGTGATAATAACATTGGACTGTCCGGATGTGCCCCAACTTGTCTCTCTATGGTAATTATTGGACTTACAAAGGATAAATCGGCCACACCTGAAAAGGTAGCGGATTATATTACAAACAATGGATACTATTTAAAAGGCACTGGTACTTCTTGGAGCGTTATGTCGGATGGTGTAGCAGATTTTCATATAACGGGGAAGGAAATTTCTTTGGATGAAACAGTTATTGCCAATATATTAGAGAAGAAACAGCCAATTATCTGTAGTCTGCGTCCTGGCGATTTTACTACGACCGGTCATTTTATTGTGTTAACTGCATACAAGGACGGGAAATTACAGGTTCACGATCCAAATAGCCCTTATCGTAGTTCGAAACTCTGGGATTACAGTCAGTTGCAAAGTCAAATTAAAAATTTATGGGCGTTTTCTAAATAGCAATTTCGAACTTGCACATATAAAATGTCATAGTGGTTCCTATGGTTAAGAAGCAGGTAGATGCTTCTGAATTGTTAAAAAAGGAAGCGGTATGTCGATAAATAAGGCGAAGGTACATGTTGTTTTACAGGAAAGCAGGTACCAAAAAATAAGTAAAAAAGCCACTCGGACCTTTCTGGAGAGTGGCGCAATCGTGACTGACAGAGCGATTGCAGAAAGGGGATAGTATGGAAATTACTACGAAAACAGTGGGAAACTATTATGCGTATCACAAGTTTGATACAGGGAAAAAGTCACAGGATACAGTTACTTTTTTTTCTTGGCAATCTGTAAAAAATTTGCCAAAGTTAGTTGTTTATATGGTATCATAGTATCAGAATAACTCCTTTCTTGGTGCTTGGTTTTTAGTTTTTTGTCAACTCTATTATACCATATCCAGTGAGGGGTTATTTGTTTTTTGTCAAGAAAATGTGCCGTATTTATGCGACTTGTGGCGTTTCGCAAATGCCTAATAATTGATTCAAAAAGGAGGATACTGTCACATGACAAAATTAGTAATAAACAACGAAGTTGTTTTATCAACAAATGAAGAGGGACCAACTAAGGCAATGCAGTTTTTGGGAGAAAAGGTACTTCCCTTTGTAGCAAAGAATAGTAGTGTAGAAGAAAAAAAGAAAATGGTAGATGCATTATGTGAAGCACGTAGTGAGTTTATCAAATCGCCAAAGTCGTATGAAGAAGCAAACATGAACAAGGATACAAAAAACTTATATAATCATTATTGCAAAGATGACTTAGATTATTACTATGTGCATAGTAGAAATAGTGAAAATACGGAAAATGGCTTTGCAACGATTTCTAAAGTGTTATCGGAATGCTTTGGCAAAACAATTGAAGTAATCTATGAAAAATAAAAAAATATGGTTGACAAATGAAATCAAAAGGACTATCTTATAGTTAATTTAATAGTCAAATGCGAAGAACAGGAAATGACTTTTTTATAACACCGTTTACAGAGAGTCGTACTAGATGAGAAACGACAACAAGGAATGAAAAAGCCCTCACCTGCGAGCTATTTTCAGGAAAGACAGACCAAAGGGTTTGTTTAGTAGTGAAGATCGGAAACCTACGTTAATGGGACACATCTTCTGATGGAAAGTCAGGTGATGGTAGAGAGGCCAATAGTTTTTGGCAAGCAAAGTGGTAACGCGGAAGTGATAGCTTTCGTCTTTGCACAGAACTTCAAGAGAAAGAATTCTTGAGAAGTGCGTGCAGGGACGGAAGCTTTTTTTGTAAAAGGACAGGAGAACCCATTACTGTTCGACAGAGTGTACGCTTGCATGCGGTGTCGCTTTTGTAGGAGCAAGCAGCGAAGTAAATTGCAAATATCCGCTTGACTCTTAAGATGTGTATAGATAGGTAAAAAAGGTAAGTTTAGATTGGGCTTTAAAACGCATAGCATTTTCTGAGAAGGATTTGACTGGAAAAAAGAAAGAGGGAACTTGTATGAACACACTTGTTATTGTATTAATTGCAGCAGTTGTATTAGTAGCAGCTTATACCTTTTATGGACGTTGGCTGGCAAACAAATGGGGCATTGACCCAAAGGCAAAGACACCGGCAGTGAAGCATGAAGATGGAAAGGACTATGTGCCAACCAATGGATGGACGGTTTTTTGTCACCAATTTTCTTCTATTGCAGGTGCAGGACCAGTCACGGGTGCTATTCAGGCAGCAGCTTTTGGATGGCTTCCGGTTCTTTTATGGGTTTTAATCGGAGGTGTATTCTTTGGTGCGGTAACAGACTTTGGTGCCTTGTATGCTTCCGTTAAAAACGAAGGAAAGTCTATGGGTATGTTGATTGAAAAGTATATTGGTAAGTTTGGACGAAAGATTTTCCTTTTATTCTGCTGGCTCTTTACTTTGCTTGTCATTGCAGCTTTTGCAGATATGGTAGCGGGAACGTTTAATGCATATGAAGTAGCGGACAATGCCACAAAGTTATCCCAAGCTGCAAAAACAAATGGAGCCGCAGGAATGGTTTCTATTATGTTTATGGTATTTGCCGTAATTTTTGGATTGGCAAAAAAGAAATTCAACTTTAGTGGTTGGAAGGAAATTGTATTTGGATTGTTATGCATTGTTGCTTCCTTTGCAATTGGAATGAATTGCCCATTGATTTTTACAAAGGATACTTGGAGTTACATTACATTTGTCTATATTTTCTTTGCAGCGGTACTTCCTATGTGGTTGTTAAAGCAACCAAGAGATTATATGACAACGTTTATGTTTATCGGAATGATTGCCGGTGCAGTAATCGGTTTGTTTGTGGCACATCCAACCATGAATTTACCAGTATTTACAGGTTTTAGTAATGATACATTAGGAACCTTATTCCCAATTTTGTTTGTAACAGTTGCCTGTGGTGCAGTATCAGGCTTCCATAGTTTGGTTTCTTCCGGAACCTCTTCTAAAACGGTAGAAAACGAAAAAGATATGCTAAAAGTTGGTTATGGTGCAATGGTTCTGGAAAGTCTTTTAGCTGTCATCGCTCTTTGTGTGGCTGGTGCAGCCGCTTCATCGGATGGTACGGCAGCAGTTGGAACCCCATTCCAGATATTCAGTCGTGGTGTAGCAGGATTTTTTGAAATGTTTGGTGTACCTGTTTATGTAGCAACGGTATTTATGACGATGTGTGTATCTGCATTGGCATTGACTAGTTTAGATGCGGTTGCACGTATTGGTCGTATGAGTTTTCAGGAATTATTCAGCGTAGATGATATGGAACATGCTGCTCCTTGGAGAAAATTGCTTTGCAATAATTATTTTTCAACTATCGTAACGTTACTTTGTGGTTATGTATTAACGAAAATCGGATATGCTAATATCTGGCCACTATTTGGTTCTGCGAACCAGTTGTTGAGTGCGTTGGTATTGCTTACCCTTTGTGTATTCTTAAAGGTAACAGGACGTAGCAATAAGATGTTGTTCCCACCATTGATTATTATGCTTTGTGTTACCTTCACCGCATTGGTACAAAGAACCATTGCCATGGTAAAAGCAATTCAAAGTGCAGTGACAGTTGCCATTCCAGCAGGTAAGGCTACTTGGGGTGCAGTATTTATTGCTAACGGTTTGCAGTTGATGATTGCAATTCTCTTAATTGCACTTGGCTTGATTATTGTAATAAACTCTACGAAGAGTTATGCAAAGAGCCAGAAAAATTCAGAAGAAACAGCATAAGTGTAGTTTTTCAAATCCCCTGTATGACAGAATTTGTTGTGCAGGGGATGTTTTTTTGCTTTTATATGAGCAAGTAGCGAAACCGTTACTAATCGCACTAGGGTGTGAACAGTAAACACAAATCGGATTGCGAATATCTTTGATTACAAAAATAGGTTGTATTCATCCTAGAATTTGAGTATACTATAAGTGAAAGGAAGGTGCATATTATGACAGTTGATACAAATACAATGATTTCTATTACAGAAGCAAATCAGAATTTTTCAAAAGTTGCCAGAGTAGTGGATGAGCATGGGACTGCAGTTATTTTAAAAAATAATGTACCACGATATTTAGTGATTGATTTTAGTAAGGCAGAGCAGGAAAAGATTGCATCCACAGAGGATGTATATGCCATATCAGAGCGTCTTATAAAACAAAATATAGAGGCTTATGAGGTACTTGCTAAATGATAAGATTAAGTAAAGAGCAAAAAAATATAATGCTAAATGTAATGATTTTCTAAAAATGGAGCCATATTCGCATGACTCCATTTTTTATTCTATATCAGAAAATATGTTCTGTGACATCGGTGGCATCTCCACTGTAAAATTGAAAGGTAAGATTCGGGTAGTTTCTTTGCAGGGAGGAAGCAACTTGTAGCAGGGTATCGGTAGCGTTACCGCCAATAGTAATTGTATTAAAGATGACGGTAAGCGGGGTTGCAGTTGCGACTGTAATTGCAAATGTGATTAGTTCTGTTTTGCTATTTTTAAAACTTCGGAAAACAGATCAGATTATTCGGTTAGAGTTAAGTGCATTGAAATTCAATTCTGGTGTGTTTGGAAAAATAATGAGAATCGGTCTGCCATCCGGGATTCAAAGTGCGGTATTTGCAGTAGCCAATATTGTAATCCAATCGGCAATCAACAGTCTTGGAACCGATGTAATTGCTACCGCCACAGCAATCATTCTTGTACTGTTGGTGGGAAAAGGGTTGTTAGCTGTATTCAATGCGGACCCAAAAGTTATTGCCATTGGTTATACGAGACTGAAAATGGTTTTTTCTGCATACACGTTTAGTATGTTGTATGAAAATATGTCAGGATATTTACGTGGTTTTGGAATATCACTGATTCCAGCGGTACTTACGATTATAGGTGTGTGTGGTGTGCGAATTTTTTGGATTTTTACCGTATTTCCAAAACATAAGACATTTACAACAATTATGACGGCATACCCTGTTAGTTTATTTGTGACGGCGGTGCTTATTTTTATAACGGTAATGCTATGTAGGCCATCCCATAGATTTCAGATGAAGAAAGGAGAAGCTTAAAATGAAAGAAAGGCTTCCCTTCACTGTTATTATTTGGCATGAAACATAGACAAGAAAAAATTGTAAAAAAATGGCCTCTATGCTAAAATAGAAGAAAACAGATTGGGGGGATTTGTATGGTAAAAAAAGAGAGACGAAAGGGACGAATCGGTCTTAGACGAAAGATACTTTTTATTATGGTACCAGTAATCATACTTTCCTACGTGATGGTGTGTTTGTTTACTTATCTGAATACCAGCAATAAAATGCAGGGGGAACTGGAAAATAAAATATCGTTGACAGCAGATTTGGTTACCGAGCAGATTAATGGGGAAATTGAACCGGTAATATGGATTATTGGAAGTGTGAAGGCATCCATTAATCGTTCTTGCAATGGAAAGGAAGAGGTAAGAAAGTATTTGCTTGGCATGGGGGATGCATATCCAGAACTAATTCCAACTGGAATCTATGCCGGACTCACAGATGGAACCTACATTGATAAGATGTGGACACCAGATGCAGATTGGGTAATGAAAGAGAGACCTTGGTATACAGAAGGACTCAAGGCAGATGACGTAACATTTGGAGAAGCCTATATGGATGCGGATAGTGGGGAATATATTATTTCAGTATATACGAACTTTACAGATGCCAGCGGAACTGTAAATGGTGTAATATCTGCGGATGTTCCTATTAACTCCGTTGCTCAGATTTTAGAGAAGCAGAGCCTATTTGACAGTGGATACATGTATGCCATAGATGCTACATCTGGCATGTTGTTTGGAAATAAGAAAAATAAGGACTATAATGGAAAGAATATAGCGGATATTAACGATAAAAAGCTAAAAAAAGTAGCTCAAATGAAAGAGCAGAAGCAGCTAAATAAATTGGTTGTGTATGAGGGAGACTATTTGTATGTAAGTCAGGTAGAAGGAACAAACTTTTTTATCGTTGGAGATATTGAAAAAAATGTGGTCTTACATAAAGAAGTAGACCCGGTTAAATGGACCTCTGTTTTCACATCTTGTGCAGGTGCAGTATGCCAGATCTTATGTATTTGGATCTTATTGTACATTCTCTTAAAACCAATTCAAAAGATAAATGGTGGATTAAAGCAATTAGGCAAATTGGATTTAAGGAATGTTGTCCGTGTAAAGACTTCGGACGAGATGGGCGAGATTGCAGAAAATATCAATGCGTTTACAGGTCGTATGAGCGAAACCATGCGGCAGATTGGAGTTGTTTCTACAGATATTGACACAAAGGCAGACGAAAATGCAGCCACTGCACAAAATGTAAATGATGCAGCAAAGAGACAGCAACAGACCATGTCAAATTTGACAGAAACCATAGGACAGTTGTCAGATTCGATTGATACAGTTACCGAAGGTGCAAGTACATTAGCAACCAATGTGTCTAGTACAAAGGATGCCATTGTGATTGTAGATGAAAAGATTAAAGATACTGTGAATAATATTTTAGAGGGACAGAATAATATGGGAAGAATGACCAACAATATGACCCATATTTCTGATGTATCAGAGGAGTTACAAAATGCCGTAAATAATGTGCGAAACGGTTTGGATGGCATTAACCGTATGGTAAGTGTGATTACGGATATTGCAGAGCAGACAAACTTGTTATCTCTAAACGCATCTATTGAAGCTGCCAGAGCAGGGGAAGCAGGAAAGGGATTTGCAGTTGTAGCCGATGAAATACGAACATTGGCGGAGAACTGTGGAAATTCTGCTGTGGATATTGTCAATACAACAAAAGAAATGGATGGATTGGTGGAACAGGTATTAGAAAAAACCACAGAGAGTATACAGGCAATTCAGGATGGTACGAAAGTTGTGGAAGATACAAACCATACATTTAAAGATATTGACGGAAATATCTCTGGAATCAATCATGCTATGGAGATGGTGCAAACTTCCATTGGTGAGGTGGAGCAGGTTGCAACAGGTGTTGCTGCCAGTACACAGGAGCAGATGGCAAGTTGTCAGGAGGTTCTTTCTAGTAGTCAGGTTGTGTTGGATATGTCTGAATCCGTTGGCAAGCAGGCAATGGCAATGGATGATGCAGGCAAAAAATTGAAAGAGTTATCTGAGAATCTGGAAGAACAAGTTAAGTTATTTACGATTGAATAAAAATAAGAAACGAAAGTGGGCGGATAGTATGTATGAAATGAAACCGGAATATTACATTGGAATTGATATGATTGATGAGGAACACAAGCAGTTATTTAAGTATGCGGATGAGGCTTATGAGTTACTTCACGATGCGTTTACACCAGATAAATATGATAGAATCCATATGATTTTAGAGAACCTTCGGGAATATACTGTAAAGCATTTTGCCGATGAAGAGGAATACATGGAGTCTATTCATTATAAGAAAATATTTACACAAAAGATTCAGCATCAGGAGTTTATTCAGAAGTTAGACGAGTTTATGGAACATCATAATGATGAGGTGGAAGATCAGGATAAACAGATTTTGAGTATTCTGGAATACCTTACGGAATGGTTGGTAAATCATATCCTGCATGTGGATGGACAGATTCCAAAAGAATGATAGATATAGTATGTAAATTACAGTTTAGTTAGGGGCATTCATAAAGTGCCAGAAGATACAAATATTCCTTTTGGCTGGACACTTCATTCATGTCGGGTTGAACAGTTACAAGTTGTCATTCTATGAAAAATGATAGAGTGGCAACTTTTTTTACTTTTTTTCTCTATAGGAAGTGTGACCTATGAAGAAAAAAGGTTTAATAAAGATGCAATTGTTTTGCGATATGCGAATGTCTGGAGGTTTGTAGGTAAAACGTTTTGCCTTACTGATATTCCAGTTGTATTGTGATAAAATAAGAATTATAGAAAAAGGGATAGGAGAAAAGAAAGATGAGTAAAGTTGTGGTATTGGTTGGCAGTGTGCGGAAGAATGGAAATACAGATTTATTAACACAGGCATTTGTGGAAGGGGCAGAAAAAAAGAATGAGGTAGAAGTAGTGTCGGTGGCAGATTATAAAATCCACCCTTGCATTGGCTGTAATACCTGTTTTGCGAGAGAAGGAAACGAATGCTTTCAAGAGGATGACATGCATAAAGTATATGACTTGCTAAAAAAAGCAGATGTTTTGGTAGTTGCATCACCCGTCTATTTTTACGGAATTAGTGCACAGTTAAAGGCGGTGATTGACAGATTACATACCCCTATGCGAAAGGAATTCTCCATTCAAAAACTTGCGTTACTATTGGTAGGGGCAGCCACATTACCAGAATTATTTGATTCCATTAAAATACAGTATCAACTGGTTCTAAATTTCTTTCATTTGGAAGACGCTGGCATGGTGCTGGTGAGTGGTGCAAAAGAAAAAGGGGAAGTGAAGAATGGAGATGGTTTAAAAAGGGCGTATGAGTTGGGGTTATCGATTGAATAAAGAGGAAAGTATTTTTTTTAGTGCTAATGTTTGTGTATTATGGTGTAAGGCGGTTTAGCAAAATTGTGGATGTGTTGTTTGGAATATGTATTCGTTCCTTTTTTAGTAAGGTTCGACAACGTTGGTTATTTTCATAATTTCTATCTCCTTTTTCAAAGATGGAACAACATAAGAAGTTACATTTGAGTTCCCCTTGTTTATTTGACTTTATAATGAAAATAAAGTTATCTGTACTAAAATGGATTGAGATTAAGTAATCGGCTTTGATATTGGTATAAAAAGGGTACATGCGAGGCATATATGAATATAGAGTAAAATCGTTATCAAGGGATTATTTGAGGTGAACCAATGCTTCTAGACGTGGTTTTATCATTTTTTCATATTGCAAAGCAGATTGTATTTGATGTAAGGTGATTTTATTTTCCAAGATACGGTCTGCTATTTTGGCAGAAGTATAATTTGGAAGGGAAATATCTTTCATATATTGAAAACCAGCTAGATGTGGAAAATCTTTAAGAGAAAAAGTTAAGTGGATGGAATAGAGTTGCTTCTTATATCCATAAGTAAATACGTAACAATATTCAGGTAGTTCTTTCCAGATAGAGGCTGACTGTTGTAAGAGATCCATTGTTATCCATCCTTTTAGTAAAAATAAAGAGTCTTGCTAATGCAAGACCCTTATAAAGCGTTTTCCTTCAGTTCCGAAGAACCTATTCGGTTTGAGGTTATCGCATAACCCAAGGGCAGGCTCCACAGTTGGCTGCTTACCGACACAGTCAATTGCTTCAACACCACGATAGCTGATCAACGCCACTATCCTCTAAGATTATTATACCATAAAAAAGCTTGTAGTCAATAATAACAAAGCTTTTTTAGTACGTTATGAGCGTACTTAGTGTTATTATATGCATAATGATTAAAAATAATGAGGATGTGTTTAGTAAGTTATAATCATTTAGCAGAATTATCAAGATTTCGTGTAAGCATGGGCGGTGTTGTCTTGTTGCTTTTATAAATTAAAGTGGCTGTTGTACGAACGGTTAAAAATCGTTAATGCGACAACTAATTTTTTCTCTTTATAGGGGATATAAATCCTATAGAGTAAAATGCTCTGTGAACCAGTATACTTTGTCCTGACAATACCAAAAAAACAGGTGCATACTAACTGTACTATCATAAATAGTACAGTTAATACGGAAAGGAGGATATAGATGATTTATATTGATTATAAAGATACACGTCCTATTTATGAACAAATCGTGGAAAAATTTAAGGTTTTAATATTAAATGGAGTGTTAGAAGAGGACAGTAAGATGCCTTCTGTTCGTAGTTTAGCGATGGAATTGGCGATTAATCCGAATACGATTCAAAAGGCATATTCTAA
Organism: uncultured Lachnospiraceae bacterium; assembly: GCA_902786205.1. Lineage (GTDB taxonomy): Bacteria > Bacillota > Clostridia > Lachnospirales > Lachnospiraceae > CAG-411. The sequence continues at coordinate 15,329 of CADABQ010000056.1, read as the reverse complement.
ACTAGAGAGTGATGGTTATATTTATTCTGTGAAAGGAAAGGGAAATTTTGTTTCCTATAATGAAAAAATGATGGATGAAAAGAAAAGAGAAATTGAATTAAAATGTAAAGCATTGTTGAAAGAGGCAAAAGAGGTTGGTATCTCTTCGAAAGAAGTAATAGAAATGATGGAGAAGATGAAAGAGGGGAGTGAGTAGAAGATGATAGAAATAAAAAACGTAAGCAAGTCATTTTCGAAAAGAAAGGCAGTGGATCAAGTCAGCTTTACTATTCGTGAGGGAGAAGTATTTGGATTGATTGGTACAAATGGGGCAGGAAAGAGTACCTTGCTTCGTATGATAACAGGAGTATTTGATGCCGATTCAGGAGAAATAATCATTGATGGAAAATCAATAAAAAAGGATGTGAGTGCAAAGGAGTTATTTTTCTTTATTCCAGATGAACCATATTTCTTTGAAAATGCAACACCAAGGGATATGGAGCGATATTACAAAAGCGTTTTTACACAGTTTAATAGTGAGCAGTATTATGATTGTTGTGCTAAACTATAGTTGTAACACGCCGACCTAATAAGAGAATTCAAGAAGAAGATTGTCCGCCTTCATCTTGAGGAGGGACGCTCCCTCAAAGGACTTGCAGCTGAATATGGAGTATCAAAAGCAAGTATATCCAATTGGACAAAACAATTCCGCGAAGAATGCCAGAAAAATGAAGAAGCCCAAGCCGATTATAATTTCATGAAGGAGAACCTTAAACTGAAAAGACAACTTGCAGAACTCCAAAAGGAAAACGACTTTTAAAAAAAAGCGGCGGCATTCTTTGCGAAGGAAAACGATTAGAGGCTTATCGATTCATTCAGAAATTCAACAAGAAATTTGGACTTAGATGGTTTCTCAAAAAGTTTAATATCTGTCCAAATGCTTATTACAATTATCTTAAAAATCGAAAAGCAGATTATCATCGTCAAAAAGATGAGATTAAAAACTCTATTCGAGAAATCTATCACTCTCATGGCGGAGTGGATGGATACAGAACCGTACATGCGTATCTTATTCGTAAAGGATATGATATCAGTTGCTTAACGGTTTACAAATATATGAATACTGAAATGTAGCTGTTTTCAATATCCAGAAAAAGGAAACCAGCATATGAACATGGTATTGCTCACAAGGTTTATGAAAACAAGCTGAATCAGGATTTTCATGCAGATGAAATAAATATAAAATGGTGTACTGATTTTACCTATTTATTTTTAACAGATGGCAGCAAGCGTTATAATTGCACTATTATTGATCTTCATGACCGAAGTGTTATCGCAAGTATAACGGATAAAAGCATAACCGCTGATTTAGCGAAAAGAACGCTTGAAAAAGCAATTCATTCACAACCGGGAATAGAATTCGATAAACTTTTGCTACATTCCGATCAAGGAAGTCAGTACACATCAAAAGAGTTTACAGAATTCTGTGAGAAGCATGGTATTGAGCAAAGCATGAGCAAGTCTGGATATCCATATGATAATGCCCCTATGGGAAGATATTTCAATACATTGAAAAATAATCTTATATATCAGCATTATTATCGTACAGAGGATGAACTCTACACAGCAGTCGAAGAATTTGCGTATGTGCAATATAACCATGTACGTCCGCATTCTTATAATAATTACAAAACGCCTTATGAGGCACGCTACGGGGTTGCATAACCCCTGTGGCAGAAATTAGGTCATAGTGTTACAAAAAAGCTTGACCACAACAAGGAGGCTATTTATAAATGGATGCAGCGAAAAGAGCATGTTGCCATGAATTTATTATGTCACTTCCGAAGGGGTATGAAACCGTTATTGGAGAAGATGGTGTAAACTTATCGGGAGGAGAACGTCAGAGAATATCTATTGCCAGAGCCATTATGAAGGATTCACCAATTATTATTTTGGATGAGGCCACAGCAAACGTAGATCCTGAAAATGAGGAGGAACTAATCAAAGCGATAGAAGCGTTAACCAAAGAAAAGACGGTAATCATGATTGCACATAGATTAAAGACAGTGCGACATGCAGATCAGATTATTGTAGTGGAGCAGGGAAAAATTAAAGAACAGGGGCGCCATGAAGATTTAATGAAACAAGAAGGAACCTATAAGAAATTTATTGAAAGTAGAAAGATGGCGGTAAGCTGGAAATTATAAAAAATTTCATATGTAATACTGGCTTGCGTGGTTATCGTAGTAAACCGTTACTATGATAGCCACGCATTTTTTTGTAGGAAGATGCGTCCTATACAGTAAGTCCCTTATAGGTAAGGGATTTAGGGAGAGGATGTGCACTTGTCTAGTTTGTTATGTTATGACTAATAAACTGGAAAAGACAAATTTAGTAAAGGGGATTGACAAATCAAAAAAAGACAATATCATTGATAGTAGAACATGAATGTTTTGGGGAAGCAGTACGTCAAGTTGAAAAAACTTGTCCTCGTTTTGGAGGTAAGTTAGTGGTTCGCACGGCAAAGCGGGGAGAGCATGTAGGGAATCAATTTTATAGATGTGAAAATTTTCCAAAATGTTGGTATAGAGAGGATATATAAGGAATGGAGTTGTTGATTTGATAAACGGAGAAAAATCAAAATTATTAATTAAAACATTTGATGGCTCCTTGAAGAATTTGAAAGTAAAGCCTAAGGGAATTAATAGCATAGTAGAGTTTACTATTCAATATTATGATTATGAGGTTGAGGAATCTCTTGTTAAGGCAAAAGTGATTTTTTATGAGGTTGTTTCGATTGATTTTGAGGTAAATCTTTTTGATAATTGTATTGGAGCAGAATTGTTTGGATTTTATGAGATTTTCCAAGAGGAAAAGAAAAAAGAACTTGTTGAGAAAATAGTTAGAAATCGTAGAGATGGTTTTTTGTATCATGGTAACTACGACTATGATGAAACAGACGAAAATGATATGTTAAATTGGCGAGGACCGATGGAAAAATTATATGAAAATATAAAAGAGTATCATCTTTATCAACAACAAACAGAGGGTGGTATTTATTATATTCTGGCAAATCGTTTTGAAATCATTAGAAAGTAGTCAGGTTGCGGGAGGCTTCAGTTTATATAAATGTGCATTTGCGAGCAGATGCCTATGTACATTGTGGTCCATTCGCAAACTGCTTGTAAAACTGCATATATAGAAAGGGGATATTCGATGTATTTTGAACAGTTATGGAAAGCATTTTCACAGATGGAAGAGGTAGAAGCCATTGCCTTGGGTGGTTCTAGGGCAGGACAAAATTTTGATGAAAAGTCAGATTACGATTTGTATATTTATTGTACGAAAGTACCTGACGAGAGGAAACGAAAAGCAGTGTTGGAAAATTGTTGTAATTATATGGAGATTGGAAATCATTTCTGGGAGTTGGAGGATGACTGTACATTAAAGGATGGGATAGATATTGATATTCTTTATCGAAATCCGGATGATTTTGCTAATGAGGTAGCATCTGTTGTGGAACAACATTCTGCACACAATGGGTATACTACTTGTATGTGGCACAATTTAATACATAGTCGTATTTTGTATGATGAATCGGGAAAATTTGCTCAGATACAGAAACGATTTGATGTGCCATATCCAGAAGAATTGCGGAAAAATATTATTGCACAGAATCAGAAATTGTTGACGGGTATGTTGCCTTCTTATGATTTGCAAATAAAAAAGGCACTGAAGCGTCAGGATTGGGTTAGTGTAAATCATAGAAGCGCTGCCTTTCTGGAATCCTATTTTGACATTATTTTCGCTATGAATCGTCTGACACATCCGGGAGAAAAACGGATGGTACAGTATGCAAAGAAAGAGGCAAAACAGTTGCCAAAAGATTTTGAAAAAAATGTAGAGAGGTTGTTGCAAAGTCTTTTTGTCAAACCAGAAGAGGTAACCGATACTTTGCATAAGATGATTGCAGCGTTGCAAACGTGCTTGGAACATGCGTAATAAAAATGTAAAGAAATATTCAAAAAAAGTATATTGCTTCTTCCTTCATTCCGTTTTACAATCGGATGTGCAATAGAAGAAAATGTGCAGAAGCGTGCATGGAAATGGAGGAAAAATTAGGATGAAACAAAAAAGAATTTTAAGAATGAAGAAAGTAGTATGTGCAGTAGTGGTAATGGCATTAGTAGGAGCATCCATATCTACGCAGCCAACACTGGCAGCAAAAAAGGCAGAAAAAAGAGGATGTTATTCTAATCTGGTGGATAAGAAATCACAGAAGGAAACAAAAAAGGCTTTAATGAATGCTGGAATTAGCGAGAAAACGGTGGATGCTTGGCTTGCACAGGTACGAAGTTACAACAAAACGATTCAAAACTCTGGATTGGTAAAGAAAGGTTTTGTAAAACTTGGAAAGAAAAATCCTGTTTATCCAGAGGGAAAGATATCAGAATTATGGAACAAAAAGAATAAATTATTTCTTGGTTACAATTGTCGTTTGACAGCGTTTACATTGCTGAAGGATTTTATTAAGGTGGAAGATACATCGAATCCAAATCCTACGGTGCTTTTTATGGATCAAGATGCGTATAACCATGCGCCAACTGCTCCGTTTTCAAAAAAGAAGTACAAGACATTTGAAAATTTATTTTCCAGCGTAAATACCATATACAGTAGTAATACAAAGAAACAGATTAACTATTTGACAAAGGCATGGAAAAAGAAGGGTATTAAAGTTTCTTCTAAGACAAAGGCATCTTTGATTACCGTAGTTATGCATTCTAGTTTTAGTAAAGAGGAAAATGAATTATACGTTGGACATACTGGCGTGTTAGTTCCTTTGAAAAATGGAAAATTGATGTTTATTGAAAAACTTTCTTTTGAGTTACCATATCAGGTTACTAAATTTGACAATCGTAAGCAGCTTAATAACTATTTGATGGGAATGTATGACACAGAATGGGGACAGGGCACCGCGCATCCGTTTCTTATGGAAAATACGAAATTAATGAAGGGGTATCACGTATTATCCACGAAGAAAGATGTAAAATAAGTTCGCGAAGTGGATTGTGAACAGCATTGGCAGCAAGAGGTAGCATTAAGAAAATAGTACAAATATGTCTAAAAGAATGAAGGGGCAGTAGATGAAAGAAAATTTGAATTGGGCGGTACTTGGTACAGGTGTGATTGCAAATGAGATGGCACAGGCATTACAAAAAATGGGGAAAAATCTATATGCGGTGGCAAATCGTACCCATGAAAAGGCGATTGCGTTTGCGAATAAGTATGATGTACAAAAGGTATATGATGGAATTGATGATATGTTTGAGGATGAAGATGTGGATATTATTTATATCACCAGTCCTCACAATACCCATTATGCATTTATGGAAAAGGCATTGCAACATGGAAAGCATCTTTTGGTAGAAAAATCCATTACATTGAATAGCAGAGAACTTGACAGTATGATAGCATTGGCGAACCAGAAGCAGTTGATTATGGCAGAAGCAATGACTATTTGGCACATGCCTATCTATAAAAAATTGTGGGATATTGTAAAAAGCAATCAGTTGGGAAAGGTGCAAATGATAACGGTAAACTTTGGAAGTTTTAAAGAGTATGACATGAATAACCGCTTTTTCAATATGAATTTAGCGGGTGGAGCCATGCTTGATATTGGTGTCTATGCACTTTCCATCGTAAGAAGTTTTATGGACGAAACGCCAACAGATATTGTGAGTCAATGGAAAGCATCGCCGACAGGTTCTGATGAACAGGCAACAATATTATTGAAAAATAAGCAGGATCAGATGGCAACAGTAGCACTGTCGATGCATTCAAAGCAACCAAAAAGAGCTATGATCAGTTGCGAAAAAGGATATATTGAAATTATGGAATATCCAAGGGCAGACAAAGCGGTTTTGGTGGATGCCGAAACAGGAGAGAAAACAGAGGTGGAGTGTGGAGATACCTTGAATGCACTTTATTATGAAATGCAAGATATGGAAGCTGCTGTGAAAACTGGAGATACCGCTTGTATGCATTTGGAGTATTCTAAAGATGTTATGGATATTATGACAAAGTTGAGAAAAGATTGGAATATGAAATATCCAAATGAAGAGTGGTAAGAAGTAGAGATATAGTAGGGTTAGAAGCATTGCCTAAAAATCTTTCTTTATTGCTATATTGTTTGGCAAAATATAGTCACATTATGAAAAAGGAAAATTATATTGCAACAATCCTGATACGATTGCTTCTTTATTACTTTGCTTGAAGGCACTTTCAGATATTTGTCATTTATCTTACGATAGGAAAAAATATGTGTAATAAATAGGCGTATGGCTAGTGTAGCATGAAATTGCTAGATTAGCCATACGCCTTGTTTTGAATTGTATTTAAAGTGGTTTTTTAGTTTTGTGCATCTGCTTTTGTATGTTGCTCTGTTCCCAATGGATGATGAGGAGGGGCATATAAGGTAGATAATTTTAATGGGCAACGACCTGTATTGATTACATTGTGCCAGGTTCCTGCTGGAATAAAAATGGTGCTTCCATTGCAAACATTTTGCTGAAAGTTTAGTTCATCTTTGCAAAATCCCATACAAACCCTTCCAAAGCCTTGCTCAACCCGAATAATCTGATCCGTGTCCTCATGGATTTCCAGGCCGATATCCGAACATACAGGAATACACATCAGTGTCATTTGCATCTTGTATCCAGTCCATAGTTCCGAACGGTAATGAGGATTTCGAATTGCCTCCTGTGCAACATTGGTTACCAGTAAATTAGGAGAATATTCTTCGCAATCTGGTTTATGATCTTGACAATTACAATGCATAAAAGAAACCTCTATCATAGCTTTGTTATATGATATGAAATATTTTATTTTTGGTTCACTGTTTCTTTTTCAATTATAAATGCACTGGCAATGGATTTGTTCTGTTCTCCCATATAAATCGTTTTTACGATTCGATAAGTACCTTCGGATAAAGTTCCATAAGAGTCTTTCCATTGAATTGTATTGGAGTATACATTTTTGTCATGTATAAGAATCCCAATTGCTGGAATGACTATCTCATTTGTTTTTAGTGTATTCCACTGTCCGTTTTCATATTTCTGAATAGAAAATTCTAATCCAAAGAATATGTCATGCCCGCTGGTATTTTTAATGGTAAGTGTTCCAGATGTATTTTTTACATCAGAAATACCGATGGATACACCGCAAGTTTCATTCATATAGATTTCTGTGTCTGTGGTTGGGGTGCCTGTAGGTGTATCTGTAATAGAACCGCCGGTAATAGCACCTGGAGTTGCAGTAGGTTCCATAGGAGTTGGTGTTGTAGTAGGAATAGGTGTTGCTGGCATGGCAGTAGGTGCTGGCGTTGTTTTTGGAGTTTCGGTAGGCTTTGGTGTTGTCCCTTTTACGGTAACTTTAATGATTGCCTTTTTCTTACCTGTACGGGCAGTAATATTGCATTTGCCTTTTTTCTTTGCAGTAATTTTTGTCTTTTTCCCTTTTGTTGTTTTTACCACAACTATCCTTTTATCAGAAGTTTTCCAGGTTACCTTTTGATTTGCAGATAAAGTTTTGCTTTCCCCTTCCTTTAGCGTACATTTTGTTACAGATACTTTTAACTTTGTATCTGCTTGTGTGATTGCTGGTTGTGCTGCACCAAGTAAAGATGCTGTAATGCTGGCAATTGCTAATGAGGTAACTATTTTTTTCTTTTTCATAAATTTCACCATTTCCTTTCGAGTGAAGATATTGATAAATGTTTTGCAAGTCTATCTTTTTTGGTTTTATAATACAAGGTATTTTTGTATTTTTTATGTTATTTTAGTCTGTTTGGTAATCTTTTTAGAGACTTGAGTGTGTGACAATTCAGAAATAAAAAGAAAAAAAGATATTTTTTGCTGTGTTGCGTTTTTTGTGTATAATAGTATTATATAAAAACTTCCTTTTTGTGATGCAATATGAAAGTATAAAACAAAACATGCGAAAGAAAGCATCGAAAAATGTTAGAATAGCAATTGTTGATAGTGGAATAAGTGAAGAAATATATGGAAAAAATTGCACAAGCAACTGGAAGTGATAGAAAAGTTGCTCATCATGATATACATAGCAATTCGGAGGGGTATTATAAGCATTATCATCCGTTAAAAAGTTCAGGTAAAACATATCATTTTCATTCGTGGTATTTAGTAGATTAGGAGTAAAAATGAAAAAAGAAAATTATTGTAAATGGAATGATTCTTCTGTGTCTGATATAGAATGGGAACAAATGATGGCTGAAACAGACTTTCAGTATCCGGGTGTTTTTTCATCTTTGGTTCATTATATTAAGAGTTTGTCGAAGGAAGAAGAAGAAGCTTTTGTAAATAAGATAGAAGAGCTTGAAATAGAAAACGAAGAAGAAAGACAGAAACAACTATTTAAAATGAAGAGTTATTTTAGCAAGATTGGTGTTCGGAATATAGAACACGAGTACACAATCGAAGAAATTAAACAAAAATGGATAAGTGAGTTTTGTACATCACTTACAGAGGAGAAACAAAAAAGATGTCATATGGATCAATTTATGTGGCATGCTTTTAGCTACAAAATGGTTGAGCCAATATTAGAAGGCGATGTAGCAAAGAATCAATTTGATAATATAAAAAAGCCTGATGTATATATGTTCAGTGAAAATGGAGAGAAAGTGTATCGTTTGTATCTGCCAGAAAAATTCAAATGTTATATGTTACGATTGCTTTATTCGGAGGATGTGTATTTCGTTGACTCTGAATTTAAATGGACATTTATACTGCCGCATGATTATGATTGTATATGGTTTAGTAAATAGTTTAAAATAGCCCTAAAAATGCAAATCAGAGATTCTGAAGAAAATCCAATATTTTCATGACGTCATTAATGAATATTATAGTGCGAAAAAAATACAAGGGCTGGAGAGAATACTCAATTAATTTAGGGTAGGTAAGAAAAGCAGTTCATTTTACTTCATATTTTGAAATGGGAGGAACTGCTTTTAAGTATTTCATATGTTGTTTATATTCTCCTTACGTAAGTGTAAGCGATTCAAAGCAAAGTGTATCGCTTTCTGCCATTCATTCTGTTAAACTACTTCCAAAATAAATTATAAAAGGAAGAGTTTCATGGATGAAGAAAAAGCAATACTATGGCAACAACGCATACAAGGTATGTCCTATGGGCTTTTCTGTAAAGAGGTGGTGTAAAGAAAACTATGTGTTATTCTCAAGTCTTTATTACTGGAAAAATCGATTTGAGAAGAAGCAATGCCTGTTTTGGTTTATGTGAGTAACAAGCTAGTTTTTTCGGGCGTAAAAACTTGGAAATTACTGCTTATTACTTTTTGCAGTTTAAGTAGGGGACTTACTTGATTCGGTTAAATAATATTCCAGGAATCTTTTTTGCGAAGAATTTCCATATCGCAATTTGTAAAATCTTCAAAGGTTCCCTCGTTTTCGCCATATGCATTTGATTTTTTTATGCAATGCATAACAATTATGGCAGAAATACCACTTCCTAAAAAAAGGGAAAAAAATAGACAAAGAAAAAATAACATGTATTAGTCTCCTTCCTGTTCATTGATACGTGTTTTAGAATAATCTTGCATTTGTAAATCCATGGTAAGTGTTTTACTGTTTTCATATTGTTTCCATAATCGAATACTGTTTCCCCAAGATAAAAGGCCGAGCAGTAAGGTGCCCTCTATTAGACTGTTAAATGTTTCGGGGGCGTTGTTGATTCCTAATAACAAAGTGAAACAAAGGATTAGGGTCAAAGTTAGTGTTAACGGTATATAGAGCAGAAAAACTTTTTTACGATCGATTGGAACGGTACCAACAACTTTTCCGGTTTGTCCATTTACTATGATGGTGTAGCTTTTATTTCTATAACGAAATACAAAGAACCAGGCAGGTAGTAGAATATCTTCCATTTTTTCAATGTTAACCTTTGGGTCCTCAGAGACTAGTATAGGACTTCCAACGCCTTCTTGCCTGAGTTGTTGTTTCATTTTATAAACAAACAATTCCCTTGCGCGCTTTTCCGCTTTTTTCTTTGTGATATAAGGGTCCTCATCGGAACAATCTGCATAAAATCCAGATAGGTAAACTGGTTTAAATGGTTTTAGACTTATCATTTCGTAAGGTTCTAATCGTTTGGCCGATTCGTCATTGAAAGAAATGGAAGTATCTAAAGTAAGATTTCTAAACTTTGCAGTTCCCTCCCGTAAATAACGCCGAACTCTTGTGGTCTTTTTGGAAGGAGGTTCATTATAGATTTGGACATCTTTGTAACTTAAATCTACTAATTTATAAGGGATATAAATACCACGTATGTGTTCTGGTTTCACATTTCGAATTTCCTTCGGAATAAAAGAACCAATGGAAAGGCGATCCTTTACTTTTTTCATTGCAAGTGCTTTGCTTACACGAAACGGAATGATGTATTTGGGCTGTTTTTGTTGTTTGATACGGTCGAAGATTACAGTTGGTTGTCCACAATAGGCACAGTAGGTGGCACTTTCCACCTCATTGATGAGTAATTTAGCCCCACAGGCAGTGCAGTGATAGACAGGACAATCTAAACTAGCCGTAGCACCAAAAGAAAAACGTTCTTTCTGAAGTTCTTCTGGTGTTTTTTCCTCTGTTTCGTTTTCTGGTATGGACTGCGCCTGCAAAAGTGCAGGATCCCAAATGGAACAACAGGAATCGCAAACCATTCGACCGCTTTTGGCGTCGTATTTAGTTGCTGCGCCACAATTTAAACAACGATATACCATGTTTTCTCCTCCGTGATTTCGGTGATTTTTAACAACTTGCATTGTTTTTGTAATCATCTTGTTATACGTTACTATTCACAGCCTTTCTTCTCTACACTCAGAAAAATCTGCGCAAAACCTGCGAAGAACGCTGCAAAATCAGCAGCTTCCTTTTTCTTTATGTACAGAAGAACTGCCTACACGGCAGTTTTGTATCAAGCAATTAGCCCCTTACGTGCGAGTACGACGTGTCTAGTTGCTTGATACAAATCGGCTGTGAATAGTAACTGTTATACATATCTGTTTTATTTTAGCATATCGTGGGAGGAATAGAAAGAAAAAGAAAGTAGCGATTTTCGGTATAATCACTACTTTCTTCTTTACAACTCACAGGTAGGTATTTTCGGTACGGAACATACCGTATGAAAGCCTATCGTGTGCAGTTTTGGCAATTGTACAAGCTACAATAGATTTAGATGTTTTACCTTTATTATTTTAAGAATGCAATAAATTGTTCAATTCCAGATTCCTTATTTAAAAGATTTGCGAAGGCTTTATTTTGTGCTTCCTCTACGATTTCTCCGTATTGAATAAAATAGGTGTAGCCATTTCGATAAGCAATATAGTGTGCCATTGGATTTTTGTGATCGGCCTCTTCTGGTGACCACATACCTTTTATGCGGAATATGGTGAATAAAGTCATTTTTGTATTGTCTTTTTTACCAATAAAGTTTACTCGTTGACCTTTGGCATTGAAATCGGTATCTTTATAATTCTCTGTTTTCGGTGTTGTAATAACCTGTTTCAGCTCATCTGACAGTTGAAGAGAAAAGTTCATCTCTTTGTTCGTATACGTTGTTTTTGTAACTGCTTTTTCTGGATGGATTGGATAGGTTACACCTGCAAAGGTTACACTTACGATATCATCAATATCTGTGATGGTAGGAAAACTCATAGAAATTTTTGTTGTATCATCATAGACATCTTCTGTATCTATATATTTAGTGTTTAAGCGTTTTCCATTTGCAAAGTCCACATAAAGGGCATCATTTGCTGAAGCTTCTGACATTTCTATTTTATTTTTTGTTTTCATAGTCAGGGAAATAGATGCAGATAAAGGTGTAATGCTTAAAGTATCCCAAACTGCTTTTCCACCATATACATTAATATTTTTGTTTACAGCATACTCTTTTGTTTTTCCACTATAGGATACGTTCCATTGTAATTTCCAGTTTCCTTTTGCTACGGAGGTAAATTTCTTCTTTTGATAGCCGAAATCTTTTGCATGAATCGTAATCTTACTACCTTCTAGATTTTCACAGCCTATTTTTAAAACATAGTTATAAACACCATTTTCCAGTCCCATGCATTTTAAGTCTGAAATTTGTAAGTTGTCTTTACCTGGAATGGTAATGTTTAGATTTTTGAAGGCTGGAGTGGAAAGCAAATCGTCTTCTGCAGCTTTATTTTTGATTCCGGATACGGTCAATAATAAATAGCAACCGTAATCATCTCCAATTACCTGTTTGGCTGTTAAGGTAATGCCGTTGCTGGTAGCTGTTTTATTTAGATTTTGTACCATATTTTTGGTTGTATCTTTTAATTTATCTGCATCCTTTTTGTTTGCAGGAGAAGCAATTCTAAAGTAATCAGCCAAATGTGAATTTAAGTAGATTGCTCTGGCACCTGCTGTTATGGTACCTCCAGCTAATAAAATACCTATGACAGCAACAGCCACTTTTGTATGATTTTTTTTCATAATACCACGCTTCTTTCTTTTTTGTGTAATCGTCCGCACATTTTTTCCTGTTCCATTTTCTATCTGTTTTTTTTGCATTGCAATCTTGTCCATGACCGTATGCAATAGTTCCTTTTTCTCTTCCTCACGCATAACTTCTGTTTTTGGTTCTTCTTCTATGTACAGATGTAATGCTTCTAATTTTTCTTCTAAGTTTTGCTCCTTTTTTGTCATAGAAAAACCTCCTTTTAAACAAAATATTCCGTTCCATTTTTGCCCTGTTTTTTCACATTGTAACACCGCACTGTAACAATTGTTTTTTTAACTTTTTGCGTCCTCTGGTCAGTTTATTTTTTACTATTTTTGCTGGTAGTTTTAATTGCTCCGAAATTTCCTTGATGCTGTATTGTTTGTAATAGCGATACAAGAAAATTTCTTTGTCGGGACTGTTTAGTGCATGAATTAAGGCATTTACTACTTCATAATCAGCCTTTCTTACCATCTCTTTTTCTAAGTTAAAATCCAGTGGTTGTTCCACTTCATCAATGTTATCTACGGGCCTTTTTTTCATAAGTTTTCGTCTTTTGTTAAGGGCTGTTTTTCTTGCAATTCCGTATAGATAAAACTTGATTTCTGCATTTCGCATTACATCATATTGTCCATTTGCAATTTCAGACCATAGACCTACAAAAGTGTCTGCAATAGCTTCCTGAATATCTTCCTCTGGAAATCCTTTTAATATGGAATAGCAAATCGTTTTAATAGCATCACCGTATAAATCAATTACCATTGCCATACCAGCCTCCGTATCCTCCATCAATATGGCAATGAGTTCTTCTTCCCTCATGTTCATCATCTCCTACCTCTTGAAAAGCTTTTCATTATACTATTGGCATGAAAAAAGTTTTTCACTCACTATTTTTACATTTTTTTTGTAAAATGCAAATTGTTTTTATGTTATTGAAAGAGTATAATGCAAAAGAAGAGAAGAGTTTCGAGGATATTTTAGAGTTTCATGTGAAGTTTGAAAGAATCCATCCATTTCAGGATGGTAACGGTCGTGTTGGTAGATTGCTTATGTTTAAAGAGTGTCTGAAATATAATATTGTTCCATTTATTGTGGAAGATAGCTTAAAGATGTTTTATTATCGTGGATTAAAGGAATGGGATTTAGAAAAGGGATATCTATTGGATACTTGTGTGGCAGCACAGGATAGATATAAAGCATATTTGGATTATTTTAGGATTGTATATTAGTTTTGGAGGTGAAACTATGACACTATGTTATATTTGTGGATGGAATTTTAAAGAATATTATTCAGGTGGTGATATATGTTCATGTTGTGGTAGCGAATATGATTTTGATGATTGTTTAGAAAAAAAAGAAATTTTAGAAAAATATTGTGGAAATGACAGAGAAAAGTTGCATATTATGGCACCCGAATTGGATGATGCAAAAGATGAAAAGAACGTTGCTTGTGATATTGCATGGCGCTTTATAAGGCTTAAATGGGTAAAAAAAGGGTGTCCATTCAAATGGGCGAAAGAGGAGAAAATCGAACATTGGACAATAGAAGATGCAAAAAAGCAGTTGAAGACAATTCGATACGATTATGATACGTTGTTGCCGTTGGCAAATAAAATAATAAATGGATAAATATTACAGTACATTTTGGAGGGCTGCAAGGAAAGGAACCAATGTTGGCTAAAGCAGTGAAAGAGTTGGAAACCTGGATTGGGAAATGTGGAAATTCGCTTGTGTATGGTGGTTCAAAATCTGGATTGATGGGGAGTCATTGCTGAAAGTGTATAAAAGTTGTTAATACGAATGTTATTGCGAGGGTATTCCTCTTTGGAATAACTGGGAGGCAAACTTGCAGACAAACAAACATGTAAATAGAAAAGTTTACAGATAATGTAATTGAATCAACGAACAAGGGAAAAATATAAAAACAACTTCTATAACAATACAAATGTATTGAAATAGAAATGATTTAGCATTATAATAAAGAAAATAGATGGAAGTGAGGTGTTGAACATGGCTAGTACAATTCAGGTTAGAGTAGAAGACGAGTTAAAGAGTAAATCAGATGCTCTATTTAAGGATTTGGGTACAGATACAACAACAGCAATCAGAATGTTTTTAACACAGGCTGTTGCGACAAATGGATTTCCGTTTGAAATAAAAAGACAGACAGAAGCAAATCCATATGCACCGATGACCGAGAAAGAGATGCTTGCAAAATTGGAAAAGTCCAGAGAACAGGGAATGTTCAGGGATGCAGATCATGTCATTTCTGATATGAGGTCAAAGTATGGATTATAAGATTGTTTTGATGAGGGATGCGGAGGAGGATCTTGATAGATTTATCACATATCTTTTGTTTGAAAAGAAAAGTGAGCAGGCTGCAAGAAATTTATTAAATGATTTTGAGGCAACAAAAACAAGTTTGTCAAATGTTGCCGGGATACTGAAACTTTGTGATAATCCAAAACTAAGAGAATTAGGTTATCGAAGAATCAATTTTTTATCTCACCGATATTTTATGCTTTATCGTATTGAAAACGATACTGTTTACGTGGATAATATTTTTCATGAATTGCAAGACTACGAAAATAAAATGAATTAAATATTTGAATATAAGAAAACTTTATTCGCCATAACTAAAGAGCCATGTATCATACGATAGCCTGAACCACCGTCATTTTCATGGTGAATTTTAATTATATTACTCAAACTTCGCACATTAAAATGTGCCTATGCACCTTGAAAATTCAATAATAACTGGCATAAAAATAGCATGAAACCAATGGTTTTGGTATAATTGA
>CADABQ010000055.1 GCA_902786205.1 uncultured Lachnospiraceae bacterium | reverse complement strand
ATTGAGGCTTTTTCATAACCAAACTTGCCGAAGCACTGGAACGCCGCATTGAGAATGGTCAATCTCTTTTCTTCGGTCAGGGCCAAAAATTTGTCCAATTCATTTCCTCCTTTTTACATATTAACCGTTTCGGTTATTTAGAGTATAGCACCAATAACCGAATCGGTCAAGTATTTTGGAGTATAATTCAAAAGTTTTCTTTTTATACTGTTAGATCAACGAAGATTAGTCTCGAAAGTACCGGTGTGTTCAAGTCAGCAGTTGCACGAAAATGTAATTCGTTCAAATACTACTACCTGAAATATAAAATTACATTGGGTGATGTCTATGAAATTTGAACGCGATGAGCGCAAATTTGATTTCCACGATATAGGGTGCGAGATAAAGCGCAAAAGAGAAACCAGCGGGATGACACAGGATCAACTGGCCCTTATCATTGACCGTGATCCCCGCACCATCATATATAACGAAAACGACGGTCAGCATCCGAGCTTGAACACTTTTTATCAGATGGTGACAATGTTCGATATATCGGTGGATCAGTTCTTTTATCCAGACATGAGCGCAGATGACGCTTGCAAAAAGCGCATCAATACACTTGCTGCATTAACACTTGACCGATTCGGTTATTGGTGCTATACTCTGAATAACCGAAGCTACCATATAAAATTCAATGTCGCTGCTAATATCATTATTATTGTTACTGTCGTCCTTATTTGGCATAATTCCTTCATCTGACTGTAATGCTTTAAGATTTATATGGTTTTCTAAATCTTGCTCAAATAGTACCATTTGACTATCCGTTGGCTCATTCTTACTTATAGTAAATATTATTGTTAGCCACTTACCACCATTTCCGACTTTTCCACGTTCGTACTCAAAAGAAATATCCGTTATCTCCTTCAACGCTTGCTGGCAACTGTCCAATACTCTTGTCTTAAAATTATTCCAACGAGGATATTCATTCGGAGCTATTCCTAAAAGCTCTCGTAGGTCATTTATTGCTATTTCTCTTTTTCCTAACTTCTCATACTGCTTTAGGATCTCATACATTCTTATTTGATTTGCAGACTTAAGGCGAAGAGCATTCCATAATTCGTATTTAAAATATCTATCCTTAAAATCAAACATTAATGGTAATGCTGCATTACTTGCGCTAATCTCAACATACCATCTACCGTGAATATCCTTATTTACCTCGCACTGATCAAATAATACAATACCTTTTACTAAGCCTGGATGAAATTGTTGGAAATAGAATTTTGCAGCATTTCCTTCGATATTATCAGGGTCCCCTGCTTTCAAATTTTTCATCATTTCAAAAAGTTCCTTTGTTCCTTCAATTCCAAGAAGTGTCAAACATTTTGCCTGATTTTCAATTTTCTTTTGAATAATTTTTTCCCAAAGCTCGCCTTTTAAATTTTCGTCCATGCTTAACTGCTGTCTTGCAATTTGTGCATTTCGTACATTTGCATCATAAGGAAGAACTATACTTGCTGGCATATAATCTTTTCCAATTGTTACTAGCCCTATTTTATTTTCGCTTAAAACAGATAAAGCCATTGTTGAAAGTCTTATATTTGCACCTGTACATATAATAAGTTCCAGATCTTCCAGCGGAACCGATACTTTTCGTTTCTTTTTGGGAGCAATTTCCTGCTCTATCGTTAATTGATTTGCTGTAACATGAAGTTCACTTGGCTGTGTGATTTCTAATATTCTGAATCCATCCATAATTTGTCTTTTCTTTGGGTTCTAGGTGTCCCCCTAGCGCATACGTTAGCCTTGGCTAATGTGTATTGCGCCCTTGTAGTCTTTTCGCCTAAAACTCAAAGCCTGCAAGCAAGTTATTAATTTAATTCCTCCAGGAAGGAAACAATTGTGTCTAAAACAGTATCAACTGGATCGTCTACCCATTTTTTGTCTGTTTCGGCAAGATTTATTCTTTTTATTGTAAAGACCTAAGGTGTCAATGACTGACATCGTGATTTTTCTATATTGTTTTTCTCACATAGAAAGTCTTGTTTGACTGTCCGTGTTTTTCAATTTTGTTTTCATCACAAAGTTGTTTAAGGGCCTTTTCAATTGTCTGTCGTGCAAGTGTCGGACAGTGTTCCTGAATGTCACTTTTTGTGAATTTGCCAAGACGTTCCTTCACTACCCTTTCAACCATTTTATAGGCTGAAATTTTATCTTCTATAAGGTTCAATCTTTCTTCAAAATCCCTATATGCAGAAAGGACGATTCCCAGGATATATTTTACAAAAGCTGTGTTATCATTTGTTCCGTCCTGCCAGTTTGCAGAGCTTTCTTCCAAAACATCGTAATAAGTGTCTTTTGTTTTTTCGATTTTCTTTTCCAAACTGATGTACTTACAAACAACAAAGCCGGACCTGTAAAGCAGAAGTGTTGTAAGCAATCGTGACATTCTTCCGTTTCCATCATTAAAAGGATGAATGCACAAAAAGTCTTTTATAAAGTTGCTAATCAATAGAAGAGAATCAATTTCGCCAAGACTCATTGCTTTATTGAAGGTGTCACAAAGTTGTTCCATAGCAATAGGTGTTTCAATTGGACTGAGAGGTTCAAAAAGAACGTTTGAAGTTCCATCTGGGAGATTTGCAACAATGTAATTCTGAGTATTTTTGAACTTTCCTCCAAAATCAGGATTTGAATACTGATAAAGATATTTATGTAGTTGCAGAATGTAGCTAGGGGTGATGGGAATGTATTCAAAATTTTCGTGAATTATATTAAGAACATCACGATAGCCCATAATCTCTTTTTCATCTCTGTTTTTTGGAGCAGTTTTTTCCTGGACCAGCTGCTTGATTCGAGTGTTTGTAGTTACAATACCTTCAATTTTGTTAGAGCTTTCTGTACTTTGAATCTTTGCTATTTCAACCAGTTTTTCTAGTTTCTCTTTTTTCTGGCTGATGAAAAGCTGCTGCCTGCCTTTGTATTCATGTATTTTGGCAATGTAGCCCATGATTTCATTATCAATGATGCAGTTCAGTTTTGAATAATCAAAAGTTCGCATTCCCCTATTATTCTCCTATCTCTCCTATTATAGCATAAAAAGTAGGAGCGTGGTATTAACAATAGGAGATTTTGGAAATTATTTTCCTTAAGCAAGCGGTTATTCGGTGATTTGGCTATATTTCATTCGGTATGTTGGCAGTTTTATTTTTTACGGCAAGCTTTAGCATTTTTAGAATTAACTCTGCAGTAGAAACGGCAAGTCTCCTATTTTGTCATTGAAAATAGGAGACTGTGTTTGTATATAGGAGAGATGCTGCGGAAACTCAAAAACGGCCCAGAATCGCTTCAAAATGCATCGGTCGAGTAATTTGTCGATTTTATTTAAAAACCCCTCTTAAAAGCCCGTTATTTGCGTCTGTATTTTTGCAATAGTATTTTAATAGTAAATTACTATTAAAATACTATTAACACTATTAAAGACGATAGTAATAATATATTATAATTGCAATTAAATAAATAGTATGTTACTATTAAGATACTATTAAATTTTATTTTGTAAAAAAGGAAATTCTGAGGGTATGAAAACAATCTGCATTTACAATAACAAAGGTGGTGTTGGAAAAACATCTCTGGCAGGAGCAATTTCTGTAGAATTTGTGATCAAGGGAAAAAAAGTTTTGATGGTTGATACAGATTTTCAGGCTAACCTTACAAAGCAGTTTTTGAATAAGCGAACCATTGAAAATGAACTTGCTGATTTTTTGTATAACGATTCGATTGGCCTTGAAAATTGTATTTATAAAACAAACTACGATAACCTCTACATAATCCCATCAAAGGATAGACTTGCAAATGGCCGGTTGTTTGAGTGGAACACTTCAGGTGTTCTTGATGAAAAAAGAAATGATGTTGTGGATTATCTTGTTGAGGATGCTCAGAAATTAGGTTTTGATTATCTTGTTTTCGATACACCACCCTCACTCTCAAAAGCAACTCAAAAATATATAAAGGCATCGGATGAAGTTCTCCCGGTTCTGCAGATCGCAAAGTCATCACTTGATGGAATGGTAAACTTTTACATCGATTTAAAGGAATTGCGTGGAAGAAAAGAGACTCCTATCTGCGACAAAATTATTTTTAATCAGTATGAGAAAAGCAAAGCTGTGCAGAAAGCCTTACTGCCAGGAATCATGGCTTTGGAAAGCAAAAAATATTTGGTTCCGATGGAACAAGGTTTTAAGAAAGCTGAATTACAGTGTGTTGCCTTGCAGGAATTGGGAATGAAGCCTGAAACACAGGAAGCATTGAATCAGATAGTTGCTGATATTGAAAAATAAAGAAACGAGGTTATGTATGGCTAAAGGAACTATAAAATCAAATAAAGACGTAATGAATGAAGCTGCAACAGAAGCTTTAAAGAATACACTTACTGTTGTTCAGGACATGACTGAAGTAAAAGAAACTCAGACAAAAAAAGAACGGAATAATGAGACACAGGCCGTAAACTTCAACATGAGTAAGTCTATGTATGAAGAACTAAAAAAAGTTTTCGGTGGTGCCGGATATTCATTTGCTCAGGGTTCAAGAATGACTTTTGATTATATTCTGTCTGAAATAGCAGACGGAAATATTGAGATCAGGGAATCGGGTTTTAGAAAAACTTTGTCGGCTAGAGTAGGTCGATAAATAGGCCGTTAGAGGCCCTAGAAGGCCCTTTTTAGAGGGAATTCAGAAGAAATAGAGTAATTTACGTCTAAGACGCAGAAGCTCGTTTTAAGGGATTTTTTGAATTATGACCGGTGAAGAATTAGGAATAAAATTATTAAAAATGCTCGCGGCCGTTCAATCTGGAACGGCAACTAAAGGAGTAAGCACCGCAGAGATTACAAGAAAAAGCAATGAACTCACAAAACCGGAATATGATGATTTTTATTATATGACACAGATTGGAAACCTTATTACAAATCTGTCAAAGCAGGCAAAAAGTTATAATTATGCTTTTTTTCGTTGGTTTCTTGGTATCGAATTGTCGCTAGAGGAAATTATCAGAGCCGAAAAAACATTAGAACGTAATAAAAATATGGATGCAACGGATCTGCTGACATTCAAGAATTTTTACAATGTCCCAGAAAATATTGAAGGGATAAAATGTAATTATGCTTTATGTCATCAGGCAGTAAGAGGTTTGATGGCTGTAAATAGTTTAATTGCTATATTGATGAAAGCCTATCATTTGCCATTTATGAAATGCTACATGTTTGATATGACAGAGCTTCAAGAAAAACTGGCTTATTTTAATAATCTTGTAGACAAACTGGAAAAATACACGGCATCCCAAAACACAATCAATTGTTTTAGAAAAATAGACTTGAACGAATGGCGGCTTGATCCTGAAATGTTGAAGCTTACTGAAAAAGTTGCAATTTTGAGTCATCTTGATTCTCTGATTTTGACCTGGTGCAGCAATTACGAAGTAATATTGAATAACCTGATGGAATTTGAATTATTTGATAATCCTGATTGGCAACTTGCTTATATGAGACCGGATGGAACTAAATACGGAAATTTCAAATATCCTGAGAGAGATGGCAAAAACAAGTGGGGGATAAATGTCAAAGAAAAATATTAGTGTAGGACAAGACGGTATTGTTATTCCTCCAACCAAAGAAGATGAGAATTATAATGCAATGCTTAACGCTAAAGGAACTAATGAGCTTGCAAAGATTCCAACATCGAGCAGGGCCATTACTGCACAGTTTACTTATCATCCAGAAGTAAACGAAGGAGAGCTTTTCACAAGTGAAGATGTAAAAGTTACCGTAAAGGAATTTGATAATTCTTCTAGCCTGGGAAAATCGATTTTATTTTTCTACAACATCCTATGTAAATACACAAAGGATATTAGCGTAAAAACTAATGTTTCAGAGATTGAAAACAAAGAGAGTAGGGAAGTTTATCTTGATCTTGATGATTTTATTTCTTCTTTCGGTGTTCCTGATCGTAAGAAGGCCGTTCAGAGATTGAAAGAGTATTACGAGACTCTTAAAAATATCACATTGGATTTTGAGGAGTTTAATCCGAAGGACCAAACTGTAAAAAAATACTCATTGGAAATATTTTCAGGAAAAGGAACTGAGCAAAGTCTTATAAAAAGATCTAAGAATTACTTCTTTATTTTGAACTATGACTTGGTTAAATATCTTGTGGAACGCAACTACATTACATATTTCCCAAACAGAGCCTTTGGAATTGATGTAATGCGTTACCCAAATGCATTATCTGTAACAAATAAACTGTCGGTAATGTATAGCGAGAATTATTGGAAATCCAATAAAGGTTTGATCAGTCTTGAAAAGCTCCTGGAATCTGTATCAGATATACCTTCTTTTGAGACTGTAAGACAGACAAACCGCCATTATTATGACCGAATTATTGAGCCATTGGAAAAAACAATGGATTACTTAAAGGACATGAAAATTCTGCAGGATTGGGAATGGTGTAATAAAAAACGAAGTCCGCTTACAGACGAGCAGATTCAGGGATATGGCTATGCAGCATTAAAGGAATGCTACATCAAATATGAAATGGCTGATTATCCTGATGATATTATGAAATTGAGAAAAGAAAAAATCGATGCAAAGAAGGAAAAAAAAGTCAAAAAAGGAGCCAACCTAATGCGCAAAAAGACCCAACCTAATGCGCAAACGGACCTAACCTAATGCGCAAAAAGACCCAACCTAATGCGCAAACGGACCTAACCTAATGCGCAAAAAATAAATTTACCCCTCGTAAGTCCTTGTCTTATAAGGATTTAGAATTTTCTAAAATTCCTAATACCTTTAAAACGTTTAAAACCTATTAAGCAAAACTTTTCAATTTTTTCAAAAAACTCGTTTGCTATTATGTCTGCAATGATTTTCTGCCAGGGGAATCCGTAATAGCGAAACGAGACTGACAGAAAGGCTGCAGAAAACGCTATAAGAAGCAGCTGCAAGTTTCTTATCCACATCAGACCGTCGGGGAAACGAGCTTCAGAACATCCACAGAGGGGAACAATGCGATGGGTGGTGGAATTAGCAGGGCAGGGTGGGACCTGGTCTGACAGAAATCTTAAAAGTATGTATTTGATCCTAACGACAAGGCGAGGAGTATCCCTTACGCTACCTGGATCCAATCTAGTTTCTTAACAGCGTGCGGAGAACGGCATAAAGCGCTGAGCATTGCGGCTAAACCTTAGCCGATAAAGTTATGTCTGCCAATCACGAAGGGGGGTAAGGTGATTGACGCC
Organism: uncultured Lachnospiraceae bacterium; assembly: GCA_902786205.1. GTDB lineage: Bacteria > Bacillota > Clostridia > Lachnospirales > Lachnospiraceae > CAG-411. Next base: position 7,531 of record CADABQ010000055.1, on the reverse strand, counting down.
TGATGGCTCCATACTGTCCTAACGAGGACGTTATGAAATCCTTCTGGCATGTTCTCAACTCTCAGAACGCTTCTTAACTTGTCATTTTGAAGTTAGTACGAGGGAGCGGAATTTGCCTAATTCACCACCTGAGCCTTCAAGAACGTTATGGAAGTTTCTTTTCAAGTTTTCTAAGAAATTTAAAAATCCTAAAAATAATCATGTAGGCCAAGAGTAATGCAAAGCATCACCGCGGCAGGTGGGGTCTGGGGACACTTCCCCAGGATATATCAAACAGATTTCAAAATGACAGAAAAATACCTCATGAAAAATTTATACCATGTTCTGAAAAATCATCATAAAAACCTAAATATTTAAGTTATAAATAAAAGAGCTGCTGTTGCTGCTTTTTAAATATATTATTAGCTATATTATTGGGTCCGATTTTCGGACGGGGGTATGTCTGAATTCCGGACACCCCTTGTCTGATTTTCAGACATATTTTTATTTCTGAGAAACCTAAATATATAGATTTAATGTTTTAGATTTTGCAGCAGCTTATTTATATTATTATTGGGTCCAAATTTTGAACTGTTTTAGTTCAGAATTTGGACTCTGCAGTTCATTTTTTGAACTGATCTTTATTTGTTTTTATGTTGAGAAACCTATATAAATAGGTTACAATTTTATTTATGGAATCAGTAAAACAGATGATGGACGGCCATATTGAGAATCTTGCAAAGGAAACGGATCAGCTTAGGGCCAGACTTGAGACACTTTATGATATGACGAAAGGGAAGAGCCGGATCTATGTGGATAGTGAAAAACTGGATCAGCTTTTCCATCAGGCAGAAGCTATTGCAAGAGAAATGGTATCCCTGCAGTCTGCAAATGAGATTCTTTATCAGAACAGAGGAAAAGCTTCTCCCAAAAAAGCAGTATCTTCAAAAGCAAACGGAAAATTTGGCGGCCGGCCGCCACGAGAGATTGCAGAAAAAAAACGACGCATTCAGGATCTTGATAACAAGACTTTTATTCTGCATGAAAGTTTGACTCCGGAAGAACGTAAGGAATATGACGAGCTTTCTTATGATGTAATTGCGTGGGAAACCAAAAAGAAATTTCGAATCCGTGAGGAACAAGAAAAGTTCGAGAGATAATTTTTTTTAGTTATTGGAAATTGGGAAAAGCTTTAGAAATTCTTCTAAGGCTTTTTTTGTTTCTTTGTCCTTTCTTGAAGTCAGGCCTTCAATCATTTTTACAATGCGTTGATTCATTGCCTGATTGAACTGAGAATCATTTTTTTTATCAGCGATGAGCTTATCCATGTAGGCGATTTTTGCACGGTCCAGGAGTTCCTTTTTTTCTTTTTCTCGCTGAGCTTTTAGATTTTCAAGTTCCTTTAGTTTCTGTTCGAGTTCTTCATCACTGTAATATTTAATTGCTTTCGGCATTTTTTTGATTCTCCTTTTTTGCTTGTTCTATCAGTTTATCCTGAGCTTCAATTTCTGCAGCAAATAGTTCCTTGAACTTATTGATCGCTTCCAGGTCCTGCGGCCGGAGACTTTTTGTTTTTTCAAACAACTGGAAAACTTTTTTATATCCCCAGATGCTTAAAATAATTCCACCCAAAATATATTTTATTTTGTTTTCGGCCTTTCTTTTTGCATCTTTCTGCAGCCGTTCTTTTCTGAGATTCTTGCGTTTTTTCTGGACTTCACGGAACTTTGTTTCTTGTTTGTAATCTTCAATCCGCTTGTCAATTTGTTCATCAGTAAGTTTTGCCATCACTAATAATATAATGCTTTTCTTTGCAAAAATGAAGAACAACAATTCTGTTTTCTTGCCGTTTTAGAAATATCTTAGTATATTATAAAAGACCCTTTAACTAATGAAATTAGATAAAGGCGCACTGATACAAACTATTTTAGTCTCGCTTTGCTTTCCTAAAATAGTTTGTTCAGTCAAAACCCGCAAGGGGTTTTGGTGGGGGTCTCTTGCCCTTGGCAATTCACTCCCACGCGCCTAGATTTCGCTTCCAGCCGGTTCAGTCTTACAAGTCCCCAAAAGGACTTTCCAGACAAAATGGCCTGGCTTTCAGCGACTTGGGGTTATTTCCCAAGACCCTAGAGGGTTATCCACCCTCACGATTTTCTGCGTTCAGCATCACTCTGGCCGGTTGTTGCGGCCGCCGTTCTGCTTCGCTTGAAAATCTCCTCTGGACCAAAGAGCCTTCCTCTTTGGAAACTTGCGTCAGGAATCTCGGACTCCCGACACCTACTTTTATCTTTTGTGGAGGTTCAAATGCTTTATCATTTTTGTGGAAAAATTGTAAAAAGATCCGGCGGAAAAGATGCGACTGCAGCTTGTGCCTACAACACAAGATCATGTGTCTATGACCGAACAACTGGCCTTGAATGGAATCATACTTACCATAAGGACAAGGCAGTCTATAATCATCGTTATCTGCCTGCAGATCATCCTGACTGGGCAGAGGTCCAAAAGGACAAAAAGGGCCGTGATGATTACGGCGAATTCTGGAATCTTGTTGAAGAAAAAGAAAACAGAAAAAACTCTCAATTTGCCAGGGCAATTGATTTAGCCTATCAGTCAGAATTTACTCCTGAACAGAATAGAAAAGTTCTTGAAAGATGGATTGAAAAAAACTGGACGAGCAGGGGACTTAGTGTTGATGTTTCGGAACATCACGGACATGTTGAAGAGGATGGAACTTCAAACAGTAATGACCATGCACATCTTTTAATCCCAACTCGAAAAATGGATAAAACCGGATGGACTACTAAAGACCGTGAATCCAATGATCATACCTACTGGCAGGAAGTAATCCGCAGATCCTGGGCAGAAGAAAACAATCTTATGTTTGATGAGATTTTCATTGAAAAACATAAGGAAGAATATGATCAGATTGAAAAAGAAATAAAGAATGACTATGAAAATCAGGATGAATTGCATAGGGAAGTCTTGAACAGACTTTATGATGAACATCCTGATGAATGGATTTATATAAGCGAAAAGACTCTTCCTGAACAAAGAGAAGAGGTTGACCTCTGGCTTGATGAAGAAGAAGCTAAGGAAAAACCAAACAAAAAACGCATCGAACGTTTTGAAAAGAAGTTCCAGGAACTGGACCGTGAAGCTCAGCAGCACATGGGAAAAGCTCACAGAATGGCCAAGAAAGGCAAAGAAACAAAGCGAAAAAAATATCGCAGTGAACAGAACCAGGCAGATGCAAAAGCTGCAGAAGTGAATTCTCAGACAACTGAACTTGAACAGAATGCTGCAGCAGAAGATCCTATGTTGTCAGACAATGAAATCAATTTTGAAGAAACTCTTTCAGGAGTGGCCGACTTGTCTGCAGAAAGAGATCCTGAACCAGAAGCACAGATTGATTTTTCAAAAATGGATGTTTCTGAGGAAGAACTTGAAGCTACTCTTAAGGATGATCCTGAATATCAGAAACTCATTAAAGAACGTAATAGTCTCATCAAAGAGATTGAAGAATCTGAACGAACAGAGCAGGAGATTGAGAAAATCCGTAAAGAAATTATGGAAATTGAAACTCTTGAAAATCTCAATAAGTATCGTAACGAAGTTCTTGAGCCTCGTAGAAAAGTTGTTCAGAAAGAAGCTGAAAAACTTGCAATCTTTGAGGACATTAAATATGGCAATGAAAAAGAAAGTGAAATCAAAATTGTCATTGATCAGACCATGTATTCAGAACTTGAATACGAACATACAGATGATGCTCTTCTAGTTGTTTCAAAAATTGAAATGTTCCATAACCGCAAGGAAAATGAGGTTTTTGATTCCGAGAATGAAAAGCAGCAGAGTGATCTTGAAGATGTTCGAGAGAAAGTATCAGGTTTTAGTCTTGCTAAATGGGCAAAGAAAATAAAGGAAGTTTTCACAAAGATAAAAGAGAAGGCTGCAGAAATTATTGCAAATTCTCCACTCAGAATATTCAAGGTATTCAGGTTCCAGGAGAAAACTGTAAATGAACGAGAACTTGAACTTAAGAATCTTCAGGAACAAAAGAAAGCTGAACAGACTCAGAAAGTAGAACAGAAACCGGCCATTCCTGAACAGAAGCAATTCAGAATTGAAGATACTAAGCTTTATCACAGAATTGTTGATATGACACCGGTTGAATGGAATAAGTTCATGGAGAATTATGAAAAGCGATATTCTTATGTTGATAATGCAGTAGGAGAGTATGGCAAAATTCTTAAAAGCGAAGAAATGAAGGCTAGGGCAAAATGGGTAAAAATGCAGAGCAAACCTATTATTGATCTTTTTGTAAAACAAAGGGATATGGATAAAAGGAAGCTTAATGGTCTTGGTTCAAAACCTACGCTTGAAAAGGAAAGTCATAATATTTTCGGACATACATATTATGCAGCAGATGGAGAATCATATCGAGATTACTTTGACTATAGAGTCCATCAGAACTCGTTGATCACAAAATGGGAAAATGATTATAACCGCATAAAAACTGATGTAAATTATTGGAATACGGCTATAAAGGACCTTCAGGAAGAAAAATATGTCCGCACCTGCAATGTAATTCAGAATCATTTTTCAGGAGTCTGGAACCAGGTGAAAGATGGCGGAAACAGACTTCTTGATATTGATAAAGAGTTTGAGCCATTTAGACTTACTAAAAAAATTGTAGAAACATTAAAGCCGGTTAAAGACCAGGAATATAAAGCATACAGAGCTCAGAAAACTCTTGAAAAAACTAACGATAAGAATATAGGAATGGGCCGTTCTTAGAGTGTTCCAGATTGCAATAATCCGTATAAATGGTCGAGAAAAAATGAAATAACGCAATCTAGAACAGTCTAGGTTGCGTTTTGTTTTTACTGATGTGAAAGTACAGCTTCACGCAGAATAGAATTTATTCTAGTCTGATAACCTTTCCCTTGAGCTTTCAGAGCTTCCAGGACATCAAGATCAATCTTGATGGAAATGGCTTTCTTGATAGGTGTAACTTTGAAATATTCAGGATGTGCAGGAGCAAAGCCTTTCAAATCTGAATCAGAGAATTCTGGAATATCATCATCATAGGTTACTGGAAGAGCTGCAATCTCTTTAAGTCTTTCATCTGTTAATTTGTTTGATGTAGGCATTGTAAACCTCCTGCAATTTTGGTTCTGCTTTTCTAGCAGAAATAATTCTTGTTCTTCCATTGCGTTCCGTATGAACTGCTGCAATTATTACAATTCCACGGATGCTGCCGACACTAAAATATCTATCTTCTTCAAGTGAAGAATTTTTATCGTCAAATTTTGTCAGAAGATATGGATCGTCAAATACTTCTAGAATTTCTGAAAAAGAAAAACCATGATTTTTTATGTTTAATTCGTCTTTTTCAGAACCCCATTCAAATCTTCCATCTTGGCTGATAACAGTCATTATGGGCCCCTTAATAGTTTCTAATATAAGTATATAACGAGAGATATATAAAAGCAAGTATATTTTATAAAGTATATACTCAACTGTATATAATAAGAATTCTGTCTACTAACCTAAATATTTAGGTTAGTAATTACCCTTTTCTTTTATCACCTGCTTTAATCTGAAATTATTGTCAAATACATATTCATTTAATTTGTTTATTTCAAGCAGATTTCTGATGCACCATTCAGGATCCTGAGTATGGAATGTGTAATAAACATCATTTAACTGTTTATAGGGAAAAATTTGCATAACAAATTTTGTTGACTGTTCTCTGGTATATGAAATGTAACGGTATAGATAACCGATCCAGAATAAAGAACTTTTTGAGTATTTAATTTTTCCGTAGGTAGAATCTCCAAATTCGTTTGTAATTTGAGAAAGTCCTTCTTCCGCATCAAGTGACAAATTTGAATTGGTGTTATCATCAAGAGCTTTTGATAAATTAGAATGAAGAAACCTTCTCAAAAAGACAGACGAAGAACAATCCAGTTCTGCAGATTTTTCGAAGATTTTTCCCTGGAATTCACACAGTAATAAACCATTATGATCAAAATTTTTCATTTGAAAAGTTCCTCTATGTATAGACCTGTTTTAAATTCTCTTTTTGCAAGTTTGAGTTTTGTATCGATTTCAAAACTTCTTTCTACTAACCTATTTCTGCAGTCTTCACGTTCAGGTTTTGACAGATAATATTTTTCAACTGGAATTAAGTTGGATAAAGCTTTATCTGTCTTAAATATATATTGGAGTCCCAGTTTTGAAGCAGACAAAGAATGAAGAGCAACATCTGCATTGATTTCCCCTTCTGTAAATTGGGACATGATGTAAAACATCTTATTATCTGCTACTGGAGCAATTACAACGTCCGCAGTATTTGTTTCTACAACAATATTTTGTATAGTCTGATTTGATTTATACTGTTCCAAAGTGCCACGGTGATAACAAATGGCAAGCATCCATTCAAGGTTGCATTCAAACTTTTTTATTTTCAGGTTTTCTAATGAATATCTAAAGGAATATACAGAAGCACCATCTTTCTCAGATACAAAAGATAAAGCTTGATTATATGTTTCCCCTAAGTAAAAGCCATTTCCAAAATCACAGTTATTTCGTGAACCTGTTGTAGTAACAGTTGATAGTCCATCTCTTGAACCGTGGAACAAGACAGTACCGTATTTTTCTTTTATGAGTTCTTCTTTTACAGAGTTGATTCTGTATTTGTTTTTATAGATGTAAGAATAAATTTTTTCGCATACATCTTCTCTTGCAGAATTTCTCTTTTCAATTTCATTCAATGTGGTTCTTGAAATACCCGTTCGTTCAGATAATTCAAGCATATTGATTTTTTCTGTTTCCAGAATGAAGTGTATATCTTCTTTTAGATTGTAATGACAGTCAATTGTTATCATGTAGATAATTATAGAGTTTTAAACTTGTTTGTTCAATATGAACAAACAAGTTTGAGTTAAGAATGAGGTTGACGACCCTCCAAAAATTGCGGGTCGTTATACTTCTGCACATTCTCTTTCAAATAAGAAGTGGCGATAATACTACCCCTCACACGCTCTGTACGGCTCTGTATGCCGTTTAAGAGGTGTAAGGGGTATTTCTTACTATCACGGTTAGCGTGGCTCTGTGGGGCTTGTAGTAGCTTTCAGTGGCATTTGTTGCAAACTGTCGCAACTTATCGGATTTTGTCTATCGGTTGCCCGACATTGTGTCGAGAAACCACCGTATTCCGCTGCTGTCATCGTTCAAATCACGGATAATGACATAGACTATCTGAATTATGCCGAAAGCCGCCCAAAGCGGAAAGCCGCTGTCCACGATCAGAGGGGCGGCGTATTCGATTATTGTTAGGTCGGCAAGTATCGCAAATAGGGTGAATTCATCACGAAACCGCTTAAAATACTGATAGCCGAAGAAGATCAGCACCACCAAAGCGACTGCTGCCGTTATGCCCATACGCTGATAACGGGTTATCGGCTCTGCGTCTATGCGTCTGGCTCTGTGATAACTGTGGTATTGAATTGTTTTACGCTGATTATTATTTCCCGTTTGCACTTCGGAC
>CADABQ010000054.1 GCA_902786205.1 uncultured Lachnospiraceae bacterium | reverse complement strand
TTATCAGACAAGAAACATGTCTACAAGGTAAAAGAGTTGTATTTGGGGTCGTTTCAATTGTATTTGAGGTCGTTTTGTCGAAAAGTGGTTGAAAAAAAAAAGAGTATGATAAAAGTGAATGGAATGCAAGGGGTGGTGATTATGGCTGTATTTCGGCAATGGGATAATCTAAACGAAAAATTAATTATTGTATTTCTGCATTTACTGAGAACGGAAGAGTTAGGAGAAAGTATTATGCAGCGAGTAACCTATTCTCTTAAAGTTCTGTTGGCAGAATTTGAAAAGCTTCTATTTCTTATTTTATTATTTGGAATATTAGATTGTTTACCTGAATTTTTTATTGTATTTTGGAATTCGTATTTTTATGGGTGGAAATCACAGAAAAATCATGTTAGGGCGTCTTTCTCAATCTATAGTTATTTAGTATAGATATATAAAAGAGAAGTTAGATTTAAATTAAAAAAATGGAGAATTCGATTTTTAACAACAATGTATGTTCTGTTTTTTTTAATTGAAAAGAGCATCAAGCAGGTTGGTAACATCAAAAAGAGTATAAGGCATTTGCTGTATTTGAAGCAATTGTGACTTGTACGTCTTGTATATTGGATAATTGCTTTTAACGCAAAAGCCTTCCGTATTATATTTTTGCAGTAATATGGTTGCATTCCAATTAGTCCTGTTGTTTCGGGTGAGTGAGGATTGATTGGATTGCATCTACCAAATCGTAATAATCATGTAATAATTGTGCCAAGTGAGCTTTTCCTGGTTCTTCTAGATGATAATATACCCTTGTTTGGCGTTTTCCTACTAACTCTTTACGGTCGGAAATAAATCCCTGATCTAAAAGTTTATATAAGATGGGATATAAAGTACCTTCTGCAATGCTGATTCTCCCATTGGAACGCCCTTTTAATGTTTGTGTAAGTTCATATCCATAACAATCGCCTTCCTCTAATACTTTTAATAGAAGCATTTCAAGTCGGTAAAGATTTCGATTCGCCATATAGTTTCATCCTTTCTATTTTTCTTATTTTAACAAAAAATAAATATAGAGCACAATACCTAGATGAAAATTGTATTAAGAATATTCCAAATGGGGAAGGATGGCATCATGGATGATGAGCTTCTCCATTTTATGTGGGATACAATGCTAGAAAAGAGCGTTATCAATAGACGATTTGCTCAATAAATACTTGACAAAAATGCCGCACAATTTACCAGACAGTGCGGCTATTTTTGCATTCTGTTATTATTAAGATAAAGTTCCGTTTTTACTACAGGTAAGGTTGATGGATTGGGTCATAGATTTAATGCATATTTTGTTGCTATACTTTTTTGCAGTGGCAGTTGCTTTAGCAGTAGCACCTGATTTACTTGCGGATGAATTAGAAATTTTCCAAGCATTATTGTAAGATGTCGTAGAAACTGTTGATTTTGTACAGGTGGCAGAAGAACCACTATAAGTGAAAGTTCCAGTAACAGTTATGGACCAGAGTGCGCTACCGCTTTCATTTCGGTAGGTAGAGGTTTTTTTACCACTTATAGTTGATGTAGTAGAACGAGTGTAGGAAGACGAAGGTATTGTTTCAATTACTGTGTCAATGTAACTTCCGTCTTCAAATGTTTCTACAATAGTAGTGTCGCTAGAAGTTGTGGCAGATATAATTGCCGGACGATAGAAAATTAAGGTAATAATCAATAAGAGTGTTATACATTTTTTCATATTTATTTCTCCTTTGTTTTTAATAATAATTTAGTTATTGTTAGTTGTTGTAGAATTGTTATCTTGTCCATCTGGAGATATATATTCTATTGTTTGATCCTCGTAAACTTTTACAGGTTTTTGGGATTCTAGCCAGACTTGATAGAGTATATAAGAGCGATATCCAATAAATAGAAGCTCCCACTTTGTGGGAGCTCATTGAATGGGCTGGTCGAAAGACCCCGGTCCACCAAACGGCGGGTAAGACACCCCCCGTTTTACATATAATGTGGAAATTATAAAAACGAAAATAGTTACTGTTCTTTTACACAGATGGCTTTTATATGTTCCGCTACTGAAACGATATAAAAGTCATTTTTGCTTCTGAAACCGCGTGCTTGCAGTTCTTGGTATTCGGTATTGTTTTTTACCAAGACGTTCTTTGTTTTGCGGGTAAGTCCCTGTGTTTCGTCATAGTTGTAAACCAGATAATCATAACCACCGCAATCTGTTGTTCCATTTCCAAAATTTTCTGCACAAAAACCAAATTCTTTTTTCTCTGTGTTGATATAAAGAGCATTCGGGTTATACAACACTTCTGTATCATCGTAGTTTTTTAGTACCTTTTTGGAAATTTCTTTTACCTTTTTGGGGTTAGAAATATCATAAAGGGAAAGTTTTAGTCCGACTGTAGTTCCATTGCTGGTAGTTTCTTCTCCGATGCCTAATAAAAGTGTGTCCGTTACAGGGTGTAGGTAATCAGAATGTCCAGGTAATTTTAATGCCCCCATTAAAACTGGATTTTCAGGGTCTGATAAATCTACGGTAAAGAGTGGATCTGTATTTCTGTAAGTAACGAAATAGACCATATCACCTGTAAATCTCGCAGAGTAAATCGTTTCATTTTTTGCCAAGCCCTTGATACTGCCTACCTGTTTTAAATTGGAATCCAAAACAAACAGCCCATTTTTCGGTATTCCGTCCGTATTGTAGTAAGTAGTAACCACTCGTAGGTAACCATTTTGTTCGTCTACACAGTAATCGTTAAAAATGTAGCCGTTTACAGTTCCGCTTGCCATTCTGTTCATAGAGCCATTTGTATAGGAGTATTTTACAATATGCTCCTGTTGCATGGCGTCTGTGTTTGTAGAATCTTTCGTTAAGTATTCATTCTGCATAGAAAGAATATATAGATTTTCTTTTCCCATGTAAAGCATATTGGAATTTCCATAATCTGCTTTTTGGTCAATATATTTCTTTTGTGTTACATCATAAGAGGAAAGTACGGTATAGTTACAACCAGTTTCTTTTTCCTCTACATAAACATCCTTTTCGTTTAATACCTGTCCACAAACTTGTGGAATATAGGTAGCAGGTTCTTTTTTATTTATCTTGTCAGGGGAGAAAGAACGGCTGCTTATTACATACAGTACATTCTCCACCATTCTGGTTTCTTCTAAAGTGCCATCCTGAAAAGTGGATGTTTCTAGAATAGGGTGTTCTTTGTTTGAAACATTATAAATAATCGTTCGGCTATATATGGTGTTCGTATTAATGGCAGCTTTTTTTGCTACTGCCACATCTTTATATAAACAGCCATAAGAATCGCTCCAACTATTTGCCTGGTAATTTTCAAAATTACCACCATCTGATTCATAAATATGTTTAATGTCCTTTTTGGATAAATCGGATTGTTGTCCAATTAATAGCAATTTGTCGTCTTTTATATACATGTCGGTGATGGAAAAACCTTTAAAATCAGCCAATGAAATAGAGGATACCTTTTTTGGATTGGTATTGTCTACCTGAAAGATTTCTACCTTTGATACGGTATTTGTATCATAGGAATTGCGAAATGCATAAATGTAATTTCCATCTGTTTTAACAAAATCCCCCTCGTCTACACCGTCTGTTCGCACATTAGTAGAACTGGTAATCTGTTTTTCTGTGAATGTAGTATCTTTTGCCTTGTCAGCGTTTAACTCCTGATCCTTTTCCAAGAAAGCTGTTTTATAACTGCTCAGTTTTTTATAAGCCTTTTCATAAGATTGCTCCTGCATAGAGGTAGACATTTTATGCAGAGAATTGTTTGGTGCCTTCAGTAGGGTAGCCCCTTGTTGTTGGATTAGTTTAAATCCCTGCATACATCCCAGAAAGATAACTACGGTTGCAGCAAGCTGTCCCATACGTTTTTTCCAGTTTACCGCATGAGTAGGATGCAGTGAGGAAGAGGTTGTGTTTGCCTCTTTATGTTGTTCTAATTTTTTTCGCATTTGTTCGGGATGCAAGGATTCTGGTACTATAATGTTTTCTTGTTGTAATTGTTCCTTTATCTTTTTATCATTCATAATAATTCATCCTTTCTACGTTATCTTTTTACACTTTTTTTATTCACGCTCGTAACCATTTTTCTAATTTTTTTAAACTTCTATGATACTTGGAACGGATTGTACTATGTGGTTTTTTAATAATTTTGGAAATTTCTTTCGTTGTATAATTTCCAAAAGCAGACATAGATAAAATCAGACGTTCTTCGGGGGATAAATGCTCCATTGCCTGTGTCAGGTCATATTGTTGTAATACCTGTTCGTAGGGTTGCTCCGCATGAAGACTTACAAGATTGTCTGTATGTTCTTCTGTGAGTGCTTCTTGGCTTCGTTTTTTTTGGTATTCTTTTATTTTCTGTTTGCATTTATTGCTTAGTATTTTAAAAATCCAACCCCGAAATGCGGAGGGGTCTCTTAACTTACGAATGCCAGTGTAAGCATCCAGCACCGTTTCGCTAACAATATCTTCTGCATCTTCTTTGTTTTGTAAAGTATAAAATGCTGCTTTATACAAATCTACATAAACCGTTTCATAAAGTATGATAAAAGCATCTGTGTCTCCTGTCTTTGCTTTTATTACTACACGCTCCCAATCTTTATCGCTCATAAAATCTCTCCATTCTTTTGTAGGATATATCGTACATATATATAGTGTATAGAAGGGGAAGGAATGTTGCAAAAAGTTCAGCCAGGCAGAAATAATTGTGCAAATTGTACATGACTGCTAGCCGGCTAAGTGTGATTTACACAATTATTTCTATCGGGCAGACGCCCGAAATGAAGGAAGTGTCCAGCCTAAAGAAATATTTTTAGCTAATTTGTATATTCTGGCACTTTATGAATGAGCCGGGCTGAATTGTTATAAAGATAATTTAAAAAGTTTTAAAAAGTAGTTGACAAAAATGGAAAATTGTACTATTGTATAATTGTATTAAGGAGATAATACAAATGGAATTCATATATGGACTTTAGGTGTTTGTGAGGAACCCAATAAACTACATTTTATATGTAAGTTTTGTGCAAAAAGTATCAGGGTAAATGTGTTTCACAAATGCATAAATAAAAGTTGTCGGAGAAAGGAGGAACAACACTATGGCATGGAGTTTTAAAGAGGATCGTCCTATCTACACGCAATTATTGGAACAGATACAGGCAAGGATTGTTACCGGACAGTATAAGATTGGAGAACGTTTACCATCTGTGCGAGAGCTGGCTGCGGAGGCGGGGGTAAATCCAAATACAATGCAGCGTGCACTTGCAGAATTAGAAAGAATAGGACTGGTATATTCACAGCGTACATCGGGTCGTATGATTACGGATGACGCACAAAAGATAGGGGAGATGAAGATGCAGTTGGCACAGGATGTAATTGAAGAGTTTTTGCAAAATATGAAAAAGTTGGGATATGAACAAAAGGAAATTGCACAACTGATAGAGCAGTATCCGACAGGAAAGAGAAAAGAAACTGAAAAAGCATAAATTTGTTAGATAGAGAGATGGAGGTAATATGTATGAATGATATTCTTTTAGAGGCAGAATACCTGACTAAATGTTATGGAAAAAAGAAAGCATTATCCAATATAAACATAACATTGGAAAAGGGAAAGATTATTGGTCTTTTAGGTCCAAACGGAAGTGGAAAAAGTACATTTATAAAATTGTGTAATGGTTTGTTACAACCAACAAGTGGAAGTATAAAAATTGTGGGTCAACCAATTGGTATTGAAACAAAAAAAGTGGTTTCTTATCTTCCTGAGAGAACCTATCTGGATGATAATATGACACCGACACAATTGTTGGATTATTTTATGGACTTTTATGAGGACTTTGATAAAGAACGTGCATTGGGCATGTTTAAAAGTTTAAATATTGATATGAAGCAACGCATGAAGAATATGTCAAAGGGAACCAAAGAAAAAGTACAATTGATTTTGGTAATGAGCAGAAGAGCAAAGCTTTACATTTTGGATGAGCCAATCGGTGGAGTAGACCCTGCGGCCAGAGATTATATTTTAAATACGATTATTACAAATTATGATCCAGAGGCATCGGTTATCATCTCTACACATTTGATTTCAGATATTGAAAATGTATTGGATGAAGTCATTTTTATTAAAAATGGAGAAAAGGTCTTGCAAAAATCAGTAGATGCGATTCGTGAGGATGAAGGAAAATCTATTGATGCGTTATTTAGGGAGGTGTTCAGATGTTAAAGAAATTAATCAAACATGAATTTAAAGCAACAGCAAAAATCATGGGCTTGCTGTTTGGGGCAGTGTTATTATTGTCTGTTTTGACATCCATTAGTTTAAAATTACCAGAGGGTAATAAATTTTTTGATACGATTAAGGCTGTTCTTATTGCAGTGTATGTAGTTGTTATGTTTGGCATGATGTTTGCGGGAATTTTATTGCTGATTTTCCGTTTCTATAACAATATGTTAAAGGACCAGGGATATTTGACACATACTTTGCCAGTAAAAATGTGGCAGCACATTGTAGCAAAAATGCTTACTTACTTTGTATGGATTGTGGCAGCAGTCGTTGTAGCAGCAGTTTCCCTAGGTATCTTTTTAATGGGAACGGGTGTAGTAAACTTTAGTCAGATTGGCGAAGTAATGAGTGAAATTGGAGCTTCTTTGGAGCAATATCCGCAAATAATTACGATTCTTTTATGGATACTTGTTTTGGGAATTGTACAGATTTTTGCAAATATCCTTTGCTTGTTTGCCTCCATGTCAATGGGACAGCTATTTGGCAAACATAGAGTGGCTGGTTCTGTGGCTTCTTATATTGGATTAAATTATATCATAGGTATCTTCACTTCATTTATTATGTACCTTCCAATGAATTCCTTTGAAGGGCAAATAAACGCATTGGATGAGGCTACTAATATAGCAGATATGATACAAATTTTTCAAAATATGTTAAATGGATTTTTCGTTATTACTCTTGTAGTTGAGCTAGTTTTAATCGCATTGTATTTTGGTATTACCCATTTCATGCTTACGAGAAAGTTAAATTTAGAATAAAGGACTGTTTTAGTCGAAAACGGCATAGTCTGAATGGCTATGTCGTTTTTTTTCGTTATAAAAAGTATGTCCTATAGAGCAAAAAACTCTTTACGGGATGCGAGAGGTGTAGGGCGCATTTGGAACAAAAACGAATTGAGAGGTTGTGAAAAAGCCTTCAAGCAGGCAACGGGCTATGATAGGGACCCTTATCTTCGCCCACCTATGGGGGAATTTAGTCAGAGAACCTTAAAGATATGTCAGGATTTGGGATACAAAACAATATTTTGGAGCATGGCATATTATGACTATGATGTAAATAATCAACCAGGTAAAAATTATGTGTTACAGCATTTTAAAGAAAATTACCATAAAGGTGCTTTACCGCTTATTCACAACACTTCGAAGTCAAATTGTGAGGCATTAGATGATGTGCTTACTTTCTTGGAAAGTAAAAAATATCGATTTGGTACGGTAGATGAATTTACCATGAAAAAGGGAATTATAAAAATTTCCTGTGCAGATAAAATGTATGATGGAAAACCAGTCAAAATAAGGATAAAGAAGAATACAAATAAGACAGCCAAAGTTACATATACCATAAAGAATCAGGATGGGAAACAGGTAAAACAGGCAATTAAACCGGGGACTTATACGGTTGTGGCAAATGTAGAAGCAACCAAAACCCATAGAGCTGCACAGAGTAACAAATTGAAGGTTACGATAAAGCCCAAACCACAGCCTACCATATCACCAACGCCGGTAATAATGGGAAAAAATCTGCTTACATACATGATTGTTTTAGTGTAAAAATGATTTAAAAAGGTACAAGAAAATCAACTGATTTTAGCAAGGTGGATTGCGAATAAACTTGCTCCAACAATGTGTTTGAAACAAAGTAAAGCAGAGGTAAAACCATGTAAAAGAGGCACGATGCTCGGATAGTAGCGACCTCTTTTATATGGTTTTTCTTTACTGATTCTTTACCGAAAAAATAGTACAATAGGCAATAGGAGGATGTTATGAATAAGTATTATAAATGTGTAAAAAACACGTTTCGGATGCTAGTAATTTTATGTATTGCATTTGTTATTTCTTTGATCGTAGAAAAGTTTTTAGGTGCAAGTACCTTGATTCCCGCTATTATGGCATTGGCGATTTTTATGATTTCAAGAATAACAGATGGATTTTTATATGGAATAATTGCTTCCGTTTTAAGTGTTTTACTGCTGAATTTTGCATTTATGTTACCATATTTCGCTTTTAATTTTAGCATATCAGAAAATATTATTTCAGCAGTAATTATGCTGGTTATTACCATTATGACAAGCACACTGACGACACAATTAAAATGGCAGGAGAAAATCCGAACAGAAAGTGAAAAAGAAAAAATGCGGGGAAATCTTTTGCGGGCAGTATCTCATGATCTTCGTACCCCGTTGACTGCGATCTATGGCTCCGGATCTACGATTATGGAAAATTACAAACAATTATCGGAGGAACAACTTTTGCAATTGGCAAAAGGAATATGCACCGATTCACAGTGGTTAATGCGAATGGTAGAAAATATATTATCCATTACCCGAATTGACAATGAAGGGGTAAAAATCACAAAAACATCTACTGTGTTAGAAGAATTAATCGATTCGGTGTTGATAAGATTTAAAAAGACGTATCCTGATCAGAAGATAATAGTGGACATTCCACAGGAATTTATCAGTATTCCTATGGATGCGGTGTTAATTGAGCAGGTTCTTGTAAACATCTTAGAAAATGCCATGCAACATGCTACTGGAATGACGGAGATTAAATTGTCTGTTTATGTAATGGGTGACAAGGCTGTATTTGAAATTAAGGACAATGGATGTGGTATTGAAAAAGAGCGTTTGAAAGGTTTATTTAAGGATTACTTTGAAATAAAGGAGGGACCGATTGACAATCAGAAAAAAAGTATGGGAATTGGATTGGCAGTGTGTGCATCCATAATAAAGGCACACAACGGTGTGATAACAGCATCGAATAGAAAGGAAGGCGGTTGTTGTTTCCGTTTTGCTTTGGATATGGAGAGGAATGAAGATGAATAGTTACAAGATATTGATGATAGAAGATGAAGAAAATATTTGTAATTTTATGAAAATGACGTTTGAAACAA
The DNA here is from genome assembly GCA_902786205.1 of uncultured Lachnospiraceae bacterium. Classification (GTDB taxonomy): domain Bacteria; phylum Bacillota; class Clostridia; order Lachnospirales; family Lachnospiraceae; genus CAG-411. The sequence goes on along the minus strand of CADABQ010000054.1, from coordinate 6,505 downwards.
ATGGGTACCAGATTTTATTTGCTAATACTGGAAAAAATGGAATGACTATGTTTTCTTCCCATCATCCCAATTTATTGATTTTAGATTTGGGTCTACCAGATGTGGATGGGTTGGAGATTATAAAAGAAATTCGTCAAAAGTCAGAAGTTCCGATTATTGTTTTATCAGCGAGAACAGATGAGAAAGATAAAGTAGAGGCACTAGATTTAGGTGCGAACGATTATGTAACAAAACCATTTGGTACCAGCGAGTTACTGGCAAGGGTTCGGGCAACTCTTCGAAATTGTCGTATTCAAGAGGGGGGTGTTGGTACCAGAGAAAAGTTTTGTTTATATGATATGGTCATTCAATATGAAGCAAGAAAAGTATCAATTGCGGGAAAGGAGGTGCGATTGACACAGACGGAATATAACATCGTAGAGGTTTTAGCATTACACGCGGGAAAGGTGTTGACTTATGCAGAAATTGTAAAAAAAGTATGGGGATATTCCGATTCCGGAAGTGTAAAAAAACTGCAAGTAAATATGGCAAATATCAGAAAAAAATTTGGGGAAAAGCCAGGTGAGTATCATTACATATTAAATGAATTAGGGGTTGGTTACCGTATGAATGATGATAAGTGGTAGAAGAAAGGAACAGTACAATGTCATTAACAAATATCATAAGTTTACTTGGAGGACTGGCACTCTTTTTGTATGGAATGCAAATGATGAGCCAGGGATTAGAGGCGGCTGCCGGAAATAAAATGAAACAGATTTTGGAAAAACTAACAGCCAATCGGTTTCTTGGTGTATTGGTCGGGGCGGTGATTACAGCGGTAATTCAATCTTCCTCAGCTACTACGGTTATGGTTGTAGGTTTTGTAAATTCCGGAATAATGACACTAAATCAGGCAGTATGGATTATTATGGGTGCCAACATAGGAACAACCATAACAGGACAATTAATTGCATTGGATGTAAGTGCAATTGCCCCCCTAATTGCATTTTTAGGTGTGGTTCTTATTGTATTTATAAAGAAGGAAAAATGTCATTATATTGGAAGTATATTGGCAGGGCTTGGAATTCTCTTTATAGGAATGCATATGATGAGTACGGCTATGGAACCATTGGGACAATCCGCCGCATTTATCAATATCTTGACAAAATTCCAAAATCCGATCTTGGGCATTTTGGCAGGTCTCGTATTTACAGCATTGATTCAATCCTCCTCTGCATCGGTAGGAATTTTACAGGCTTTGGCAGCTAGTGGTGTGATTACGCTAAATAGTGCTGCATTTGTTCTGTTTGGACAAAACATAGGAACTTGTGTAACCGCATTGTTAGCAGCAATTGGAACCAATCGAAATGCAAAGAGAACAACGATTATCCATATTACTTTTAATGTAATTGGAACCATTTTATTTACGGTTTTGTGTATTGTGACACCATTGATTACCTTGCTGCAAGGTATAACCCCTTCCAATGTACCTGCACAAATTGCAAATTTGCATACGTTATTTAATATAGTGACTACAGTGTTGTTGTTACCGTTCGGACATGCAATTACAAAATTCTCTGTCTTTTTATTGCCAGATTCAAAGGAAAAACAGGAAGAGGAAAATACATTATCGGATATGCGGCTAAGAAACAACGATGGTTTGGGGCAATCAGCGATTAGCCTTGAGGAGACAAAAAAAGAAATGCAAACTATGCTGGATATGGCACATAAAAATGTACATAACGCATTTGATGTATTTGCAAATGGAAAAAAGGAAAGATTACAGGAAATTGAGAAAAGGGAACAGCAGATAGATGATTTAAACAAAGATATTACCAGATTTATAACAACGGTGATTCCGCATGAAAATACAAAGAGTGGAAGCCGAGTATTTCACTCTTATTTCACGATATCCAGCAATATAGAGCGAATCAGTGATCATGCAATGAACATTGCCGAATATTCCAAAACAAAAGAGGAAATTGCGGCAACCTTTTCGGAACACGCTAGAGAGGAGGTGCAGTACTTACAGGAAGTTTGTGATAAGACATTTTTTTATCTCACGCATATTGAAGATGATGTCATAGAGTGGCATGCAAAAATGGCATGTATGGAACAAAAAATAGATGATATTACACAACAATATCGAAACAATATGTTTGTGAGAATCCAACAGGAAATTTGCTCTTATAAAGGCAGTATTTTGTTTTCAGAAATGCTTACCGATTTTGAGCGAATAGGGGATCATGCATTAAATATTGCAGATGAAATGTTAGATATTGAATTAAATGGAATCAAGTAGCAGTAACAGAGCGGATTGTGAATATCCGCTTGACCCAAGAACATTCATACATGGTTGAGAGGAGTTAGCATATGTTTATGAATATCCTAATAGTAATATTGGGAGGGTTAATCGTTGCAGCAGGCATTTTTGCCTGGTGGTTAGAAAACTGTGGCGAAGAAGTTATCCCGAAAAAAGAAGAAAAGGAAAAAAAGGAAAAAAAGTAAAAGAGAAAGAAGTAGGATTGTTTTTTCACAGTCCTACTTCCTTTTCATTCTATAACATTGTGGTTTTGTAGAAATACAAGTTTTCGTTTAAAAAATAAAATATAAGATAAATTATTAGTTGAGAAACGTAAAAAACTGCTGTAAAATTGAAACTGTTTAGAGGGAGCCGTTTGCGAGATCTCAATCATAGAAAAGGAATAAAAATTTTAATAAAAGTAAGTGTGGATATAAAAATAAGCTTAGGAGGAGAGGGACACAGGAGAAATATCCAATGGAACAGATTAAGCAAGATAAAAGTGTCCAAGAAAGTAGAATGAAAAAGAAAAAAAATAATATAATTATGCAGGCTGGAATATTATCGATTGCCAGTATTATTAGTCGCATTATCGGTTTATTGTATAGAAGTCCGTTAAAATCTGTAATTGGAAATCTTGGTATGGGATATTATCAACAAGCGTATACGTATTATACAATTATATTGCTGATATCTTCCTATAGTATTCCAGCAGCAGTTTCAAAAGTAATTTCCCAAAAGCTGGCGGTTGGAGAGTATAAAAATGCGCATAGAATATTTAAGGGTGCTTTACTATATGTTATTGCAATTGGATTTATAGGAAGTGCAGTTTTATATTGTGGAGCCGGATGGTTTGTAAATGATGTATCTGCAATTCCGGTAATGAGAGTATTTGCCCCAACTATTTTGGTTTATGGAATTTTAGGTGTTTTCAGAGGGTACTTTCAAGCACATAATAGTATGACGCAAACGTCGATATCGCAGGTTTTAGAGCAGATTGCCAATGCGGTTATAAGTATTGCAGCGGCATATTTTATGATGCAATATGCAATTAATGTGAAAAATGAAGATAGTCAGCATATGCAAGCAATATGGGGAGCAATGGGAAGTGCTATAGGAACCGGAGGAGGAGTGCTGGTTGGCCTTATCTGTATTTTATTTTTGTACAATAGATATAAGGATGGTATAAAAAAAAGAATACAGCAGGATACAACGAAAACAGTACTTGGATATAAATTTATATTAAAGTTGATTATCTTTACAGTTACGCCGTTTGTTTTAAGTACAGCTATTTACAATTTGAGTAGCACAATAAATACAAAACTGTATACTGATTGGTATGCAGGTTACAAGGGGATTCATGTAGATAAAGTAACAGAAATCTGGGGATTATTTTCTGGACAGGCACTTACGATTACAAACATTCCAATTGCATTTTCATCGGCAATGGCAACTGCTATGTTGCCATCTGTATCTACGTTGATTGCTGCTGAAAAGATGAAAGAGGCAAAAGAAAAGATTGGACTTTCTATAAAAACGACGATGTTGATTTCTATTCCTTGCGCAGTTGGGTTATTTGTTTTAGCGGAACCAATTATAAATTTACTGTTTTCTAATACAAGTGCGGATTTAAAAACTGCTGGTGGTTTTTTGATGGCATTATCCTTGTCTACTGTTTTTTATGCATTATCTACATTAAATAGTTCTATTCTGCAAGGGATTGGAAAAGTAAATACTCCGATCATTAATGCGGCAATCGCTTTGGTAGCACAGACGGTTATAGCAGTAGTATTACTAATCACAACAAATTTAGGGGTATATAGCATTGCGATAGCTACCACCTTATATGCAGGGTTAATGTGTTTATTGAATCAATATAGTGTAAAAAAAGCAATTGCATATCGACAGGAATACAAAAAAAGCTTTTTCATACCTATGTTGGCAGCTATGATTATGGGTGTATGTATTAAACTTGTTTATGAAGGAATATATTTGCTTTCTGCTTCTATGAAGGTTTCGGTGATTTTAGCAATCTTAAGTGGGATGGTAGTTTATCTATTTCTGCTTATTGTGCTAAAATATTTTACAAAACAGGAATTAGAAGTTTTTACAAGAAAAGGTAATCGAAAGTAAGATGAAAAGAGTAGTGGCCTGTGAATAAAAGTATTCATGAAAGGTATAATTGTGATATAATTAGACTGTAATAAAAGGGAATAATGCTAGAATTTTGATAAAAATGTTTTGTGGAGATGGTTATATGGATAATAAAATTAAGCAGTTATTAGAAATTTTAAGGGAAAGTAATAATATTGTGTTTTTTGGCGGTGCGGGAGTGAGTACAGCCAGTAATATTCCAGATTTTAGGAGTTCAGATGGGCTTTATAGTAAAAAGTTAAATCGACAGTTTTCTCCGGAAGAGGCAGTGTCACATACATTTCTCATGCGGCATCCAGAAGAATTCTATGCATTTTATAAACAAAATTTAATTTACCCGGATGCGAAACCAAATGCATGTCATGAAGCATTGGTAAAGTTAGAAAAAATGGGAAAATTAAAGGCGATTGTTACACAGAATATTGATGGATTGCATCAGGCTGCAGGAAGCAAAGTTGTATATGAGTTGCATGGTTCCGTACATCGAAATTATTGTATACAGTGTGGGACACGTTATGATAATGCGGCATATATTTTGCAGGCACAGGGAGTCCCTAAATGTGAAAAGTGTGGTGGAGAGGTTCGACCAGATGTAGTGTTATATGAGGAAGGACTGGATGACAATGTAATTCGTGGCGCTGTACATGCAATTAGCAATGCGGATACTTTGATTATAGGAGGAACATCACTTGTTGTATATCCAGCCGCAGGATTGATTAATTATTTTAGAGGAAAACATTTGGTTCAGATTAATAAAACAAAGACCAAAGCAGATGAACAGGCAGACTTGACAATAAACGATGATATTGCGAAGGTAATGAAAGAAGCAGTGGATCAACTATAAAAAGGAAAAGGCACACAATTGATAGCATGTAAGCTATTTTGTTGTGTGCCTTTTTTCTATTTTTTTGTTATGAATATCTTCCTTTTGTTTTTTTAGGTTTAATGCTTCATCCTTGGAAATGATTTTAATGGTTTTTACCGCGAAATAACGGTCATTATCACTCTTTTTAATTCGCAATTTTCCTTTTAAATAGCCATGTTTCTTACAATGAAATACTCCAAAATAATTTTTAGAGTTGTTAGAAAACCAGTCAATTTTTTTTATTCCACTTTCCTGACATATAGGGCAGGTGGTAAGTTTTACATTTTTGGCATGTAATAGTGCCTCTTTGGTTTTATATTCCATGGAAATATATTTAGCATAGCTTTTAAAGGAGACATAGATTTCGTCCTCTTTTTTTCTTGGTGGATTAAAATAATCAATTTCCATATATTTCTTTGTTTTCTTTAGGTCAAATTTCTGAAAGATTTTTGCTGTATATTTTGCATCTCCAATGGCGGAGTGAAATTCTTCTTTTTCTGTAATATGAAAGAAGTCAGCCGCAAAGGAAAGTGCTCTTATTTTTTTCTCTGCTTCAAAAAAGATTGCAAATAAACTCTGTACATCATAATAAAAAAATGGTTTTCTTGATAAGGTAGGGAAGTGATAAAACCTCATATTTCTTTGAAGTTCAACTAAATCCATAGAACCCCAAGTACAAAAAATGCAATCTTCGCCACACCATTGCAGAAATTCCTTTAATACGTTTGGAAATGGTTTCCCGTTTTCCTGAAGTTCTTTCATTGTATGTTGAATAATTTCAGATACGTTTGGGTCTAGTGCTGTATATATTTGGGGTTGAATTAATGCAGAAAATGAATCAAGAATTTCCTGTTTTTCATTCAGTTTGACTGCACCGATTTCTATTATCTCAAATGGAATCAAATTGGGTTCTTCTGTTCTTTTCTCTGCTTCTTGATTCCATTCCAAGTCAAATACAATATAATTCAAGTGAAATCAACCTTTCTATATAAAGTGATGTAATAGTTTGTAACAGTTCAGCCGCGCAGAAATGATTGTGAAAATTGCATATGACTGCTAGCAGGTTAAGTGCAACTTGTACAATCATTTCTATCGGGCATACGCCCAACATGAATACACATTGAACACTTGGCGAAGTATTTTTGAGCCTAGTGAGAAAGCGCCCCCTTGTGGGACACATTGAACACTTGGCGAAGTATTTTTGA
>CADABQ010000053.1 GCA_902786205.1 uncultured Lachnospiraceae bacterium | reverse complement strand
TGAAGATGTGTGCCGTGAGTATGTCCGGAAAATGCAGCGAAACGGAAAGCTGCCGTTCCGCTATCAGAGAATGGGACGCTGGTGGGGTAAAACGACTGTTCGCCGTAAAGACAAAACGGAAGTGCAGGAGACCGAGATCGACCTGCTTGCTGTATCTCAGAAAGCGGATCAATACATTGTAGGCGAGTGCAAATTCAAGTGCAGACCTTTTAGCTTCACAGAATACCTTGATACATCTGCAAAGCTTTCCCAACAGAAAGAAAAAGCAGAGTTTTTCTATTATCTGTTTTCCGAATCAGGCTTTGATGATAACCTGATTGCAGAAGCCGAGAAAGACGATCATCTGACGCTTGTAGGGCTTGAAGATGTTGCAAAGGGAATATAAGAGGATATGAGAATGGAAATAAAATTTGATAGTTTTTCGTGGAAGGAAATATTTTTGTATTGGCAGCTCAAAACAAAAGATCTGTTGAATTGCGTAAACCAACCTATACCATGCCAAAAAATAAAGGTTTCTGAAACATCGGACAAACGCAGGGTTTATTATCATTCATGGTTAAAAAATGATTACTCACATGATATTGTTCCGGCATTTAACAGATGGATGGAAATGCCGTTGTATGATCGGGAGCTTCCGTTTTCTGACGAAAGAGTTTCGAGGTCTGCAAAATTAATGATGCAGACAAGAACAGAAGCAGAAAGGGCTGCCGTGTGGTTATTTATATTCTGTGCTTCTTTTGAAAAAAGTAACCTTCCGTTTCCGAATAATATCATGATCGACTATGTTGGTGCAAAAGCAAGAAAACACCTTGAAGAAACTTTCCAGAAATGGCAATTCAAATATCACCATCGTTTTCCGCATTTATTCATCAATGCTACTACTGTAAGAAATGTGGTTTTTCAGGATTATAAGGCTGTTGTTGATTATGCGATTATCAATTCATACATGGTGATGAAGGAATACACAATAGTATTGTTTGATTCGCAGTCAGATGCTCTTTACATTCCTTCCCTGTTTGATGATTTGAGAAAACAATAACTAACATAATAAAAAAATCGGTACAGTCAAGCTTTTCAAAGGCTCAGACTGTGCCGTTTGTTATTTATATCGATGCCAAAAAAGCAAGAAGTTACAAGGGTACTAACATTACGGGCGTTATACCCTTGTACTCTTGAACTCTTGAACCGAAAACCGGCAGAAAAAGAAGAAGTTTTCAAGCTCAAGAAGTTATAAGGGTACCAACCTTACGGGCGTTGTACTGTTGTACCCTTGAACTCTTGAAAACAATTCATCCATTTTATTTGTTGAAAAACTTTTTAACCGGAAAACCAAGCTTGAATTTTGGAAATAATTATAGAACAGTAAGACAATTTTACAACTATCCTCTATAAAAAATTTATAAATATTTGTATAAAATATATAAATTATAAGAATAAGATAATAGATAATAAAGCTAATTATACAATTATTTCTGCGACAGGATTTGAAGTAACGGCTGATAAGTCAACACTTTTTCAATTCAGATATAAGTGTGAGATCGCTGCTTTCATCAGAAGAAACGCTCCTTCTTTTTCTGTTGGTAAATTACTATCCGATAGGCAAGAATTCAAGGGTACAAGGGTACAACACCCATAGGGATTAAACTCTTGATAAACTGTTGAATCAGATTATTGAAAAGTCGTCTTTTTTCATACAATAATATATTGAAAAGTTGGTTATTCAATGCTGTAATAATATTGAAAAGTCAGAAAAAGTAGGCTCTTATATACTTTTTCGCAAAACAGAAGCTCTGATAGAAGCGTAAACCTCGGCTCCGTTTAAGAAAGTGTTGTTGCAAGTGAGCTGACCGCGCACGGCTATAAGCTGTTCTACTACGACAACCGAAGCAAGGGAGAGGTGGATTATCTGATAGATGATTAAGAAAGCCTTTCAGATTGAGAGCATATTCGGTAGGGATTATCACATTCCAAAAGCTACCTATCAAGTTATAATAAATCAATTATAATATTGTTTCAAATAAGGAACGAGCACATCATAAAACTTTTTACTCCAGACAGCATGAAATCTTGCCATTTGCAGCCAATCGGTCTCATTATTGATACTCACACCGTTTAGTTGACAATAAACCTTGGAAGATTTAATGTCATCTCCACGACTCCATAGTAATGCCGTGCCCAAAGCACTTTCAATTTCTGATTTATGGCTCATCAATAAATCAAAAGCTTTCTTATTTTCTTCTTTTGAATTACCCATATACAACTCAACCCTTGCAGAATCATAATTTGCTACACAACAAATATTAAATCCGTTAATTCCAAAGAATCCATTGATCCAGTTTTCTTTAGATGCACCAACATTTTTAAAACAGCCATCCTCTGAATGAGCCTTTTTGATATAATCAAGTGCATAAGTCCAGTATCTTCGGCGTAGTTCAAATCGTGTCCCTTCTTCATCACTGTTATCTTTTGTTTCATCTCTTAAGTAAAAGACAAGTTCTGTAGCATCAATATCATAAAGCTTGAATACCTTGCCCAATACAGAAAGCTTGCTTTGAGTATTTGTATTTGTCCAGACAAAGATACCATCTCCTATTTCAACACTGTTTCTAAAAGCTTTATCATCCATACTAAAATGAACAGCAAGACATTCATCACTTGAAACAGCAAGCTTTGTAAGAATAGTTTTATCCTGAGCATAGACAATTTTCAACACGCACTGATACATTTCAACCCAGCTTGTCACAGGCTGTTCAGTATTCATAAAACTGAATTTTGCAATTTGTCTTCCGCTAAAGGAAACATCTTCATCAAGAGTAAAAGAATCCATTTGTTTTTCTTTTGGCAGATATGACGTCATAGGCATTTCCCAGATTTCCAATGCACGATCCATCAGATGTTGGTTCCGTGCTTCTAATTCAGCTAATGTCCACTGATCAAATTGTGCGATATAGGCGTTCATCCTTATACCACTGTCCGAAAAACCATTTTTCATCTGTTTTTTCTCTGTAAAAGTATTATTGCTGTATTTTGAATTATATGCGGTCAAAGTCAGATTAGCTATTCGATGCAGCCAAGTTTCATGTATTCGTGCATAATCATCTCCCAACGCTTCAACCCATGCTGGTGTGAGATGTTGCGGCATTATATGTTCGATTGTATAATCGCCATCCTCACAATGACGATATACATCCTTATCTTCTGCAGTTCCATAGTTTTCAAGACGTTCCAATATGTATATCTTGTTTTTTCCGGTCATCTGAAAAATCGGTTTGTTTGAAAACATTTCAGCAAACTCTGAATCATCCGGAAAACGAGTTCTCTCTTTCTTTGACAACAGAGCATATTTGAATTTTTCAGTATAGTTATCTTCTGTTCCATCATATCTGATTATTTCACGGTGAAGCATCAGAAATATCTTATTCAGTGAATTTGTAGGCAGATCACATATCGTTCTACGGAAAAGATATACTTCTGTCACCAAAAATATTTCAGCAACTTGCTCTAACAAAAGCTTTCCATCATCGAACAAACGAAGAACTTCTAAGAAAAAAGGTCTTGTGATAGTCGTTTCAAGACGGTTTAATCTAAAAATGCAGGAATTAAGCTCCTTATTTTTCGTATTGCCTGAAAGTAAAATCCGGTATCGTTTTGCATAGGATAACACTTCTTTCAGCAGTTCCTCTGTTTCAGGTTTTCTGTCATTAATATACTCCTTGAATTTAATATATATTTTTCTCTGTGACGGTATATCTCGTTGCTTAACGCTAAGATAATCACGCACAAATGAACTTACATCGTAATTTGTACATTCTTCAATGCGATTCCAGTATTTTTCATAATAATCATTCTGTTCTTTTGCCGGAAGCCCCATCAGTATGAAATTGCGTATTTTATCACCTTCGGTCAATTCTAATCCGGTAGAATTCAGACTTTCAAAAATCAGCTGTGGGTTATCTTCATTATTCAGAGTAATATTGATGATTTCAAGACTACAAATCGCATCAAACAACTGATCAAGAGTGATTTCCTGTTTCTGAATTCTGTCATAAAAATACTGATAGTTGCTTGTAAGATTTGAACCAATAATATGATCATCAGTATTCTCAAACAGCTTTCCGAATGCCATTCTGTCATTTTTGACAGGTTTAAGTTTTATCCTCTTTTCTTGTGGTTGATACTTATCAACCAAAAAATCCTCGTAAATCTGACTACCTAATGAAGAATCATCAGCTTTTAAGACACCATCTTTAATAAGATTATACATAGCAAGAAACAGCAATGAAACCGTTGTCAATCTCTGCTGACCATCGATTACAAGAAATTCTGTATTTCTTCCGGATGGTTCATATACAGAAACAATGCTCCCAAAAAAATGGCTTTTTCTTTTATCCTTTATTACCCTGATAAGATCGTCATATAGCTGTTTACAATTTTCTGTTTTCCAATCATAATTACGTTGATAGACAGGAATAATAAATCTCTTTTTACTGCCCTCCATGTATTCGATCAATCTGCATTCTGAGCCTTTCATTTAAACCCTCCTTATACAATCCCCCTGTATTTATTAAAGAAAACCATAAGCTTATCAATGATCACCTGCTTAACGGAAGCTCGATTTGTATTGCCAAAACGCCGCATTGGCGGCATAAGCTGATCTATCTCAGTACCGGATGTTTTGATTTCTCCGTCACGAAATGCTCCGGCTATAAACTTACGGGTTTCATCAGGTTTCAGATTATTCTCGGATATCATAGCAGTGAGATCCTTTTCTTTCTCCTGTTCTACAAAATCGTTCCAGCCTTCCATTACATCATCTATATCGTTAATGTTTTCTATGAAGGTAGCGATCAATTCTTTTTTGCTTCTCAATTCTGCTCCGGCATCAACTGCTTTCATAATACTTACAACGATCTCTTTATCTGTACAGTGAGATTCCTTATACTTGATGACCATCATAAGGATATAGTCTATATTTATTTCTATCTGGCGAACAAGCTCCATTTCAAAGACAAGATCATTATTTATGCTTTCCTTGTCATGGTCTGTCATCTGTCTCTTGTATTCTTCATAAAGATCCTGATACCGGCTGAGATAGTCCTGAAACTCCCTTTCTGTCAGGATCTCTTTTCCGGCAAATTCATCAAAGGATACAAGCAGGTTTCTCATGCGGAGTATCGTGCCGAAAAGCATGATAAAAGACTTCTGCCGTCCTTCACCGACGATCTGAGGTTCGTCAAGGGGAAAAGCTGTTTTCAATTCTTCGATAAGATCAACATAGCCCTCTTTTTTTACACCCCTGATATCCTGATATCCGTAGTAATAATCATCAAAGGTTTTCATCAATACTGTTGAGGTGGATTCCGAGTCGCCAAAGCGCGCTATAGCCTCATCGACTCTTTTTTGCAGATTACGGAAACATACAATATTGCCAAAACGCTTTACAGAATTCAATATGCGGTTAGTCCTTGAAAAAGCCTGTATCAGACCATGCCATTTCAAATTTTTATCTACCCATAGCGTATTCAGAGTGGTTGCGTCAAAGCCTGTCAGGAACATATTGACAACAATAAGAAGGTCAAGCTCCTTGTTTTTCATTCTCAGAGAAACATCTTTATAATAATTCTGGAATTTTTCTCCATCGGTGCTGTAATTGGTATGGAACATCTCGTTGTAATCTATAATCGCTCTGTCGAGAAAATCACGGGCTGTCTGATCTAGTCCGGAGGTATCCTCTGAGTTTTCTTCATCTATACTGCCTTCGGCTTCTGCTTCGTTTGCACCGTAGCTGAATATCGTCGCAATACGCAGCTTCTTTGTCGGATCGGCTGACATCTGTTTCTGGAATTCGGTATAATAAAGTTGTGCCGCTTTGACTGACGCAACGGCAAAAATGGAATTAAATCCGCTTACTCTTTGCTTTTCCTTTATCTCTTCCACCTTTCCTCTTGCGGCAGACGCGACCTCTGAAATATTTGTCAGTGCATTGATATTATAGGTCTTGTCGCCGCGATAGGTTTTCTGATCAAAATGATCGAGTATATATGCTGTTACCTTTGTAATGCGCTCAGGAGCCATATATGCGCCCTCACGGTCAATATCATAAACATCCTTGTCCTTTATCTCCGGATCATAATCCATTGTCTTTACATAATCTACACGGAAAGGCAGAACATTTCTGTCATTGATAGCGTTTACTACAGTGTATGTATGAAGCCTGTCGCCAAAGGTCTGTTCCGTTGTAAACAGCCTTGTCTTCGCATTCGGATTCGCATTTTCGGGGAATATCGGTGTGCCGGTAAATCCGAAAATATGATACTTCTTAAAATACTTTACAATGTCCTTATGCATATCTCCGAACTGGCTGCGGTGACATTCATCAAAAATGATAACGATATGCTTCTGGTATATTTCATGTCCTTTGTTCTTGCTGACAAAGTTAGACAGCTTCTGAATTGTCGTAATGATAATGCGTGAATTGCTGTCCTCAAGCTGACGTTTCAGAACCGCCGTAGATGTATTGGAGTTTGCGCTTCCTTTTTCAAAGCGGTCATACTCCTTCATGGTCTGATAGTCAAGGTCTTTTCTGTCAACAACAAACAGAACCTTGTCTATATACGGAAGCATTGACGCAAGTCTTGCGGTTTTGAAGCTTGTAAGCGTCTTACCGCTGCCTGTGGTATGCCAGATGTAGCCTCCCGCTTCGACCGTACCATATTTTTTATAATTGGAGGATATATTGATCCTTGTAAGTATTCTTTCTGTTGCTATGATCTGATAGGGACGCATGACAAGCAGCATATTTTCCGAAGTAAATACACAATACCTTGTCAGGATATTGAGAATTGTATGCTTTGCAAAAAACGTCTTTGTAAAATCCACCAAGTCGGGAATGATACAATTCTTTGCATCCGCCCAGAAGGAGGTAAATTCAAAACTGTTGCTTGTTTTGCCTTTTTTCGCTTTGATGCCGTTTGCTTCACGGCAGGCATTAAAACGAGTGGTATTTGAATAATACTTTGTGTTTGTGCCATTGGAGATAACAAATATCTGAATATACTCATAAAGACCGCAGCCTGCCCAGAAGCTGTCACGCTGGTAACGCTCGATCTGATTGAAAGCCTCACGGATCTCCACGCCGCGCCTTTTGAGCTCAATATGCACCATAGGCAAGCCGTTTACAAGTATCGTTACATCATAACGGTTATCATGCCTTGCGCCCTCCGCCCGTGTCACTTCATACTGGTTGATGACCTGAACAGAATTGTTGTGTATATTCGTCTTGTCGATCAGTGTGATATTCATACTTGTGCCGTCGTCACGCCTGAGAACCTGAATATGATCCTCCTGTATCCTGCGTGTTTTATCGGCAATGCTGTCATTCTTTCCGGCTATTTTTTCACTGAAAAAACGAGCCCATTCACTGTCCGAAAACTGATAATGATTCAGTTTTTCAAGCTGCTGCCTGAGATTAGCAACAAGGTCACCTTCCTTATGTATTGTCAGGTACTCATAGCCCTGCTCCTTCAGCATAGAGATGAATTCCGCTTCAAGAGCTGCCTCGCTCTGATAGCCCTCTGCTTTTTTGGCAACAGGCTTATATTCTGAAACTACAGTGTTTTCATTTGTTTCGGCAACAATATTAAAAAAACTCATATCCACACACCTCGAAATCATACTGATTGATAATTATCGAGAATTATGATTGCATCAAGGAATAACAATACCTTCAAAAAGTCGATTTTGTTATAATTTCTTTTTGATCGACCATGCAACAACCAATTCCTATCAACTGCGTTTCTCTCAGGATTATTGAAAGAATAATTATCAAAAAATGAACCGCTTACCGTTTCTAATGAAGTCATAACACAGAATAACAGTTTATCAACCTGATCAAGCTCAACATTATTGTTAATCTTATCTATGATTTGATTCAGTCTTTTCTTAAAATTAGTTTCAGTTATATTCTCTGATATTTTCGACATCATACCATCTATAATTGCAAATGCACCCAATGACGCCAGTATGCAACAATCATTGTGATATGAAATAATTACCTGATCAAATAATTCTTTATAATCTGACATTTGATTATAATCTTTTATTCGTGCAATCAGATTGTTCATTATTATTTCATCATTAGCGAAATAATAATTTCCCACCGTTCTATCAATATCATCTGATTTAATAACTTCATTTGCAAACGCTATTGATAAATTATCAGTAAAGATAAACTGATGATCTCTCATCAATTCTACAGCTTTTACCCAAGTACCTAATTCACTTACTGCTACAATCACACTTTGAATAATCATTTTATTCTCATTATACCAATCATGAAAAGTTTTTATTATAGATTTTGCTTCTTTTGAAAAACTAATAATTTCACTGATTATAATTCTGACATCATTGTCCATATTTACCTCCTAAAATAATCAAGTAGTCATTCTTTTTCTTGCTTCCTTAACTCTTTTTATTTGTTCTTCAGTTAATGGATTTCTTGAATAAATCCATTCTCTTGCATTTACAGCAACATTATACTGAATATCGTTTATCTGTTCTTCGCTCAATCTTATAAAACAATTTCTTCCAATCGGCTTTACTTTTTCAATTGGAAATAAATACAACACAAGTCTGGATGTCAATGGAAATACAACTGCTTCTGGTCTATTATATATCTCGTTTTTATCAGGAGACCATTTGATAACAGGTCTGTCCGAAGTTATTATAACATCATCATCGGCTATGCCTATTTGAAATGCCATCCCGCATAAATCTTTTATGGCAGTTCTGATTATTGTATTTTTATCCCATTCAGTATCTATACCCATTGGAAGAAGATTTAACAGAGTATGGTTCCTTGCCTTGCAATCATCAATTTCTGGATTTGAAGTCTGTAAAATAGACATTCCATTTTTAATTGTCTGAGGATCACGATACATAAGTGCAGTTATAAAAATAATCAAATAGCTTTTATCTTCCTCAGAAAGAATAGTCTGGCAATTCAAGCATTGCTTGAATTGTGATTTGGTAATTATCTGTCCAATAACTCTACTTGTTTGTTCTTCAATTTTACCGAAAGTATTTTCAATTCTATTCTGTGCAATAAAAGATCCATCCTCATTCTTTAGTTCATAAAGATTTTTTTCGTAGCAAATACTCTCAATATTAACTAATGTAGGAATTTGTTGCATTGATTTCAAACTAAACTCCCAAATAAATGCCTTTCCTTTTCCTGATTTATTCTGAACATTAGAAAACCCTTTTAAATACATTCTTGGAACGAAATGCTCATCTTTCGTAGGCTTATTTACATTAGGCATTTTTTCCCTCCTCAAAGGACAAAAGTTTGTCTCGATAATATTCATACTGTTTCCGTCTTGCTTCTATCTCCGCAGGCAAGCCATCAGAAATATCGTTGCAAAGCTTGTCAAAGTGGTCAAGGATGGATACTATGCGTTTTTGTTCGGATATTGCAGGAATAGGAATAACTAATTCCCTTACTATATCCGCATTCAAGTTTTGAACTGCTCCACCAAAGGAGGCTCTTTTTGCCATCTCATTTTGAATCATTGTCGAACTCAAAATATAGTATAAATAATCAGTAAGAACATATTCTTCATATTCACTTATTGACAGCCATCCATCATGAATACATCCGTTAATCTTCAAAATATATGGACGACCAAAGCTCATAGAGTTAGAAAGAATAAAATCTCCTACCTTTACACATCTTGACTTTTTGGCACCTTCTTTGGTGATGTATTCTTCAGTGGAATCAATATATTTTGCCCCGGGTTTTACATCTCCAATTTTGATCCAATGTACTCCGTCAGATTTATCTGCGATATAGTTTTTTATTGGTCTTGGTGATGCACCACGAACGATAGTTGAAATACCACTTAGTTTTACGAACACAACACCATATACATACTGCAAAAGTTTAACGACATCCGCATATTTCACTTGTGCCGCTTCTTCACCGTCTCTCTCTCTCTCTCTCTCTCTCTCTCTCTCTCTCTCTCTACATTAACAAATTGTGAATTGTCAAAGCCGAGAAGCATATCCCGATAATACTCATACTGCTTTTTTCTTGCCTCTATTTCCGCAGGCAAACCTATCTGCAAATCACTGCATATAGCTTCAAAGTTATCAAGAACATTAACTATGCGTTGCTGGACTTCGAGAGGGGGAACAGGGGCACAAATTGTTTCCAGTTTATTGACAGCTAAACCAGGCTGTGCTCCGGCTGATTTATACTGATTCAGATTCATATGTATCAAAAGATGGTATAAAAACCGCTGTAAATATAATCCTTTTGATTTAACGACTACTGCATGTTCAGTGGCATAAAACTTTCCGGCAGCATACTGAACATTACCGCATAGAGCTCCCTGTCGTCCAATAATAGGATAATCGCCTTCATAATTCACTTTTGATATGTATCCTCGAATTCCGTTCCCACCATAGCATTTATAAATATGTGTATCATCGGTATTCTCTGATATTTCAGAAGCAGTAACTGCCTTCCCGGCTTTCATGTCACATGTTTCACCTAAAGCCTTATATGTAATTGTCCTGTCATCTTTTGAACACGCTAATAACTTATCCCTATAGTATTCATACTGCTTTTTGCGGGCTTCAAGTTCTGCTTCAAGTTCTGCTTCAAGTTTTGATTCAAGTTCGGTAAACTTATCAAGTATCCGCACAATCTCAGCTTGTATCTCCAATGGTGGGACGGGAATAACAATATCCTTTATCGCAGGAACACTTGAATGCACGACCTTGCTTTTTACTTTACCTTTACTTTTCTGTTCTTGTGCTGATGTGGTAGAAAGCACATAAGACAAGTATTTCGGGTTTTGATTATGCTTTAATACAACAATATCACCACCGGCAAGACACTTGTCATGACCAACATATGCAGTAGATTTTGCTATCTCTTCAACACTCTCACCCGTAATTGCAAACAAAATATCACCATGTTCAAAATACTTCCGGCTTTGAATCATACTTTCATCTGTATGCGAAACACAAGTATCAAAATATATACCATAGGTAGTGTATATTTCCCCATATCTTACACAAGGAGTGCCTTCCTCGGTTACTTGATCTCTTTTAATGCCTGCTCCTCTGAAAATATCAATTGCAATATCACCAAGCTTTTTATATTCCACCCCATCAGGGCAAAGGTCATTTAATAATTGTTCAAGTTTTGTCATTTTTCTCACCTATCAAATTCATATCCTTTAGATTTTGATTTGAAAATAAAAATTGTGTAGCATTTTCTATTATCATGTTATTATAAAAATTTATTATTAGCTCATTAAAAATATCAAAATAAATCATATCTTTTTTAACGATACTCTTATGACAAAACTCTATTCCTATATATGGATTCAACGGCATAAAGTGAGACACAATTTCAGATACCGGAGATATATTTTGATTTAAGGAATTATTATCATGAATTATTTTTATAGCAGGATTATCAGAAGTAATAAATGGAGTATTTGTATGATTAATAACTATGCGACAATGACAATCATCAAAAAGATTGGAATAAAAGTTTGCCACACCAAAATCAATTATTTCATTAGTGTGTATCCTTTGAAAATCTTTTTTAGAGTAATCTGGAATATCAGCAAATGGAAAGCTTTGTTTTATTGTTGTATAAGCCTGACAGTAATTATTTCTGAAGGCTCTTGTTCTTACAATCATCATTGCAGTCTGAAAAGATAATTGACCTCTATCTTCTTCTGACAGTGTAATACAATTATCTGGACGAAATAACGGATTTATTATTATTTGTTGAAATAATTTTCGCAATAACTCCGCTAATACTCCTTCAATTTCATTAAAAAGATGTTCTATTGTTTTTTCATCTTGAAAAACAGTAGAATCATAAAAATTGTTTGCTGTCGGTCTTTTTTCTACAGATGAAATAGAAAAAAAGTTTCCATCTACACAATAAAAGAATACTCTACTTTTTCTATCTTTGTTTCCATCAATACCAAAATTTGCAAGATAACAAATTGGAACATAATGATGGCTCTTATATTCTCCCATATTCTTTATCCCTCAATCTCCTCAATGATCTTGTCGATTTCATCCCTCAAAACCTGTTCCCTTGCAACGATCTCCCTGATCTCGGCATTGAGCTTAACAATATCAATGACCTCTCTGGTGTCCTCCTGCTCAACGTATGTTGAAACAGAAAGATTGTAGTCATTTTCAACAACCTCGCTGTGATCGGCAAGATGTGCAAAATACCGAACTTCCTCACGGCTTGAAAACTCACCGACAATTTTTGAAATGTTTTCTTCCGTCAGCTTGTTGTTATTCGTGACCTTGATACATTCCTTTGAAGCGTCAATAAACAGGATCTTATTATCGTTCTTTGCCTTTTTCAGAACCATAATACAGGTTGCTATTGATGTTCCGTAAAACAGGTTGCTCGGAAGCTGAATGATACAATCAATGTAGTTGTTGTCGATCAGGTATTGACGTATTTTCTGTTCTGCACCGCCCCGATACATAATACCCGGAAAGCATACAATAGCAGCAGTACCGTTGGTTGCAAGCCATGAAAGCGAGTGCATGATAAACGCCATATCAGCCTTTGATTTCGGAGCCAGCACACCGGCAGGAGAAAAACGGGGATCGTTGATAAGAAGCGGATTGTCACTTCCTGCCCATTTTATCGAATACGGCGGATTTGAAACGATCACCTCAAACGGTTCATCATCCCAGTGCTGTGGTTCTATAAGAGTATCCTCATGCGCAATACTGAATTTTTC
Organism: uncultured Lachnospiraceae bacterium; assembly: GCA_902786205.1. Lineage (GTDB taxonomy): Bacteria > Bacillota > Clostridia > Lachnospirales > Lachnospiraceae > CAG-411. Next base: position 3,424 of record CADABQ010000053.1, on the reverse strand, counting down.
AAAGCCGATGTCATGCAGAAACATATTGATACGGCAAAGATTGTATGTAGTGAGGTTTATTTCCTGACCGTAGAAACCATTACGAATATTATCCTTACCAAGGATCTTAGCAGCCTTCAGCAACAGCGAACCTGAACCGCAGGCAGGATCGTACACCTTGTTGACCTCGGTCTTGCCGGCTACCGCAATTCTTGTCAGAAGCTCGGAAACCTCTTGCGGAGTGAAGTATTCGCCGCCGGATTTGCCTGCGTTAGATGCATACATACCCATCAGGAATTCATAAGCATCACCAAAAGCATCAATGGTATTATCACGATAATCCCCAAGCTTCATGCTTGAAATACCGTCAAGCAGCTTTACAAGCTTTTCATTCCTTTTTGGCACAGTTGAACCAAGCTTGTTGCTGTTTACATCAATATCATCAAACAGCCCCTTGAAATCATCCTCGCTGGGTGTTCCCAATGCAGAAGCTTCAATATGATTGAATATCCTTTCAAGAGTCATATTCAGGTTCTCGTCATTCTTCGCATTTTCAATCACATTGCAAAAAAGCTCACTCGGCAGGATAAAGAATCCCTTCGTCCTAACCATATCATCTCTTGCGGATTCAGCTTCCTCATCACTGAGCTTTGCGTAATCGAAGTCAGTATCTCCGGCTTCCCATTCGCCTTCATTCAGATACTGCGTCAGATTCTCTGAAATATATCTGTAAAACATGATACCAAGTATGTATTGTTTAAAGTCCCAACCATCAACCGAGCCGCGAAGGTCATCAGCTATACTCCATATCGTTTTATGAAGCTCTTCTCGCTCCTGTTCTTTTTTTATGTTCGCCATTGCAGTTTCCTCCTGAGAAGTATATCAAAAATATATACATAATAATCTTATCACATTCTACACAATTATACAAGTTTCACAATAATTTTTTCATTTCTATCATGTACAATAAATTGTACTATCATTCAATTCAGTACATCTGTTACCCGCAATCCCTTCTTAACACACTTCTCTCTGAACTTTGCCGCACCGCCCGTAATCTTATGCACATAGCAGACTGCAAAACCGGACTGCTGTATCATCCAATCATTCCTCTTGCTGATAGCAAACCGTTTCGGAACGGTCTCCATACCATCGGGAAAGAGAGTTTCTTCGCCGTAAAGCTCCTTTATATGTTCATCCGGCATAGAAGCAAGAACAACGGTATATCTGATCTGCGTATATTTCGCTTTCAGCTCCTTCAGAACAGAATAAACCATGCCGTCAAAATGTCCCTGATGACCGACATAAAACTCTGTAACACCATCCTCTGTAATCAGCTTTTCTATTATTTCTGTCAGTTTTGGTTTGATGTTGTGTGTAACTTCACGATGACCGAAGAAACAGCAGGTCTTTTTGTTAGTAAACATAATGCATCCTCCTGGTATTTGGGATATATCGTAATTATAGCATTTATTTTTGTAATTTGCGATATGTCCCACACGATATATCCCATATTTTTATACAATTATGGTAATGATAATCGTGGGAGGATACACAGTGAATACCAAAGAAGCCGTAGCCGAGCGAATTAAGGTGCTTTGTAAAGAAAGAAATCTGACAATAAACGGACTTGCAAATCTATGCGGCGTTTCACCATCAACTATTTACAGTCTGTTGAATACAAAAAGCAAAAATCCGGGAGTAGTTACAATCAAGATCATTTGCGATGGTCTTGACATTTCAGTCAGAGAATTCTTTGACAGTGACCTATTCAACAAAACCGAACAGGAAATAAAATAGCAGGAGCATCAACCTTACGTTAAGGTCTGATACTCCTGCTTGATTTTTATTATCTTTTGGTATCTCCGAATAAAACAGGACTCCCGACACTTACTGCCGGAAGTCCTGAACTTTTTGAACGTGTTCTCTTTTGGTCGTAAATTGGTCGTAAATTTGTACGCTTGCTATACGAAAACCCTGATTTTATGCGGCTTTAATTGTCCAAACTTTTCATCGTCGGGAACACTTCAATAATTTGCAATAATGTCTTTACTGCCCATTATAACTGTATTTTTGATATGTTGTTCTTTACTTTTTTATACCCGAAATGCACATAAATCTATGTGATTGGTCGCAAATCAGTCGCAAAACGGTCGCAAAGTCGCAAACTTAATTTTTGCCATCCGGATAAAGCTCTTTTACTCTTCCGAAAAACTCAGCGAAGCTGTTCAGCTCTGATTTCTTTAACTCCTTTGTTGCTTCGGCGTAGATATCCATAGTGGTCTCCGCATCAGCATGACCAAGAATTTCCTGCATAACTTTCAGATTCACTCCGGCTTCACACATCCTTGTGGTAAATGTATGTCTAAGGGAATGATTACTGAATTTCGGGAGAATGACCGTATCCTTTTTATGTGGCTTATCAAGTATCTCAAAGTTACAGTCCCTGACGATTCTGCTCAAAGCTTTATTCAGCGTTCCCTGATGCTGAACATTGCCAAAACGATTGATAAAGATAAAATCACGATAGCCATCAACAACTGCTCTGCTTTCAAGACCGCACTCTTCCTGATACTGCTTCTCCATCAGGAAAGCTTCTTTGACCTTCGGGAGCATAGGTATGATTCTTTCTCCTGCTGCCGTTTTAGGCGTGTTTATGGCAAATGTACAGCGTTCATCGTTCCTCTTGTCATAGTAAACCAATGTATGATTCACGCTGATCGTATCATCTTCCAAGTCAATATCGCACCATCTCAGACCGGTGACTTCACCTACACGCATTCCTGTCCAAAGCATGATAATAAAGATCGGATACCATCTGTGATACTGCCCCTGTCTGCTAAGATACGCTTCAAACAATTCCTGCTCCGGAACTGTAAGAGCACGTCTTTTTGTTACTTCAAAGTTACGAGCCTTTTTAAGCTCTTTCAAAGCGTTATCAGACGGATTATAACGAAGATAATCATCCTCAACTCCAAGCTCTAAGACCTGATGCAGCACCGTATGGATACAGTCGATAGTATTTATCTGCACATGGCGCTCATCTGCAAGATAGTTGTAAAAGCACCTGATGTCCGAGCGTTTCAGATCAACGATTTTTCTCTTGCCGAAGTCCGGCTCAACAAACATGGTGTACATATACTTGTAATTTGAGAAAGTATTGTCTTTCAGTCCACGCTTAAGCTGTACCCAACTGTTGTACAGATCGTTGATAGTGAGATTGTTCTTATCCGCCTTAACTCCGTCAAGCACATCACGGAGAACATCCAGTTCCTTTTCTCTCAGTTCTTCAAGAGTTACTGCACTGATAGAGTGTCTGCCGCCGCTTTTGTCACGCCACTTGAATTCATAAGTACCACAGCTTCTCTGATATTCGCCCTCTTTCAAAACTCTGTTCTTCTTGTCTTTTCTTCTCTCTACTGCCATTTGAAAAACTCCTTTCAAA
>CADABQ010000052.1 GCA_902786205.1 uncultured Lachnospiraceae bacterium | reverse complement strand
AATGATATTTTCACCAAGGGGGAAGTGCGCCCTTTTTTATTCCAAAAATAAAATCAATATTTTTTCATTTTTTTATTGACATTTATTAGCTGGACTTTTTGTATAAAATTCACTTTCAAAATCTCCCTTGCAGCCAACTTTCATTGTTTACACACAAATTTAATCATCGGACTCCATGTATACCATACAAACAAATTTGTATAAAGTTTGCAAAATCAGGCATAAAGAAACTTTGAGAGAATATGTCAAGGATATTCGCAATCCGCTTTGCTACTTGCTCCTATAAAAGCGGCACTGCGTTTTCATATCCTTTTATAAATAGTTTTATTGATAGAGTGCCAAAAGTTTCTCTACAGGTACATCTAAATCTTTTGCATCAGGTTCTACAACAGCAAGAGTAGGAACTTGTGTCATAGTTTCACACATAAAAATGTTGTCCTTTTCCATAATATTGTCCGGATGAAAATTGTTGTAGACAATACCCGATAAAGGAATATTATGAGAACGCATATATTCTACGGTTAACACAACACTATTGATGGTGCCAAGACCTGCATCTGCAATAAGTAGACAGGGAAGGTTGCAGGCTTTGATGATATGCTCTAATTGGATTTGTTCTGTATCATAGGCAATCGGGCATAAAATACCGCCACTTCCTTCCATAGTCACGTAGTCATAGGTATTACATACGTTATTGTAACCTTCTAAAACTTTTTTCATTGTGACGGGGTTTCCTTCTATGCGGGATGCCAAATGCGGTGAGTAGGCATGTTCGTATACAAATGGACACATGGTATCCAGAGATTGTGAAATGCCAGAAATTTGTTGTACCCATTTTGCGTCTCCGGGGATTAGTTGCCCTGAGACATCTCTTACATTTCCACTCATAGCTGCTTTATAATAAGAAGACGAATAGCCCGCTTCTTTAATTTTTTTAACGACAAGTCCGGCAACATAAGTCTTACCTATGTCTGTACCAGTTCCAACTATAAATAAAACTTTGCTCATTTTACAAAACCTCCTAATTCTTAAATTCTTCTAAAAGTGGATTTAACCGAACTGCAAGTATAGCTGTAAAAATGCAGATAAAAATATCACCTGGGACTGCCAGCACAAAACAATATAAGAACAGTGACCACAATCCGATTGGGGAAGGAGTAGTATAGTTGGAAAGAACGTAGTAATATTTAGCTACATCTGTATACAACCAGATATGCAAAGGAGTAGTATAGTTGGAAAGAACGTAGTAATATACCATCCCGACTAGGTATACTATTAATAATCCAGAAAAATTAGCAATTAAATAAGTAAGCAAGGTTCTTTTGTTTATAATTTCTATGATTTTACCAGTAATATAAGTACCAAAAATAAATCCTATGATATACCCAAAACTTGGAACCAATACATAATAAATACCGCCACCTTGGGAAAAAATTGGTAATCCAAATAAACCAAGCAGTGTATAGATTACTACACTAATTGCACCTCGTTTGCTGCCAAGAATAAGACCGGCCATAGTAGTAAAAAGAAATTGTAAAGTGAAAGGTACCACTGGAATAGGAATCTTTATAAATGCACCAACAGCAATTAAAACAGTAAAAATACTGCAATAAACCAAGTCCCTTGTGGTGATCCACTTTTTAGATGTTAATGTTTGCATGTGAAATCCTCCTTTGATGATTGATGTACTCTCGGAATCTCCCTTGCACCCATAATCAACGTACGCTCCACGTACGCCTCATAAATTTGTGCATATCTGACAAAAAAACATTTTGCAAAATCAGGCACAAAGAGACTCCGAGAGTACATATTGTAAATTGAAAATACTGTAATTTATACCAATATTCTTTCCAATGGAAAGTTGGTGTTTCTTTGTGAAGAATTTTACCAATAGGGATGCAATTACATAAGCTCTCCCGAAACAGTTACAAGTTTTATTATAATAAGACAAAAAACAATTGTCAATCTAAAAAAGATGACGGTTTACAATTGGCTATAGATAAAGTATTGTGCACAGGCAATGTCGATATAGTAAAAAAATGTTTCCAATTATGTTGCTTTTTGTACGTTATTCCTCAAAATGCTATTTTGCAAATGGTGAAAGTGAAGGGCTGTTTACACAATATACAAAAAACAGGACACAAAGACTTGGATTTTGTATATATTACAGAAATGTAAAATAGTAATGATGAAAATGTTGCGAATTTATAAATTTTTATGTATAATTACACGTGCGACAAACAAAACTTGGAGATATGAGAAAAATTAGAGGAAAAACATGAAAAACTTAAAAAAAGTATGTGCATTTTTTCTTTCTCTACTAATGGTAATTGGTGTTTTTGCCAATAGTGGATTAAAAATCAATGCGGAAACAAATAACACAGTTACAGTTTATTATTACAACACATGGAATGAGGCCTATATTCATTACAGACAGGCAAATGGTGAGTGGACAAAGGTGCCAGGTGTGAAGATGTCTTCATCAGATAAGGGTGAGTACAGATGGAAAGCAACTATCAATTTAGGAAGTAATTCTAGCACAGAAGTATGTTTTAATAACGGAAAAGGTGTATGGGATAGTCGCAATGGAAACAATTATGTAGTTTCTAAGGGTGTTAGTGGAGTGAAAAATGGAAATGTTACATCTCTTGCAGTAGTGACACCAACACCAGAATTATTTACATGTGATTTCAACATGGATGTAACTTCTCCACAGACAGTAGATACTTCTGTAGAATTTACAGGATATGCTTATAATATGCCTGGTCACAGATACAATAATTTTATGTATCAAATCCATAAGCAGGGAACAGATGCTTCACAGGATAAACATCTTCAGGCATATACAGATTATTCAAAAGAAACAACTTGCTATACTGCTAGTTACAAATTTACAGAAGAAGGAACTTATGATGTTACATTTAAGGCAATGCAGTATTCTGGATATACAGCAAAGAAAACAAAGACGATTGTGATTACAAAGAAGCCAGAGGCAGAAAAAACTGTATTCTTCAGCAATTATTATGCAAAGTGGGATAAGGTTTATGCATATGTGTGGACTAACAATTCCGATGCAAAAGTATTTGAGGCAAAGCCATATGATAAGATTGCAAAGACATATGTAGTAACAATCCCTGGAAATTACAAAAATATTATTTTTAAGAATACAGAGTATGGTTGGGATAAACAGACAAGTGATTTACAAATCCCAACAGGATATGACAATTGTTACAGACCAAAGAGTCAATCGAATAAACCAGAGGGATTGTGGTATGAGTATAATGATAAAGCATTTACTTGTACATTAACAATTCTGCAGTCTTCTCCTCAAAATGTAGGAACTGAAATTTCATTATTAGGTGTAAACAGTGATGATATGCCTGGGCATAGATATAATGACTATTACTTCCGTGTTCATAAACAGGGAACAAGCGAAGACAACTATGAAAGAGTTTTTGCTGTATCTGTAAAGGGTGGATATTCTGGAACTTGGAGACCTACAGAAGCAGGAACCTATGAAGTGTCTTATTGTGCAGGAAATTACGCTGGTTATACAGCTGTTGATACAAAGACATTTGTAATTAGATAAATAAAAAGTTTTGAATTGGATGCCAAGTATATGCTTGGTAGGTTCTGTTTGTTGCATTTTCTATATTTAAATTATGGATTATTTTAGTAAAAAGGTGTGCATTTTGCGCACCTTTTTTTTGGCAATGACATATATTGAAAGTATGGTGACGTGTGTGACCAGTGTTTTAAGAGATTGGTTTTACACGTTTAAATATGTAGAAAAGGAGCCACCGATATGAAAGAATGTTGTAATACTTGCAATGAGCAAAATCGATGGGAAAACAGACGATGTGTGAATCCGAATACAAATCAATGTGGATCGGGTGGAAATGGAATGATGCAAAGAGGCTGGTCCATGAATAGAGCAGCTATGGGATGTCAGAGAGGGGGACAGAATTGCCGAATGCCACAACAACAGGGAACTGTGGAATGTGGAATGGAGAAAATGCAAGGAAACCGTTTTAACAGCAATCAAGGAGATTGTCATACAGGGGCAGGAAAAACTTCTTGTGAAATGCCTTCGAAAGGGTGTGAATGTTGTAAAAGAAAAGAAATGCATCCGATGTGTCAAAGGGATGTTAGACCAGTGGATGAAATGAATCCGGGTATGGGATATGTACCATGGCAAAACTTTGAAAATTTGTATGATAGTTGCGAGGGATTTCAAAAAGGTAGTATATTTAAGGACTTGATTTTTCCATTTTTGGGAAGGCCGGTTCGTTGTGAGAGGGGGATGAATCGAAGATGAAAAACAAGAGTAATCAATGTCAGCTTAGAGAATTTATCAATGAAATCAGTTTTACAATGGATGATATTGTATTGTTTTTAGATACCCATCCTTGTTGCAAAGAAGCGCTTGCCTATTATGAGGAATGCAGAAATATGAGAGAAAAGGCAGTGGATGAGTATACAAGATTGTATGGTCCCTTGGATAAGTATCGTGCTTGTGTTTCTGAGGATCAGGAATGGTGTTGGGCATTACAGCCATGGCCATGGAAGGGAGAGTGTTAGTGCATGTGGAATTATGAAAAACGCTTACAGTATCCAGTTAATATAAAACAAACAAATCCGGAAATGGCTCAGGTGATCATTAGTCAGTTTGGAGGGCCGGATGGAGAGTTGGCAGCCTCTATGCGTTATCTGTCTCAACGATACACCATGCCATATAATGATGTGATTGGTGTATTAACAGATATTGGAACAGAGGAATTGGCACATATGGAGATGATTAGTGCGATTGTTTACCAACTTACCAGAGATTTGACACCTCAGGAAATTAAAGAGAGTGGATTTGATAAATATTATGTAGACCATACCTTGGCATTATGGCCTCAGGCAGCAGGTGGTATTCCGTTCAATGCCTGTGAATTTCAGTCTAAAGGAGACACAATAACCGATTTATTTGAGGATTTAGCAGCAGAACAAAAGGCAAGGACTACGTATGATAATATTCTTCGTTTAGTGCATGACCCAGATGTGGTTGATCCGATTCGGTTTTTAAGGGCAAGAGAAATTGTTCATTTTCAGCGTTTTGGTGAAGCATTGCGTAAAGTACAGGACCGTTTGGATTCGAAAAATTATTATGCATTCAATCCACAGATTGATAAAGGATGTAATTGTCAAAGTTGAGCAGGTCCCCTATAATTGAGAAATTGAAGAGGCTGACGTGGATTCGTCCACTTTGTTCCGTTATAGGAAAGTAGCAGAGAAGGAACCATTTTGGGAATATTGCATATAATAAGTTATGCCTGCAGGTTTGCCAGAAGGAGATAGAAAGGCACGACAAAAAGAAGGTAAAGTAAGATAGGAATAGTACCGTCACACATACAAAGGAGAAACATTAGGTGTTATGATAAAATGGAGTGGTTGTTTGCCACAAAAAAAGAAGCAGCCGAAAATCATACGGTTGATTTTCTGACTGCTTCTTTTTATGAAAATGGAAGAAGAAAAATATGTATATATTATACCATATTTTGTGAAAAAAGATACCCCTTTTTTGAAAAAAAGCTAAATTTTTTTAATTTTTTCGCAATTTCTTAAAAAAAGGCGTTCTGTTTCGAAAAAACAAAGAAAAAAGGGGGGTTGCATTCATTGGAAATTTGTGGTATAAAATTCTATAGGACAAAGGAGTTCAAACTTGTTTCCTTATGTTGCTTTAGAAAAAGCAGTATAAGGAAGGAAGTTTGGCTCCTTTTTCTTTATGAAAAAAAGTAAGTGCGCAATTGCTTTGAAAATGGGGAAAAGGATTGTTTCCCCAATGTTATGTCAGTGAACAATAAGGAGGAAAATTAGTATGAACACAGGTAATATAGGATTTATCCTGATTTGTGCAGCACTTGTATTTTTTATGACACCTGGACTTGCATGTTTTTATGGAGGTCTTGTAAGAAAGAAAAATGTTGTTAATACAATGATGATGTCGATATTTATTATAGGAACAGGAATTGTTATGTGGGTATTATTTGGATATTCCCTTTCGTTTGCACCTACCGCAAATGGAATTATTGGTGATTTTCGGTGGATGGGATTGGAAGGTGTATCTCTGACAAAAGGCTATATTGATAGTCATGCAATTCCAAATATGGTTTTTTGTGCGTTTCAGATGATGTTTGCAGTAATTACACCAGCATTGATTACGGGAGCAGTAGCAGGAAGAATAAAGTTTAAATCTATGTTTATATTTATTGTAATATGGTCTATCATTGTTTATTATCCGTTAGCACATATGGTGTGGGCAAAAAATGGATTATTAGGTTTAGATGGAATTGGAGCATTGGATTTTGCGGGTGGAGATGTTGTACATATTAGTTCTGGAGTGTCTGCCCTTGTACTTTGTATTCTTCTTGGAAAAAGAAAAGACTATTACCATGCAGCGTATAGAGTGCATAACATTCCAACCGTTGTGATCGGTGCATCTTTATTGATGTTTGGATGGTTTGGATTTAATGCAGGTTCTGCTCTTGAGGCAAATGGATTGGCAGCACATGCATTTATGACAACAGCGGCATCTGCAGCAGCAGCTATGTTATCTTGGATGATTTGTGATATGATTTCAAATAACAAACCAACGTTGATCGGTGCTTGTACCGGTATGGTTGCCGGATTGGTAGGTATTACACCGGGAGCAGGATTTGTGCCGGTTTGGGCAGCAGTGATCATTGGATTGTCAACTAGTCCAATTTGTTTCTTGATGATTTCTTATGGAAAAAGAAAACTTGGATTTGATGATGCATTAGATGCATTTAGTTGCCATGGTACAGGTGGTATCTGGGGTGGAATTATGACAGGAATTTTTGCAAAGGCTTCCATCGGTGGACATGACGGAGCATTATTCGGTGACTGGGGACAGTTTGGTGCACAGTTGATTGGTATTGGTATCACATTGGTGATTGCAGTGGTAGGAACTTTTATATGCTATGCCATTACATGTCTTCTTACTGGAAATATACGTGTGGATGCCAAGGATGAGGCAATTGGATTAGATGTTTCACAACATGGAGAATCAGCATATCCATCCTTTAATGGTTTGGAATAAGACAGGAGGAACAGAGCATGTTACAAGAACAGACAGAGGTGGAATTAATAAAGGTAGAAGCCATTGTACGTGAAGAGTATTTTTTGGATGTAAAAAATGCATTAGCTGCTATTGGTGTAAATGGAATTACCGCATATCAGGTAGTGGGATGTGGAGCACAAAGAGGTATGACAGATTATGTCAGAGGACAGAAAGTCGATGTGCAGGTACTTCCTAAGATTAAATTTGAAATTGTAGTATCTTCACAGGAATGGGAACAGAAAACAATTGATGCGATTCAAAAGGCTGCGTATACAGGAAATCACGGGGATGGAAAAATCTTTAGTTATAATATTCGTCAGGCAATGAAAATTCGTACAAAAGAAACCGGATATGATGCGGTACAATCACCGGAAGATGAATAATTCAATTAAATATCTTTAAGCATGAAAAAGTGGGACTGTAAAAAAGTCTCTTTGAAAAGCAGAAGCATCGGCAGCCATGCCGATGTTTCTGCTTTTTCTATTATCTGGAAAAACAATCATAAAACATCAATCTGAAAACAAACAAAAAATTTTACGTTTTTCCTCAATTTTTTTGTATAGGTGAAATTTACTCTTTTATATGGAATTTAGTTTTACAAGTTAGAGACAAAATAAATATATAAACTCTATTGACAATATAATATATATATGTGTATAATATTTGTTGTATTTTCGGATATACATAATTATAAAAACTGAAAGAGAGGAAATTAATTTGAAACGAAATATCATAGTGACTGCGTTAGTCGTAGGGGCGATGTTGGTGAGTACAAGTTCGCAGTTAGCATTTGCCTATTCTTCGGGGGCTGGAACATTCTCAAAAAAATTTATTGCGAAAGATGAATACAAGAAGATTACAACTGTAAATAAGGGGAATTCTGATATGTCCCAAGTTGGTGTTTTGGTGACAACAATGTATGATGGTAATGGAAATAAGGCCAATGATTATATGAAGTCAAAAACGAAATTTATGGGTTGGAATGGATCAAAGTGGGTATTGGCAACTTCTAAAGATGATGAGGGAGCGGTTGCCACTAAAGGTAAAATTCTATATGTTCAATTAAAAAATGCATATATTGGTAAAGGTAAATCAATACAGTATCATGGACAAGGGAATAATCCTCGTTTAAATGCATATATATCTGGTACCTTTTATGCAGACGGTAAGCGTTAATAAATACGTATTGCGAAATAAACTGTATTAATGACTAGAGCATTGACAATGATTAAATTGCCAATGCTCGTGTTGTTTATAAGTTGGGAAGGGTGGAAAGAAACTGATATGATAAAAGAAGTAAAAGCAAATTTGTATTTATTATTTAAGAAAAGGGAATATTGGTTTGCCCTTTTTGTGATGTTGATATTCTGTTGTATTTCTTATTTGTCCGAGGTTAAGCAAAATATGGGAGAGGATTTATTCAATATCGGCAGACCGAGCGATCATTTTGTTTTAGCAGATTGGAAACCATACGCTGATTACTACACGGTTTTTTTCCCAATCCTGTTAAGTGTGATGATAGCGTTTCCTATATTTGATGAAAATCGAAATAAGAATGGTGTATTTACTGTTACAAGAACTACTAAGAAGAAATTATATTATAGTAAATGGATCGTAAGTTTTTTGGGTGGTGCAAGTATAGCATTTGTGCCACTTATGATAAACATAATACTTAATGAAATTACATTTTATAACGCAAGTAATCACCGATTTGGTATGGCTAAGTCTAGATTATACTTCTTGAATCGTGGATATGCGTTAGAGAATTGTTATAAAGAAAATGAATTATTATACGAAATCGGATACGTGGTGTTATTAGCAATATTTGCAGGAGCATGCTGTATGCTAGTATTTTCACTTTGTCATTTTGTTAGGAAGTTTAAAATATTTACGATACTTCCATTATATGTTATTTTTTTTGTGTCAAATTCACTGAGTATATCAAAATTTGATTTAAACGATTATTTGCTTTGTCCATTGGGAGATGGAGATTTGGTAGGAATGTTGATTGTAACAGGTGTTATGATGGTTGTTAGTGGTGTTATTGTAAAAAATATTTTGGAAAGAATGGAGTATAAATAATTAAATGTACCGAGTGAAAGAAGCTTTGAAAAAGTATTTGATTGCACTGTCAGTGGCATCAATACTGAATATAGATTGCTTAAAAAGAATGGGAAAAGGGGAATTTGAGGGAAACTTTATAAGTGTGTATTTAAATTCCTTTACTGGGGGAATAAGGACAATGGAAAACGGGGAACATGTTTTGGTACTGTATCTGTTTGATTTGGCGTATTTGTTAATTTTGTCCATAATTTTTGGTACGGATCTATATAAGGAAATCTACGGTACTGGAATATATGTTATGACTCGGATAAAGTCCAGAAGCAAATGGATGTTGCGTAAAGTTGGCAAGTTACTTGGGGAGTGCATCATAAGTGCGATTATTTATTGTAGCTGTGTTTTACTATTGCAGTTGTATCATACAGGGGTGATTTGTGACAAAAATGCAATATTAGCCTATTTTATTACTGTGATATTTGTAGCATATAATATATTTTTGGTTGCGCTTATTATAAATGCGGTATCTATTATGGGAAAAATATCCTATGGTGTGTGTGCTGGTACAGCTGCCCTTGTTATAATGGTAATTTATGTAATAAAGTATGATGAAATTTCCATGTTTGCAGGAAACTTGAAATATATGTATTTGGCGCCTGTTAATATGATAAATCTGTTTTATGAAACAGATTTAAAATTTGTGTTACTTGTATTTGCATATTACACCCTTATCGTTGGATTGATTGTTTTTGGTATTTTAAAATATATAAAACGCATGGATATAAAATTGTTAGAAAGTGAGTTATAAGTAGAGAGGATGTAAGAAGGTAGTTTTTATGAATAGTCTAGAAATACAAAGCATTACAAAAGAAATATGTCAAGAAAAGGTTTTGAACAAGGTGAACTTTTGTGCATCAGGTGGGAAAATATACGGAATTGTTGGAAAAAATGGGTCAGGAAAAAGTATGTTATTTCGTGCTATTTCGGGTTTGGTAAAGGTAGACAATGGAAGCATAGTTTGGAATGGTGAAGATTGTACAAGAAATTTAGCTCAAAAAATTCGTATGGGCATCATCGTGGAAAATGTAAATTTATATGCAGACCTTAATGCAATGGAAAATTTGAGGTATTTGGCTAAGATTAACAATTATATAGGGGAAAAGGAAATTATTGAAACATTAGACAAAATAGGATTAGACAGCAATAATAAAAAAAGGATGAAAACCTTTTCCCTAGGAATGAGACAAAAACTTGTGATTGCACAAGCGATTATGGAAAAGCCAGATTTGATTCTTTTAGATGAGCCTACGAATGCACTAGATGAAGAAACAGTTAGGCGATTTCGAGAAATATTAAAGGAAGAAAAAAGGCGAGGTGCTATTATTTTAATTGCAAGTCATAATCGTGAGGATATTGAGGAATTGTGTGATGAAGTATATGTGATGAATGATGGAGTATTGTCAAGATAAAGCCTGCAATTATTACAGGAAAGAGGTGCGAACATTGAAAAAAGGATTGTTATTTATAAGCATTTGTGCTATTTGTGTGATTTTGGGACAAATTGGAAGAATGTCATTTGGAAATGTGGGTCTTGCAGATGTTAAAAATTTGGAAGATTTAAAAAAGGTTTCCTTTTATTTTGATTATGCAGAGGGAAAATCGGATGCAGAAAACTATGAGGGGAAAATTGGAACAGAGTATGTAAATAGTGCTTTGAATAGGGAATACATTTTTATAGCAAAACCAACAGGAAACATAAAGGTTGGTGGTCTTGACGTAATGCAGGAGGTCAAAATTGAAAAGGTAATTAAGGGAAAATCGGGCATTGAAAGTGACACTGTTTGGGTAGATGGAATGCCAGGGTTTGAGTATCATGATGATAGGATTTATTTAGATGCATTTTCAGGGTGGATGATGAAGAAGCAAAGATACCTAATTTGTGCATCGTCGTATCATAAAGGTCTTTATGAGGCAGAAAAATGGTTTGGTTGTTTAAATTTAGAAACGTCTGATAGTGGTATGGTAGTAGATACTGAGCAAGAATATACCTACGAGGAGATCTGCCAAGCACAGTTTTTTGCGGGAGATGAGAGCGTATTAAAAGCCAAACAAAATATAAAAGAAAGAATTCTTGAAGAATTGGAATTAAATAAATAAGAAAAAGCAACTATGGTCGCGGGACCGTGGTTGCTTTTTCTGTTAGGGGAATTTTTTACAGCCCAATGGGTAATGTTTTTAAAATGCCACATAGAACTATTGCTGAAACTATAATGAGCGGTTTATTTCCAATTTCGGATTTTAGGTGAAATAGAAATTTTATTATAAAGAGCAGCATATTCAATTTCGTTTAATTCCATAACAAAGTTTTTGGGAAAATTCTTTTTTACCCCCTTTGTTTGTAGCAAGGTGGCAGCTTTGTTGTACGCAACTGCCGCTTCTGCTTCTGTTTGGTAGGTTCCTACCTGAAAATCTCCATTTATATGTATTTTAACTGTATAAGTAGAAATGCCACGCTCCATATGATGGGTCACACCATGATATTTGTTGATAATTTCAATATTTCGATAGCGAAAATCCGTATTATCCCCATTTACAAATCGATAGTCCTTTCCTGCAACGGCAAAATTTTTAATGCCATAGCGGGTCAAAATGTTGAATTGAGTACCATATTCGGCTACAAATAAGTGTCCACCACGTCGTTGAATCGTATGTTTCGAATAATAAAATAAATCATCTACATCAAATTTTAAGGCATATTCTGGTGTAAAATAATATAAAAAATAAGTAGACAAAATATAAATAGGCGTTTTGCAATAGATACCATTGTCGCGAAAATTTAGGATAGAAACCCATTTATCAAAAGGAAGTATATAGCTATAATTGTAATCATAAATGGTTTTTGTTTTATCCTCACAAAGCTCATGTGCTTTTTTATAAGCTGCATAGGCCTCTCTTTCTGTGGTATAACTTCCTAAGCTGATGTGTTTTCCCTTAAAGTTCATAGAAGAACGATAATAAACCGTTCCATTTTTTTTCTTTGCAGAAAAAACACCGGGTAAGTTTGCCATAGAAATCCCTCCTTCCATTTAATATATCGGAAAATTGTGTTGAAAATTCAATGTTACCGTTCATATACCTGTGAACGGTAACAATTCAACGAAAAACTTGCCTTTAAAATTTGACACAAAACGCTATAAAAATACATTATTTTAGTATTTTGTCATATTATGTCAAATAAAAAAGTAGACAAGTGCTAGAAAATATGCATATTTTTTTCTATTTAATCTAAATAAAATAATCTTAATATTACGTTCTATTTTTGGGGGAAGTGTATGATATAAAAAAACGCATTAATATAAATTTGGGCTATCCACCAAAAAAGTTAGAGTTACCTTGACAGAATGAAAAAGTGTAGATAAAATTCACTTACAGTTCAGAGGAAACTGTAAAATACCAGAATATACAATATGGTTAAATAAAATCTACAGCCTCTGAATAGTAACAAAATTTATGCATGCAAGGCAAAAATAGAAAAAGCGAATTGTTTGGGCGCGTTTTCTACGCTACACTTTCGATAGGAGGATTATTTTATGAGGCATAGACTTTTGATTTTGAAAAGAAATACAAAAGCTTGCATTAGAAAAAAAAGGACAATCATAACAAATGTAATAGGAACATCTATGATGGCAATTTGTTTATTGACGTCACAGATGGGGAATGCTGGAGTTACAAAGATATATGCAGAAATTACGACAGCACCAGAAACAGGAGATATATGGAATGTGACAGATGTAAAACCTAAAGTGAAAAATACGGAAGAAGAACAACCTTCAGAACAGGAATTGGCAAAAGATACCTTGTGTGGTGTTCCAAGTGTAAAAAATAATAATCAGGATATATTTCAGATACTTCCAGTACCTTTTCCTACAGCTTCTACAGGAGAGGCAATCATGGAGGAACAGACAGTAACGGCTTTTCATGCGGAAGAACAAAATAAAGATTTAGAAGTGATGCAACAAAAGAAAATTCAGCAAAAAACCAAAAAGATTGCAAAATCGCAAAATAAAAAGAGTAAAACAACGATTTCTCTGAACAAAAAAGATAAGGCAGTGTTGCTTCGAATTGTAGAAGCAGAAGCAGGAACAGAGGATTTAAAGGGAAAGATGTTGGTGGCGAATGTAGTTTTAAATCGTGTGAATCACAAAAATGAATTTCCCGACAATGTTTCAGATGTTGTATTTGATCATACCGGTGGAGTGTATCAGTTTTCTCCAATTGGAGATGGTCGATATTGGAGAGTAACTATTTCGGAGGAAACGAAAGAAGCGGTAAGACGTGTATTATGTGGAGAAGATGAATCAAAGGGAGCTCTTTATTTTATGGCTCGGGAATATGCAGCAGCACATAATGTAAATTGGTTTGATCAAAGTTTGACACGATTGTATAAACATGGCGGGCATGAGTTTTTCCGTTAAATTTATAAAAGCTCAAGATTTTATATGAGCAAGTAGCCTAGACAAAGCATTATTGTTCAGAGGAAACCATTCAAAAAATCATTGAAAAATGTAGCAATGATCTGCATATTTTTCTTATGAGAACCTTAGATTCTGCGTATATATATACTTTGTATGTTATCTGCAAGCGTAACAGTACATGGTGATAGAGAGGCGGCATCTCTGAACAGAAAGGATAAAATATGCTTTGCTGAAGTTAATACAAAAAGGATAGGAGTCAAGGTTTGGGATAAGTCCGAACCTTGACTCCTTGTTTGCATAAAATGCTTGTTTTTTGTATTTAACAACCTTATATATTCTTTTCTTGCAGGCTGATGAAATCGAAAAGAGCATCGGCTACCTCTTCCTTTGATAAAATAGGAAGTTCCTTTACCTGATTTTTCGTAATAAATGTAACAACATTTGTGTCTGTGCCAAATCCGGCACCTTGTTCCTTTAAGTTATTTGCAACAATAATGTCTGCATTTTTGCGTTCCAGTTTTTGCTTGGAGTTTTCCAGCATATGCTCAGTTTCCATAGAAAAACCGCATAAAATTTGTCCGGCTTTTTTGTGTTGCCCAAGGTAGGACAATATATCCTGTGTCCGATTTAGCGGGATTGCCATATCATTGTCCTGTTTTTTGATTTTCTCAGTAGCAACAGTTGAAGGTGTATAATCGGCAACTGCCGCAGATTTTATGATAATATCCTGTTCCTTTGCCTGCTCTGTTACAACATCAAACATCTCTTTTGCACTTTGAATGGAAATAACATTTACAAAAGGTGGTGGCGTGATGGATACAGGTCCGGAGACTAATGTGACATCTGCACCCCGTAACATGGCACGTTTTGCAATGGCATATCCCATTTTTCCAGTGGAATGATTGGAAATAAAACGTACCGGATCAATGGCTTCCTGAGTCGGCCCAGCAGTAACAAGAACTTTTTTGCCAAGTAAATCCTTTTCGCAAGCAATTTCTCTTAAAATGTAATTCATAAGAACAGTTTCAGAAGGCATTTTTCCAGCCCCAGTATCACGGCATGCTAAAAATCCGGTATCTGGTTCAATTACTGTAAAATGATAGCGGCGCAAGGTTTCTAAATTATCCTGTGTAATTGCGTTTTCATACATTCTTGTATTCATTGCAGGAGAAACTAAAATTGGTGCGGTACAGGCAAGAGCAGTAGTGGAAAGCATGTCATCTGCAATACCATGTGCAAGTTTGGCAATAATATTTGCGGACGCAGGTGCGATGAGCATTACATCTGCTTTTTGTGCCAGAGAAACATGTGCTACATGAAATTGAAAATTTCGGTCGAAAGTTTCCACCAGACATTTATGGTTGGTTAACGTTTCAAATGTGATAGGGTTAATAAAATTTGTTGCATTTTTTGTCATAATCACATGCACATCTGCATGTTGTTTTACAAGCATACTGGCTAAATTTGCAATTTTATAGGCAGCAATGCTCCCGGTAACCCCAAGTACTACTGTTTTTCCTTTTAACATAAAAAGCCTCCTAATATAATTGTGAGCAGTTATAAAATATGTCTGAATGGACAAAACCATTCTTAGATAATAGTACCATTTAGAACATGAAAAAGCAATTTTTCTTCCTACAAAATTCGTAAATAGAAAGAGATAGTACGTTTAAGTACAAAAAAGTATCTTTTATGACAAAAGGCTCTTTTAGAGAGAAAATAGGGTTATAATAAAAATAGAAAATAGAGTTACATTCTTATTTGCACCGACAATAAACTAAAGTCGTATGAAAATCGAGGGTTTGATGAATATTGCGATAATCAAAAAAACAATCTGTAAAAAAGGGGGAAAAGTATGGAACATAAAATGGCATTATGGATAGCAAAATGTTTGAATCACTCCTGTGAAAGAACAGAATTAGAGACGGTAAAGATGGTATATGGATTGGAAGTTATTCTGGACAATATATTGAAATTTTTATGCATTATCGTGTTTTCCGTTTTATTAGGCATATTTAAGGAAGCCATGTTTGTTTTGTTGGGATTTGGTTTGCTAAGATTAAGAATAGGTGGTTTTCATTTTGATAAAAATGTATTGTGCTGGTTGACTTCTATTTTGCTTACTATTGGTGGCGGTTTGCTTGCACATATGCAGGTTTTGAATCGTGAAGTTACAATGGTTCTGTTTATCATTTCTGGTATTCTTGTAGCATTTTATGCACCTGTAGAGACAAAAAGCTTTTTTGTAGAAGAGGAAGAACGACAGAAAATAAAAGTGCAGGGTTTTCTGTTGGTTGTATTATATAGTGGTTTAACTTACATCTTTTGGAGTAAATGGATTGGCAGTGCGTTGATTATTGGAGTAGTATGTCAGACCATTTCCATACTTCCTATTATTAATAGAAAGTATAAGGAAGATTATTCATAAATAAAATCTTTTTGTTTTTTGTAGACAGAGGACTACAACCTTTGGGTGGTAGCTAGTTGGTAAAATAGTATCGTAAACTTTGAAAGAAAAGGGATATCTGCGGACAAGAGTGTAATCTTTTGATCCTGAGATATCCCTTTTAAAGTGTTATTCTGTTGAAATCATTCGTAGAATAGATAGGTGAATTCTTAATAATCCCATTAATTCGTAATTTGCAGATGTTGAAAAAACAGATCATTTTCTATGTAAGTTTCATGGAATACATTTTTGTAATTTCGTAAGATTGTATCTGCATTATAAAGTCCAATGCCATGTTTGGAGCCTTTGGTAGTGGAATACAATTCAGACATTTTGCTGATCGGCAAATTTTTATCCACAAATGAATTAGAAATAAGCAAAGCAACATAAGTATCCATATTGGCGAGGTGGAGATTCACCTTTGGAGTATCCGCTTCTAGTGCGGCCTCTATCGCATTATCTAAATAAATTCCGAGCAATCGTATAAAATCAACAGAGTTCATATTAATATGTTCAATGTCATCTGGTATATCAATGACAATAGAAATATTGTTTTCCATAGCATAAATCATTTTATAAGAAAGTAAACTTTTAATTTCCAATTGTTTTATATGCATGAGTTGATTTAACGTATCCGCATTTTCTATCAAATCTTGTTGCAAAGGAACAATGTTGGTATGGAAGTAATTATACAAGTCATCGTAACGTTTCTCATCTAAATAGGAAGAAATGGAGGCCATAATATTTACATAGTCGTGTTTGAAAGAGCGAAGACTATTATAAACCTGTTCTAGGTTAGCTGTATACTCTTTCAATTTCTCATACTGTTTTAATTGTTCTTGTGCGAGGATCGTATTCTGGTTTGCTTTCAAAGTTTGGTAGCTGATAACTACAGACATAAGAAAGAAAATGAAAATAAACACGCAGGTGAATACAATACTTTCGTTTGGATATCCAATTTTGGCACCAGCAAGAACAACCGTTACCAGCAATACACAGCATACGATCAAATTGGTAAAAATAATGCCGATGCTACCATTGGAAAAGGATACATTTTCGTGGAAAATCCATTTTTTTATGAAAATTCCAATCGCATATGTCAGCAAATAATATACAAAAATACAAGAAATTGTATAAGGTGAAAAATAAGATATGTGATGTTGCAGCGTTTTGGTGTCTATACTTAGAAAATGTATGAATACAACAGATAAAAGGTTACAGCAAATCGTAGCTAAAATATAACTGAGTGGAAATGTCAAAAGGATTGCAGGATTGGATTTTTGGATTAAGTATAAGTAAATAAAAGTAAAAATGACTGAAACAAGCATAAAAGGCAAAAAATAAAATCCACTGATAAGTAACCCTGCGGACAAGATGCTGAAGAGAATGAACAATTCTTTTAGTTTCAATTTGGAATAGGATAAATTATAAATTCCGATTGTTATAAGAATTGCCACTGGGATAGTTTGAAATAGTATAGATTGTGTTTCTGTCAGCATGTAATGAGGTACTCCCTTCCATGAAATATTCCATACTATTTAGAAAAATCTGTTATAAAAAGAGTGAGTTTTCACCGCTGTTTTTAGTGAAGATATTTAATCAAGCTTGTAAAAAAAGTATAAGCGGTGCTTTGCTGTTTCAAAAGTCAAATATTGTAAAAAGATGTTCTAAATAGTCTATGTCAATCCTAGCATAATCTAAAATTAAAGTCAATAAAGGTATAGTTATGTCAGGTAATTATTGGAACCTTATCTTTTTTTATAGTTTTTGACTCAAACTTCGCACATAGATTTTAGCTATGCACCTTGAAAATTCAATACCTGGCAGTTATTCAGTTGTCAATATTCAGATCTTAAGCAGCTTGGAGTT
>CADABQ010000051.1 GCA_902786205.1 uncultured Lachnospiraceae bacterium | reverse complement strand
TTAATAGCTGACCAAAATGATATTTCTTAGACAAGGAGGAGATTGTTTATGTTAAGGGTCTTTTGTACGCGTATTCCTGAACTTTCAGATGAGAGGGTTTTGCGGAGTATGTTACCTTTGCTTACTAAAGTGAGAACTGAGAAGATAGACAAATATCGCAGAACTGAGGATAAACTCAGAAGTGCGGTATCGGAGCTTCTTCTTAGGTATGGGTATCATTTGGTGAAAAACTCTCCAGATGTCCCTTTTCCAGAGATTACTTTGGGTAAATATGGGAAGCCACGTTTTGTTGGTTATGATGAGCTAGAATTTAATCTTACTCATGCAGGGAATTATGTTGCATGTATTCTGGCTGACTGTGAGGTTGGAATTGATATTGAAATCTTTTCAAAAAAAATGGATTTGAATATTTCAAAACATTATTTTACGAATGCGGAACATCGGTTCATAACGGAAGATGGAATGTCTTCACAAAGACGTTTTTTCTATATTTGGACACTAAAAGAGAGTTACATAAAAAAAATCGGTACTGGTTTGTATAAATCACTCAATTCTTTTTCTGTAGAGCAACAGGGGGGAACGTATAAGGTGTTTGAAGGTGGAGTACAACAGAAGTTGTTTATGCGTCTTTGGGATTGTTATGAGGATATGTCTATGAGCATTTGTACGGCGGAGAATGGGGAAGAACTTCAGGCTTTATCTATAGAATGGATTTTATTTGAACAACTAATTGGTTTTTTTGGTATTTGTTAGGACGACGGATATAGGCAAGAGAACAATTGGATTGCGTCGCAAGCGTCATTTATTCAGGACATGTTCAGTGATTTATGCAGGGAAAGTTGAAATCGTCATTATATATAAAAAAATGTGTAATATACATTTTTATTTCGTCTCTTTTCACATAGACAATCATACGAAAAAATGATAGGATGAAAACGAATAGAAGAATTTTTATTTTTTTTGATTTATAGTTAGTTATAACTTACCTTTGTTAGATATTTCTAATTATGACAAATTAATTACTACACAATATTGATAAAGAATGTATCTATGTGAAGGAGGCAGAGGATTTGGCAGCAGTTATTTTTCTTATTTGTCTTGTGTTGTTCATTTGGGATAAATTTCCTCCTGCAACTGTCGCTCTTACAGGGTGTGTTGCGTTGATTTTATGCAAAGTGTGTACAGCACAAGAGGCGTTGTCAGGTTTTACAAATGACATCGTTTTTATTGTTTTTGGAACTGAAATTTTTGGAATTGCATGTCAGGAAAGTGGTCTTGCGAAGTTTGTCGCAGATATGATTAAAAAACATTCGAAAGGAAGCTCAACACAAAAAATAAATAAAAAAATTGTCATTATTGCGGGGATGATTGCTGCGGTATTATCGGCTTTTCTGAATAATCAGGTAGTTTGTTCTATTATGATGGTAATTTGTATCAGTACGGCAAGGGAAATTGAGGAGGTTGATGTAAAAAATATTACACTGCCTGTAATTTATTTTGCAATTCTTGGAGGACAATGCACGTTAATTGGAGCACCTGCCACGTTGGTGGCATCTTCTATATCGGAAGAAAGTGTAAACTACAAAATTTCAATGTTTGAGTTTTTACCGATGGGGGCTGCAGTATTATTATTGGGAGCAATTTACATCTATTTGTTTGGTTACAAAAAAGGAGTAGAAATATGGAGAGGCAGAGAAACAGGCATTGTACAGGAGCTTGACATCGATCATGCAATACAGAAAGTGCATAAGAAAAAATGCATGATTACATTGGCAGCGGGAGCAGTTATGCTGATTTTATTTGCAGAAGGAATTGTTTCTGTTGGTGTGGCATCCGTTATTGGGGCACTAATATGTCTGTTAGGAGGTGTCGTGGAGCAAAAGGAATCCATGGCGAAGGTAGACTGGAATATTCTGATATGGCTTGGATGTGGCATTGGCATTGCAAATGCACTAAACAAAAGCGGAATAATACAAGTGTGTTGTGACTGGATTTCCGCATATTTGCCGAAAAATACATCGCCAGTGTTTTTACTTGTGGTTTTTGTTTTAGCTACTACGCTTATAAGCAACCTTATAGCAAACACAACAACAGTCATCATGGTTCTGCCGTTTGCGTTACAAATGGTAGGACAGTTTGGATTTAATCCGGAACCCTTTATAATTGCCATCACAATGGCAGCAGGCCTATCTATACTGACACCGCTTTCATGTGGATTCATAGGAATGACAATGAGAGTGGGATACCGGTTTCAGGATTATATCAGGTATGGTCTGAATTTTCAATTATTACTGACCTCGTCTATCGTGATTATGACTTGTATAATGTATAAATTTTGATTGGTGTCTACGTAACTGATAGAAAGAATCAAATGGAAAGGATGGAAAAAATGTATATTGAAGTTAAGGGTGCTGTTAAAAAATACGGCAAGGGGGAATCAGAAGTATTTGCACTGGATAATGCAGAACTTTCGGTGAAAAAAGGGGAAATTTGTGTCATATTGGGACCTTCCGGTTCCGGAAAAAGTACATTACTCAATATGTTGGGAGGACTGGATAAGCTTGATGCCGGTTCGATAAAAATTGATGGAAATGAAATTTCGAATTTGAATCAAAAGCAGCTTACAGAGTACAGACGCGCAGATATCGGATTTGTATTCCAGTTTTATAATCTCATTCCGGATTTGACAGTACGAGAGAATATTGAGGTTGTGTCGGATATATCAAAGTCACCGCTTGATATCAATGAAATTATGGATGCCCTTGAGATTGAAAAATACAGAAACCGATTTCCGAAGGAACTTTCCGGGGGGCAGCAGCAGAGGACTGCAATCGGAAGAGCTTTAATTAAAAATCCAAAGTTACTACTTTGCGATGAGCTTACCGGTGCTTTGGATTCAAAGTCTTCCAGAGCAGTTCTGAAATATATTGAAAAGGTAAATGAAAAATTCGGAACCACAATTATCATTATTACCCACAACGAGCAGATACGCTACATGGCAGATCGTGTGATAAGAGTCAAGGATGGAAAAGTTGTGGTAAATGAGGAAAACAAAGAAAAAATCAGTGTGGAGAATATGGAATTATGATGAATTTAAATAAAAGATACAAAAGAGGGATTGTAAAAAATCTGTCGTTTTATATTTGTCTGTTCTTTCTTACCGGCGTAACCATTTTGATGTTTTTGCTGTTTGCCACCTCTGTTAATGGAGAGAACGAATATGTCAATGAGTTTTTTCATGAAAATAATATAGAAGATGGGCAGTTTCAGACACTTATACCGATTTCTGATGACGAAATAGAAACTCTCTGTAATGATTACAAGGTTCAACTGGAACGACAACGATATATTGACATGGAAAATGAGAAAGAGGATTACACGGTAAGAATCTTTGAACATACATCCAAAGTAAATAAAAGCGAAATAATCAGGGGAAAAGAAGCCGAAAAGAGTGATGAAATCTGTCTTTCTACAAGTTTTGCAGAGGCAAATGGTCTGGAAATTGACGACAAAATCAAGCTTAACAATAATGAATATCGAATTGTTGGATTTTGCGAACGTCCGGATTATCTCTTTATGATACAGAATCAGATGGATAGCTATTCAAGGGCTTCCAAATTTGGGATTGCACTTGTCTCACAGGAGGATTTTGATAAATTTGAAAATACAAATGAATATTATTCCGTTGTATACAATGAAGATAATATGGAGAATTTTCGAAAGTACGTAAACGATGAATTTGTAACCGTCAGTTATATGACTGCAAAAACAAATCATCGTATTACAACCCCTCGGGCAACGATTACACAGTACAGAATCATAACGAATTTAATACTGCCGATTCTGCTTTTGCTTGTTATGGCGATTATTGCAGTAGTTCTTGGAAGAAAGGTCTCATCAGAGCAAAAGCATATTGGAACCCTTACGGCATTAGGGTATAGAAAAAGAGAAATCATCATGCACTATTCCTTGTATGCTGTCATTCCAGGGGTTGCCGGGGAAATGATTGGAATTTTGCTGACTTACGCGTTTGTCGACAGGATGGCGGGTAAATTCTTTTTTAAACTGGAAAAACTTCCGATTCAATATAGCATTTCAAACGTCAATGTTGCAATTGCATTACTGCTCCCGATTGCTTTGTATATGCTTACATCCGTAGTGACGGTTTTAAAAATTTTAAAAATAAGCATTGTAGATATGCTGAGTGGAAATCACAGCAAAAAAAAGAGTGGTGGTGCATTTGTAGAAAGCAAAATGAAATTTGACAAAAAATACAGAATCCGTGCACTATTTAATAATCTCGGAAGAACCGTTGTTGTTATTCTTGGAATCCTGATCAGCGGTCTGATTATGGCACTTTCATTGATGATGAATGATTCCTGCATCAATTACAGTGATCATGTGATTGACGAAATGGGAAAATTTAATTATGAGTATTATTTCACGGAATTCCAGACCGGAGAGGTAGATGATGGGGAAGAAATGCTTTCTATGACCTTTGAGGTTGAGGATAGTGAAAATAGTATTATACTTTTTGGCACGTCGGATGATAACCCGTATCTTAATTTTACAACCGTTGACGGAAATAAGGCAGATTTGAAAAAAGGTTATTATATTTCATCCATGGCGTCAGTTATTTTTAATGTGAAAAAGGGGGATAGTTTAGAAATTTATGATACCTGTTCCCTTGAGAAATATAAAATTGAAGTGGAAGGAATTATTGAAAATAAAGCGCAATCCGTACTTTATACTTCGAGAGAAAACGTCGGGGAGCTACTTGATATTGATAGTGAAAGTTATAATCTTGTCATGTCTGAGAAAAAATTGGATTTGAATGAGCAACTTGTCAGTCTGACTATAGAAAAAGATGGCATGAAGGATATGATACAAAATGTGATTTCGGGAATGAAGATGATGATTTATATGATGTTTGTATTTGGAATGGTTATCTGTGTTATTGTAATTTACCTGATGGTAAATATGATTATTGAAGAAAATACAGTGACGATTTCTATGTTAAAGGTGCTTGGTTATCACAATAGAGAAATCAATCGTATTACAGTCAATATATATCATGTACTTGTGCCAATCGGAATTATACTTTCGCTTGTCGGGGGATGGGTAATTAATACAGAATTCTTTTATATATCAACAGCAAGTTTTCAAGCATATATTCCGTCGTATCTGAGCGTTTTCAGTGCTTTGCTTTTCATATTGGCAGTTGTTGTTTCCTATGGAGGTTCGCTTTTTCTGCTGGGAAGAAAGGTGAAAAAAGTAAATATGACAGAAAGCCTCAAAGATGCAAGAGAATAGAAAAATGAAGGGAGAAACTTAGGATGAAAAAATGGAATGGAGTCATGGAAGACTGTGAAAAGTTCCGGAAAATTACATATGGTGATTGTTTGAAGGAGTGGAGTCAGAAATACGGCGAAAAAGTTGCGATATGTTGTGATGAGGAACAACTTACTTACAATCAGCTGGATCGATACACGAACAATCTAATGGTATATTTCAGTACGCTGGGATTGAAAAAAGGTGATATTGTGATTTTTCAGATCCCGAATTCGCTTGAATGGGCAGTAACATTTTTTGCGCTGCTTCGAGGCGGAATCATACCGGTTATGGTTCTTCCGGCCCACGGAAAATATGAAATTTCAGGTATCTGCAAATTGGCAGAACCGAAGGCGTACATTTGTATGAATACATTGTTTCATAGCAGATGTGAAGAAACGGCAAAGAGCGTTTTAAGGGAACATCCATCTATCAAACATTATATTTCGGGGGAGGAAATTCGCAATAACATGAAGACGGATAAGAACGAAAGTGGGTATGAAAAACCATCTTACAAAGATATTGCGATGTTGCTGTTGTCGGGAGGAACAACAGGGGTACCAAAAATGATACCGAGAACCCATGGGGATTATATCTATGATAATATAGTCATCGGTGAACGGTGTGAATTGAACGAAGAATCTGTTTTTCTTGCAGTATTGCCAGCTGCACATAACTTTACCCTTGGAAACCCGGGAGTGCTTGGAACGCTCATGTATGGTGGCAGGGTTGTGCTGACAGACAGCGTATCCCCGGTAGAAATATTTGATTTGATTGAGAAAGAAAAGGTAACCTATTCGGCAATGGTTCCTACTGTTTTGGGATTATGTGTAAAATACAGACAAGAAGATATTGACGCAGATATCTCAAGTTTAAAATTTGTTATGACAGGTGGTGCAATGCTCCCGGAGGAAATTGAAATTAGTGCGGAAACGGTTCTAGGTTGTAAACTTCTTCAAATTTATGGTACGGCAGAGGGATTAAACACATGTTTTTCCCCAAGTCATGAGATTCAGCCGGACAGTGGAAAGCAGGGACTGCCAATCTCGCCTTATGACGAAATATTAATTCTGGATGAAAATGGCAAGCCGTTGCCAAGTGGACAGATCGGCGAGATGGTTACAAAGGGACCATATACGATTCAGGGGTATTTCAGAAATCCAGAAGCAAATAAGCAAAGTTTTACGGCAGATGGATATTACAGAACAGGAGACTTGGCAGTATTAAATTCCAGAGGGGAATTGACGATAAAAGGGCGCGCTGTAGAGCAGATTAACAAAGGTGGAGAAAAAATTATGCCTATTGAATTGGAAAACTGTCTGCAAAATAATGATTATATAACAGAATGTATTGTTGCCGGAATTCCAGATCAAGAGATGGGGAATCTTGTTGTGGCATTTATAAAAAAATCTGTTAAGGAACTATCTCTTGCAAATATTCATAATTATTTAAAAGAACATGGGGTGGCACGTTACAAGTGGCCGGATAGAGTTGTGTATGTTGATCATTTCCCATATACAGCCGTCAATAAAATTGATAAGAAGAAATTACTGAAAGATTTACAGGAGGGAATACTTTCATGGGAATAATGAATGATCTTCAATGTGGATACCTGATTGGGAGAAATTCAGGAATGCCTCTTGGAGGAGTAAGCTGTCACGCATATTTTGAGTTCGAATGTGGGAAAATTGATGTTTCAAAATTGTCTTCTGCCTGGGAAAAATTATTCCATATTCACAAAGAACTTCGTAGCAGATATTGTGACGGAAGCGTAATAGAATGTGATGGACTGCCACCGAATAGCAAAGTGGAATATTACAACATTTCGGATAGTAGCAAAGAAGAGCAGGACAAGTTTGTTGCCCGGTTTCGAGAGAAACGTTCTCATAGAATGTTAGATGTCGAAAATGGACAGTGTACGGCAATTGCGTTGATACAGCTTGGGGAAGAGAAAAATATTCTTGTCTTTGACTGGGATTTAATCGCCGGTGATGTCAGAAGTTTTCTTAATATTCTAGAACAGCTTGCCTGTTTGTATGAGAATGAAAAATCTGAATTCAATATTGTCGATTCAGAAAATTTGCTCTTGAAAAGAAAAGAAATCGCAAAGACTTGTCGTGAATTAGCCAAGAGCATCATAGAAGAAGATGCAGAACATTATCCTGTATTAGTAACACTTCCAATGCTTAATTTACCGGATAAATTGAGTGGCTGTACATATCTAGCCGAGGATAGATGGATTGAACAAAAACTTTGGAAACGCTTTCAAAAGAAAGCTAAAGAATATCAGATTCCGACAGAAATATTATTGATGTATGCATTTGGAAGCGCTTTTCTGGATATTACAAAAGACAATGGTATTTTGATTAATTTTCCAAGTTTTCAAAGAAGTGGGAGTGAAGCCGAAAACGTAGGTGATTTTACCGACATTAAACTGGTGCCTATATACAATGAAGTAGCTGAAAGTACATCGGAAAGAATCAATAGGTTAAAAAAGTATTATGACAGACTTTCGAGTTTCTCAGGATATCCTGTAACGAAAATCAGGAAGAAGCTTTTAAAAATGCATCCGGATAGCACATCTATTGCGCCAATTGTGTTTTCACCGATGTTAGATGTTCCGCTTGTAAGCGATAGATTTAAAAAAAATTTTGGGAAGCTTGCTAAGATGCTTTCTCAAACGCCACAAGTGTGGTTGGATGTACAGTCCTTCGTATTGGATGGAATGCTTTACTTAAGTATTGTATATCCACAGGAAATGTTTTCTCAGAGACTTGTAAAAAAAATAGCAGACGGATATGAAGAAAACATTAAAAAATTAATCGGGTAGAAAATGAAATAAATCAGGCACATTTTGGTAAACAATTATTAATTGCTACCGCTTAAAAGAGGTGCATTACCTATTAGAAAAGGAGATTCATATATGAATTACGAAGAAATAAAAAAAGAAATCAGAGAAATATTTCTCGAACTTTTAAGACTGGATACATTGGATAGTGATGATGTATCGTTTTTGGAACTGGGTGGGGATTCATTTGAATTTACAAAACTTCAAATGACAATAAAAAAGAAATATTCAGAGAAAATACCACTAAAAACACTTTACAGAAATAATTCCGTAAATGGAATTGCTGATATCTTATATGCAAGCAAATCAAAGCATGATGAGACAGAAAAGGATGATTCAAGGCAGCCACTTTCCATTACCGATATGCAAAAGGTAGTTTTTGTTGGAAGAAATGAAAGTGTGACACTTGGAGGAACGGCTTCTAAAACTTATTTTGAATTGCTTTGCAAGGAGTATGACAGTGAAAAATTTTATCAGACAGCCATGAAGATCGTAAACATGCATACTTCTACAAGAATGGCTTATACAAATGACAATACCTGTAGAGTTGTTGATGGCTACCAGCTTTCCATTCCTGAATATGACCTTAGAGGTCTGTCCAGGGATAAACAGGAGAAACAACTTGCCAAGGCCAGAGACAGGCAGTTCAATTTAGAATTTGATGTTACAACACCTCCGTTAATTGCTTTTTCGGTTAGCATTCTTGATGAGCATAATGCAGTCATCCATGTATCATACGATGGACTTGTATCAGATGGTGAGGGATTGGAAATTCTTATTAGTGAAATTGACAAGGCATACAGAGGAGAAGAACTTCCGCAACCATGTACATTTGAAGAATATTACAATTACGTATCTTCGTTGAAGAAAAGCGATGAATATATAGAGGATGAGAAATATTGGAGGAAAATGGTCAATAGTGTTTCTCACCGTCCGAAGCTTCCGATGAAGGTCAGACCAGAGGTTGTAAAAAAAGCATCCAGCGAGCAGATTGTTAAGTATTTTTCAATGGAAGAATACAAAAAACTTGGAGAAATTTCTAAAAAGACAGGGGTGACATTGTTTGCATTCCTATTTACACTGTTTGGAAAAACGCTAAGTCTTTACAGCAAAAATAATAGCTTTTTTATCAATGTTCCGATGTCTGTGCGACCGTCGGAGTGCAAAAATATCGAGAATACAATAGCACTTTGCGCGAATTTTACATTTGTGCACTTTGATGACAGCGAAAATCTTACAATTTCTGAGACTGCTGTAAAGACACAGGAAACACTTTTTGATTGTCATGAGCATAGTGCGTATATTGGAACCGATGTATTGAAAATATTTCAGGAAAGAATCGGAGCATCGATACCTGCACCAATTACGTTTACAAGTACGGTGGACTCCGACAGAAGCGAAGATTTGCAGTATTTTAAAAAGCAATATGTCAGAACACATACAAGCCAAAATTGGATAGAAGTTCTTCTTACGAAATGTGATGGTAAAATTGCTTTTCTTATGAACTATGAAGAGGATATTCTCTCCGAAGATATTGCAAATGGAATTGCAGATTGTTTTGTAGAAAATGTTAAAAGACTGATTGACAATCCCGATTTGGTTAATTCCGTAAGAAACTTCGATGTTCCAAAAAAGGATTTGGAAATCATTCAATCGAGGGTATTTTTTGATAAGGGAGAGCCATATTCCTTTGTAAGTCTCGCAGAAAAATTGAATGAGAATTTTAGGACTTGTCGTGATAAAACGGCAATTGCATGGGAAGATGGTCAGCTTACATATGGACAGGTTTATGAAAAGGCACAGAGCTTTCTGTATAATTTAAAAAAAGCCAGTGGTGGTCATTTGCCAAAGAGAGTTGCACTGTTTATGGAAAAGAGTCCGGAGCAGGTAATTGTATCTGTTGCATGTGTTTGTGCAGGTGTTTCCTACCTTCCGTTTGAGACCGAACTACCAATCGAAACGGTTATGAGTTGTGTAGCGAAGGTTCATGCAGAAGCCGTTGTAGTATCCCCAAAATATCAGGATCTATTTGAAGATAAAAAGATTAATATTATTAGGAGTGACGAAACGGTTTTCCTTGTAGGAACAGACGAGAACTATTTTATTCAGGTAGATAAAATCAAACCGGAGGATGAGATTTTGATGATTAATACTTCGGGAACAACAGGAATTCCAAAGAGTATATCTATAGCACAGAAAGGACTTTCTCACTGCCTAATTAATACACCACATCTTTTTGGACTTCCGCAAAATCCTGTTGGAATCGCGGTTACAAGTATTGCCCATGACCTTTCATTGTTTGATACATTGGGATTACTAATGTATCAGGGAACAGTAGTCGTACCGACAGATAAAAAGAGAAAAGAACCATCTCATTGGGCAGAACTCATGGAGAAGTATCATGTTTCTGTATGGAATTCCGTTCCGGCTTTTATGGAAATGTTTACATTGGTGGATAAGAATGTCGCTGAAAAGGCTGCCAAAAATCTGAAAACAGTAATGTTAGGTGGAGATTGGGTTCGTCCGGTACTGGTCAGAAAAATACAGGAGATTGCTCCAAATGCAAGTGTGATAAGTATTGGAGGACCATCTGAAACGACATTGTGGAATATTTATCATAAGGTTAAAAAGGATGATCTTGAAGCAGAACTGATTCCTTATGGCAAGCCGTTCCCAAATACTTCCTATAATATTCTTAATCATCAGATGGCGCTTTGTCCAATTGGTGTTACAGGAAAGATGTATGTATCGGGAATTAGTGTATCCAATGGATATATTGGAAATGACGAAGAAAATGAAAAGCGATTTACAGAATATGAAGGAAAGAGGGTTTATGATACCGGTGATATAGGAAAGTATTTACCAGATGGACAAATACGCATTATGGGAAGAGATGATTTTCAGGTGAAAATTAACGGTAAGCGAATTGAACTGGTAGGAATAGAGAATGCAATTACGTTATATGATCCGATTCTTTCTGCTTGTGTTGTAGTAAATGAAAAGACCAATAAACTTTGGGGCTTTTATAGTTCAGATATTGAAATTGATGAAGGTAAATTAAGAGAACATTTAAAACAGTCATTACAGGACTATATGATTCCAAGCAATTTTGTCAGAGTGTCAGAAATACCACTCACGTTGAATGGAAAGGTAAATCGAAAGAAGCTTCAGCAACTTACAGACAGCTTCAAGAAGTCTGATGAATTTGAGGAGAATATATCTGAGAAAACAGAAGCATTAAACACAGAAACGAAAGATGCGTTGACAGAAAATGATATTGAACAAAGGCTCCTTTCCGCTTGCAGGGAAATTATGGACGATGATGATATTGATATTGAGGATGATTTCTACAGTATGGGAGGAGATTCCATTGCGGCAATGAAACTTTCGGCATGGATAAAACAGGAATATTGCGTAGATGTTGCAGTATATGAAATTTTAAATTCACCGAATATTTCTGACTGGGCAGCACTGATTGAAGAAAGGAAGTGATTATGTGAGAGACAAGTTACTTGATTTTTCTAAATTGTGCGTGGATGGAATGAGCCTCATGGATGGACAGCAGGTTGCAGGTTTAGACACGTATGTGTCTTACGGAGTTTATATTCATGAAAAATTGGATTTGGAAAAAATGGAAGCAGCTGTTAATCGTTTATATCATGAAATTGATACATTCCGATTGAGACTTCGTAGGGAGAAAGAAGGGAAGTTCTATGAGTATGTTGATGCAACAGAGTACAAGATTTCTGTATTGGATGCCAAGGGGGAAACGCTGGAAGAAAAAAAGGCGTATGTACAGGAGTATGTTTTAAAGCGTACTCATCAAATACAAAATAGAGAGCTTGAAAGTCCTTTGGTAGTAGAGTTTTTTCGGTTGGAGGAAGAAGAATATTTCACGGCAGTTTATTTGGATCATTATATATCCGATGGTCATTCTATTGGAGTAACACTTATGAAAATGATGAGCTATTATACCGGAAGTGAAATTCCGGGCAGTATATCCCAGGGAAATATACACAATTACATAGCATATCAAAATTCTGATGAGTTGGAAAATCGTGCTTCTCTGGCGGCAGACTATTGGAAAGAAGAGTTAAAGGATTATACAATATCCGGTTATCGTATTGATGAAAATCAGGAAAAATGTTTTGAGGAAAGCCCTGTATGTATCAAATATGATAAGTCAGAGTTTGTTGACTTTGCAAAAAGAAACCGATGTACCTTAGGAAATCTTATTACAGGAATTTATCATCTTGCTTTGGCAGGAACCTTTGGCAGTATGGATAATGTTATTTCCTATGTATCTACAGACCGGAATTCAGTAGAACACTGGGGATTAATTGGACCGTTTTTAAAGCCGCTAAATCACAGAGTGAAGCTGAATCCGGAATTGACGGTAAAACAATATCTGAAACAAATTTCAGGCATTTCCGGGAAAAATCTGATTCATAAAGATGCTCATATTTGTGATATAGGACTTAACAGATATGGATTAACCTATATGAATCACAGTAAGCTGTTTCTGACAGATCCGAGGTTTACGCAGTGGATGCCCGAAATGAGAATGGATTGTATAAAAAACAGCTTCATTCTCCTTCGGGTACAGGAATTGGAAAATACAGTAGAAACAGATTTTATATGTAATCCAGAATATTTTAACAGAAGTGATTATTTAAAATTCATTGAAAAATATGATGCTTGTATGAAGAAAATTCGAAGCAGCCTGCCAGATGACAAACTTGAACAATTTTTATTATAGAAAAAAAGAAGTGTATAGCAATGAGTAGATATAGAAAGAAAAGGAGGAAATTTTAATGGAAAAAGATGTATTTGTAAAAGATAGAAATGGAAATGATAAGTTTGAAGCGTTTGAATTAGTTAAAATCATGGAAAATGATGTGCACTTACTTGATAGTGATTTTAAAAAAAGATTTCAATTGACATGCGGTGCAGGTGTTCGAATTCAGGGAAAGCTGGATTTAAAAAGACTGGAAAAGGTCATTGCAAATGCATACAAAGATGTTGATTCTATGAGAGCTGTACTCCATATGGATTTTGACAATTCATACTTTAGGATTTTAGAGGAGTATGAGTATACGTTGAATACCGTTATTCCGGAAGGAGAGACTGCCGACGAACGTTTTGAAAATGCAAAGAAAGAAGTAAGCAAAGATATATTCAGCAGAGAGTTTTATGCAAAGTGTGCATGCCCAATTCTCTTATACAAGCTAGATGAAAATGATTATTTTCTAGTTGTCGCCATTGACCATGGTATGGGGGATGGGCAGTGCCTGCTGTTAGTATTAAAGAAATTGATTCTTGATTATATTGGACTTCCGGGAGGTGGAAAGATTAATAAAAAAGGACTCTATGATTTTTATCAGTTCTATCAGGAATTTAAGAATAACGGAATGATGGCTGCAAACACAGAATATTGGAAAAAGCTTGCAGAAGGTACGGAGAATTTATATCACTTTAATGCACCATTGGATGATAATGAGGTAAGTGAAGACGATAAGATTGTAAAAGTTTCGTTGAAAGAATTAAAACAGGCAGCAAAAAATTATAAAACCACCGTTCCAAATTTGGTCATTGCAATTTATCAGGCAGCGATTGCTAAGGTTTATGGATTAAAGGAATCGGCAATTACTTGTGTATCTGCAAACCGTTCTGTTCCAGACTTTTTTGATACCGTTGCATTACAGTTGGATTTGATGTTATTAAGAAACAGTGTTCCAGATGATGAAACAGAGGTAAAAGCATTTCTGAAAGAATCGTTAAAAACAACAGCGACAGGAATGCAGCATACGCCAAGCTTTTATTCTCAGATTCCGATATCACGCTTCTTGTTCAGTTACGCACAGGACCTTATGAAAGGAATGAATCCTGCGGCAATTCCGGGATTTGATGTAACAACGTGGATGGCACCTTCTATTCCGGAACATGCACTCGACACAAATTATATTTTTCTTGTAGCTTTTGAACAAGGAGGAGATCTTGAAATGCATTTTGCATTTGACAAGACAATTTACAACAAAAATGATTTTATAAATATGCGAGATAACATGGTGGAGATGTTTTCATTACTTGCCGGGAAAAAGGATTTGAAAATGGTCGAATTAATGAGGTAAACAGATGGAAGAAAAAAGATTCAAATGCTTTCCATATTGGCAGGGAATTACAGAAAAAACAAAGATATTGGCTTTTTGCTTTCACCATGCAGGAGGAAGTGCTGCTTTTTTTTACAAATGGAGTAAAAAAATCAGCAGTCATATCATGGTGATACCTATCGAGTTGCCGGGACACGGAGTCAGAATTGATGATGACAGTCCGCTGAACTGGAGTACAATGATTACAGATTTGAGTAAATCAATAGAAACTCTTGTGAATGGTACAAAGCTTCCATTTGTATTGGTGGGATGCAGTCTGGGTTCTCTGGTTGCTTATTGTTGTGCTATTCATCTGGAACAAATGAACTGTTTGCCGGAAAAGCTTATTATATGTGCTCACTGTGCGCCGAATGAACAAGCACCCGGATATAAAAGCTCTATGGGAATCGTAAAACTAAAAGCCGAGCTGATAACGCTTGGTGGAATGTCAGAAGATGTCATTGATCATGTGGATTTTCAGAACTTTTATCTTCCGATTATATATAGAGATTATCAGTTTCATGATAGCTATGAGTTTCGTGGAGAGATACTTTCAAAAATTCCGATTTATTCATTTTATGGAATAGATGACCCATATTTTCAAATTGAAAATACAAAATCATGGAAGAATATGACAAAATCATATTTTTACTGTGAATGTGTGAAGGGAAATCATTTTTTTGTATATGATAACGATTTTGCTTTTAAATTTGAGCAATTGTTATTGTGTAGTTGAGAAGTCAGTATTATGTGAATACGATTTATTTAACCGTTATCAATAGTTTGGAAAGCTTGGAACGGATTTTTTGTAAGAGTGTTTGAGTTGATGCTTACAATATAATTTATATTTTAATTTTAAATTTTATATACGTCCGTCCATCAATTAATTCATTTAACACATGAATACTGCCATTATTCTCATTAAGCATATTCTTTAATGTGCATAGTCCTATTCCCTGATTTCCAAATTTTTTGGTTTTAGTGGAATATCCGCCTTTGAATAAATTGGTCAACAAATCAGGTGTAATGGTTGGACCGGGATTTGATATTGAAAAAATAAACTGATTGTTGATACAGTCGATATCTACAAATATTGTATCTTCTTCAATCGATGCCTCTATCGCATTATCTATCAAAATACCGATTGCCTGTGTGAGTTTGTATTCAGGGAAGGTTGTCTGAATATTATAATTTCTGATATTAAATGTCATATGTAACCCTTTATTGTATGCCTTTATATATTGGCTGTACAAAAAACCGGACATTAGTTTCAAATTAAATGCTAATAAAAATGATGGAGTGGAATCTGTGGACAATAAACTAATATTTTTGGCTAATTCTGCACACAGAGTTTCATAATCATTACATGTCAGTGTCAGTGCATTGAGGGAAGCAAGGTCGTTTTTATATTGATGTTGACGCTCACGAACCTGTTTAATTAATTCTTCAACAACAGGAAGATATTCATTATAAGAATTGATAATATTCTGTTGATTTTTTAACTTGATTTTTGAATCAATAAATATAATATTAAATATCACAACAAGAGTAAGATAAACAGTTATTATCGGAAATAAAATAATAGTATTTGACAGATTGATTCTGTAAAGACACATAATTAAAATATTAGAAATTAAGATGTTGCAAAAAATAAGCCGGAAATATAAGTCTTTTGCAAGTATAAAATCATAGATATAATAAATCGGTATCTGTTTACATACAATGAGAACTATAATTAAAGTTAACAGATTTCCGATTAACATAGTTACAGGTTTATCAGAATCAGCAAGAAGAAAATTAAAAGGTATCATAAGCAGAAACTGTGTGATTAATGTAATGCAAAACGAAATCATAAATAGTTATTGTAGCCGGTTATCCAAAATTATTAGACAAAGATGGAAAAGGCGTTTTCATTTCCAAGGAAGAGGCAACATTCCTGATACCAGTTATTAGCAGATGATAGCGTACCGAATGCAGTAACCATGATAGTTTGAATCCTTCGTTCAAGAATCCGTTAAAGGAACTTTCGTAAGATAATGTTAAGCAGATGTAAAGGGAATGGGAAAAAACAGATAGCTTGATAAATAAAGGATTCCCAACTG
>CADABQ010000050.1 GCA_902786205.1 uncultured Lachnospiraceae bacterium | reverse complement strand
TATGTATTTTTCAAGTGCCAATCAATATATTAATATTCATACAAAGGAAGAAATTTATAAAAGCAACGAATCTCTAAAAGGTCTTTTGCACCATCTTCCATTCTATTTCGTGCAATGCCATAGAACAACCATTGTAAACTTAGATTTTATAGAAAAAATCATAAAGAATGACATTGTTTTAACAGATGGCACGCTTTTAAATATTAGCAAAAAATACATTAACACGATGCGTTCTCTCTATCTAAAATATAGTAGTGGATTTTTGTCAAATATATAATGCGATCAAAACAAAAGCAAAAATCCACATTCACACAAAGTATTTTTTACTTTATAGGAAATATTTTCTTATAAAGTAAAAACAGTCCGTTATAAGGACAAGGCCCCTCCTTCTTATAACAGACTGTTTACTAATATTATTTTTTTACCTTTTTCGGCGGCTTCATAGTCGCCGAAATTGTGGCAATAAAGGTA
Source organism: uncultured Lachnospiraceae bacterium (assembly GCA_902786205.1). Taxonomy (GTDB): domain Bacteria; phylum Bacillota; class Clostridia; order Lachnospirales; family Lachnospiraceae; genus CAG-411. Next base: position 24,288 of record CADABQ010000050.1, on the reverse strand, counting down.
ATTCCATCCTTCTCTGGTTTTGCTTCAATAGTCCCTCCCATTTGATTTGCAATTTTTTTTGCAATGGATAATCCAATTCCATGCCCTCCTGTGGAGGATGTTCTGGAACCATCTGGGCGATAAAATCGGTCAAATAATCGCTCGTAATCCAATCCCTCTGCAATTGTAGCTGTATTATGAATGCTAATAGTAGCATATCGCTTTGTTGCTGACAAGGAAGTTACAATCTCGCCACCTTCTGTCACATATTTTGTAGCATTTTCTGTCAAAATAGAAATTAGTTTTGAAAGTGCATCCCGATTTGCATATAAAATAATGTTTGAATCAATTTGTTCCGTAATCGTTACATTCTTTTCCTCCGCAATTTCCTGAAATGGTTCTACCCCTTCATGAAGCAATTCACTTACATCAATTTGTTCTAATAAAATATCAGAACCTATTTCATCCATTTTAGAAAGCACAAGCAATTCATTGATTAAGGACACCATTCGCTGTGTCTGTGTGACAATATTTTTCGTCCAATCATTTTGTCCTGTTTTGTACTCCAATACCTGCGCATTTGCAGATATGATAGATAGTGGTGTCTTTAATTCATGACTGGCATCTGTAATAAACTGTTTCTGTCTTTTTGTATTTTCCTCAAAAGGTTCCATTGCCTTTTTAGAAAATAATGCAAATACCAATGTAATCAAAAGGGTAAAACATAAAGCAGTAAACATAAGAACTAACATAATCGTATGCTGAAAGAGCAACGTCTGACTACAATCCATAAATATAATATATAAAGACTGATTTGTTTCGTTTCTAACAATACGATAACGATAATCTTTTACATATCCGGTCGTATTTCTTTTTGAGGAAATTTTTGATAATACCTGCTTTGCTAAATTGGAAGCTTCCCCTACCGTAACGGAAGCAATATGTTTAATATTCGTATCTACAGTTTTCTTATTGGAATCCAAATACACAATAAAATAGCGAGTACGATAGCTGGACTCTTCATCCAGATCAATTTGAAAAAGCGAGTTTTTCAAATACTTACTATTTTTATATTCCTGCATCTGTGGTACTTCCCCGTTGTTCAGACTAATTAGTTTCGTCATTCCATCCTCTTGTGCCATATTATAAGAAGATAACACTGTATAAACTAGCAGCGCAATTACCAAAAACACCGAAATTACAGAAAAAAATGTGATTCGAATCATCTTTTGACTTAACTTATGCATAAAAGGTCCCCCCTTCTTATGTACTTCCATTTTCTTTGTCAGTTCTACACAAGTGCTATTGAGGTAAATAAATGGACTATCTTACGAATTATTCCGTTCTTCGAACTTCCAGAATACTGCCGTCACTCAAATGTAAAAAATTCACCCTCCTGTATAATGGTCTGCTCTGCGTGAATTTGTTTTAATTTATTTCTTAGATAAGACACATAAAGCAATACTGCATCCTCATCCTCTTGTTCCTTCCACAATTGTTCCATCAACTCTTTAGAGGAAAATGGAGTTGCCTCCTTTTTCATAAACATAGAAAGTAACGCAGTCTCCTTATTACTAAGTCTTAAACTTCCCTGATCTGATTTTAATTCTCCTGTCTCACAATTCAGAGAAATATTTCCACTTGCTATCGTCTTAGTCTTATATTGTGTCGTACGACGTAACATAGCATTTAGTCTTGCAATCAATTCCCCCATGGCAAACGGCTTTCCAAGATAGTCATCTGCTCCAGAGGATAACCCCGCAATGCGGTCATCGGTTTCGTTTTTAGCTGTTAACAGCATAACAGGGGTAAAGATTCCCTTATCACGCATAGCTGTAACAACTTCAATGCCACTTTTTTTCGGCATCATAATATCTAAAATAATTGCATCATACTCTTGATTCAGTACATGTTCCAATGCCTCTTCGCCATCGTAAACAGCATCTACTTCATACTCTTCCATTTTTAATATTTCCGTAACAGCCATAGAAAGCTGTAATTCATCTTCCGCATATAGAATTTTCATAATAAAATCCTCCGTATCCCTTGTTATACCTTTTCCTGTATCATTTCTCGAATGGTCTGCATAGACAAATCTGTAGATGCCATTTCATCCGCACAACGATGCAATTCCTCTACCAATAGGTCCGCATTTTTTATATCTTTTTTATATTTCATCTGGTGTTCCAGACTAGCCCAACAATCCATTGCAATAGTACGAAGCTGTAACTCCGCCCGAATTGTTTCCAATCCCATTTCATTTACAGGGACCTCTATAATCACATGTAAACTACGATAGCCATTCTCCTTCGGATTTGATATGTAATCTTTGACCTTAACAATGTTCCAACAATCTTCTTCCTTAATTCGGTCATAAATGGTATAAACATCTCCAATAAAATGTGTCACAACACGAACTCCAATACAATCCGATGTATTTAATAGTGCGGTCTTTACATCTGTATTTTCAAATCCTTTTCGAATCAATTTTTCCTGCATACTATCTGCTGTTTTGATACGACTCAGTACATGTTCCGCCATAGAACGACTTTCATTCGTTGCAAAAGAAGAAAGCATCTCTTCTAATCTCTCCAAAATCCATTTTTCCTTTTTTTCCAAAATCGGTGCATATGCACCATAATATAAATAATCTTTTTCTTTCACTAAGAATTCCCCCTATTCGATACGTCTTTTACGAACAGTGAAAACATCTTCAATACTTTTCTACAGTTACCTGTTTTTTCCTTTTTTAATGTTCTCAACTCTATTTTACGTCCTGTCCAAAGGAAAGACAAGTGATATTTCTGTGTCCTCCATTTTACTTTTAACATTCCATTTACAGTTCACAGAAAAGTAAACTGTAACGGTATTTGTTGTCATCTTAAAAATTTTCTCCACCAATAAAATAATTGAAAAAATGGTTGTTGCAAAAATTACAACAACCATTTTTTTATTATTTCCAAATTCCTTTTCTTTTTCTCTCTAAATAATACAAGTCATTTTCCATCGCCATTACCTTTTCCATTGGTACACTCTTGAAAATTGGCATTTTCATTTTATACTTAATCCAAAATACCGAATAAATTCCAAGCACTAAAAATGTAATCCCCGTAAGCAACCAAATACGCATACGTTCCTGTGGATCTGTGGAAATATTTAAAATCATATAAGCCGTTCCGATAATTCCTATCATTGGGATTATAATTCCACCAGGTACTTTGAAGGAGCGTGGTGCTTTTGGCAGTCGTTTTCGAAATACAATTAAATCAATGTGTGCCAATATGTAAGAAATCATCCAAAATACGGAACCTGCCAAAATTAAAAACTGTATCGCATCTGAAGAACTATCGCTTGCCCAGGCAAAGATAAAAATTGAGGTGCTAACAAATACCTGACCAAACCATGGCACATTATGTTTATTGGTTTTCGCAAAAATTTGTGGTAACATATTCATTTTTGCCATTCCCTGACAAATAGTTGCTAAACTATTTACTGTTGAATTTTGCGTACTGATTACTGCCAATGCTCCGACCAACATCATCCAGATTTTTCCTACCGGTCCAAGCAAAGAATAGCCATACAACAAATGTGGTGCTGCGGATTCTGATAACTCACCCCAATCTACATAATTGTGAAAACCAAAAATCATAATAGATTGCATGATAAAGATTACAAACAATCCAATCATCATACCGAGCGGTACATTTCTTTTTGCATTTTTTACGTTTTTAGATATTGGAATCGCATACTCTGCTCCAATAAATAACCAAAAAGCTACCGCCGTCATAGAGACCATTGTTCCAATATTAAAATTAGGCACCATAGGCTGTTCTACTTTTGGGCAAGTTCCAACACCAATCATTCCGATAAATCCCATAACAACCAAAGAACCTACTAACAAAAATGCAACAATATCCTGTATTTTTGCAAACATATCTACACCATATAAGTTTGCAATCAATATTGCAACAACCATGACTAATGTATATACCAAGCTTGGAACTTTCAATCCTGTCGTATCCGATACAGAAAAAGAAAAGATAGATGCCTCTACACCACAAGATAACGTATTACAGACAATGTATCCTCCTACCATAGATAACAATGTAGGAAATGGTCCCAATGCCGCTAGGGTATATTGTGCTAAACCTCCTGTTGTATTTGGCATCAATGCATTTAATTCCGATAAAGATGCAATCGTAGTCATATTTAGTAACATTGCAATCAACATGGCTCCGATAAATAATATTCCTAATGCTCCAGCGCCCTCTCCTAGAGATACTAAACAACTCGTAGCTACGACCAACCCTACTGATACGGAGACGACGCTTCCTAATCCTAATTTTTTTTCATCCATAGCTGACTCCTTTCCGCCCTTCTTTTCAGGTGCTTGTAAAACATTTTTACCTGACAAACACAAATAATTTTGTTTTACAGGCAATTATATGCAATTCCATAATCCTATAAAGCATCTACACCTTCCTCACCAGTACGAACACGAACTACATTATCAATTCCATATACAAAGATTTTTCCATCGCCAATATGTCCTGTATACAATTCCTGCTTTACCAGTTCGATAATCTCATCTACTTTTGCGGTTTCTACAATAAGGTTAATCTGCTGTTTTGGAAGTAACTCCATTACTTCATTTTCTTCTACTGCATACTCATGGCTTCCCATTTCTACACCACAACCTAACACCTGCATTACGGTAATTCCCCGCACTCCAACTTTGCTTAACGCCTTCTTTAAATTTGTTAGTTTCGACATTCCTGTAACAATTTCTATTTTTGATAATTCAGCCATAATGCTTCCTCCGTTCTTTTTTACAAGTCACAAATGGTAACTATTTACTGTACCTGTGCCATCATCTTTTTATATTGCTCCATAGTAACACCTGTATTTGTTTTAAATTCTTTCATCATATGTGCTTCATCATAATAACCACAAATTTGAGCAACCATCTCATTTCTCTCCGAATATGTATTCAACATACCGAGCAGATTTTGAAAACGAATGCATTGCGCAAACTGTTTTGGAGAAATTCCATGATACTGTTTAAATATTCTGCGAATGTAGCAAGGAGAATAGTTTGTCTCCTCGGAAATCTGATTCATGGTAATCGTTCCAACGGTTTCATAGATTCGTTTTCTCACAAATTCCTCTATGTTCTTTTTATCATTATATTCTCTTTCTTTTGCCGCCATTTTTTCATAGGCATTCTGAAAAATAATTGCCCGTTCCTGTAAAGTCCTTGCCTCTGCAATTTGTTCTTCTAAATCTGCCCCAAATAAATTTCCATCAATTAAAATATCCTGATCCACCAACATTTTTCTTGAAATCTCTTTTGGAAGAATACCCTGTCCCGGTTGAAAACGAACACCAAAACAAGTATGTTCTTCTCCCATCTGCCATTGCTTTACATGAAACACGGTACCGCTTATGTACGTTTGCACCTTATGGGAACCTATATTAAATAACAAGTCCACACTTCCATCTGGCACCGCATCAATCTCCTGCTCCACATCGGAAATAGAAAATTCATAAAAGTGAGAAATCCCCAAATACGGTTTTTCTATCTGCTGATAATTCTCCGACTGTAATAAAATATAAGGTTGAAATGGTTTAATACATTGCATTTTTTCTGACATGGTACTTCCTCCTTGTAAGGAACATTATAACCTTACGGAGCAAGTTTCTGTCTTTAGGCAAGCTCTGGTTTATCCCAAAGAGGAAGTTTCACTCCAATTCCCATTTCAAGGGCATTCTTGTAAATGGTTTCACCCCACGCAATATCCTCCACTGGCATACCACCAACAGAATAAATAATACGTTCGTCATCCTTTTCACGACCTTTGTGAACTCCGGTTATAATGTCCGCAATATCTATAATTTCTTCACGGGTAATCTTTTTATCATGTAGTAAATCCATAAATTTAGCACCGACCACCTGTACTTGGTCATAACTTGGATATGGGTACTCATCTGCCCATGCTTCATACAACTTATAGTTATCTACTACTAATTTTGTATTGTCATCTAAGTAAAACTGTTCATTAAAACGAGCTGCTGATGGCATACACAGCAATGCTCCCTTTTTAATCCATGCATCGTCGATAAATGGAAATTCGATTTCCTTATCTCCTACACTGGTTGTTGTGCTGATAATATCACTGTCACGAACTGCCTCTTCCATCGTGTCACATACTACGATGTTTTCGATTTGAGGGAAATTTTCTTTGGTAAATTGTACAAAAGAATCAATTGATTTTTGTCCACGTCCCTTGATTTTTACCGTTTTAATATTTGGACATACGCTCATAAATGCATGTAATGATGTTTTTCCCATTACACCAGGTCCAACGATTGCAACGGTTTCCGAATCTTTTCTTGCCAGATATTTTGCTCCAACCCCTGGAATTGCACCTGTACGATAGGCACTTAAAAGGTTGGCTGACATCATGGCAAGTGGTGCTCCTGTGTCCTTATCATTTAACATCATCATTAAAATGGAACGTGGTAATCCTTTCTGTCTGTTCTCAATATTAGAACCATACCATTTCATTCCTGCCATTTGAAAACGACCACCCAAATATGCTGGCATTGCCATAAATCGTCTATCCTCTCCATTTTTTGGCATTCCTGCAAAAGCGGGATTATCTGGGAATGTCACCATACAACCATGTGAATTATGGTTTTCTCCTCCCATTACATAATCGCCTTTTTGCAATGTGACCATCATATCTTCCATGACCTCCACACACTGCTCCATATTTTTTACTCCTGCTGCTATCATATCTGGTTCACTTAAATATAAAAAATCAATTTTTGTTTCCATTGTAAATTCCTCCTTTTGTTGATAATGTACTCTCGGAGTCTCTTTTTTGTCAGATATGCACAAATTTATGAGGCGTACGTGGAGCGTACGTTGATTAAATTTGTGTATAGCTGGCGGAAAAACAGTCGCAAAAGTGGGTGCAAGAGAGATTCCGAGAGTACATGATACCTATAAAAAGACGAATTTACATTACAGTTCTACGCATCTGTGCAAAACACCCCACAGAGCGTTTTTGCTTTATAGGACGGCATTTCCTATAAAGTAAAAAAAGATGCCAATGGCACTTTTGCCATTGACATCCTCGTCTTTTTATAGTATATCACACATATTTTTCCTTGTCCAGTTACCTGGTTTACCAGTCTTAAACATAACAGTGTTGCCGTTACATTTCACAGGCAATGAGGTATTTTAACCTCTCTGATACCAGTATATTTCCTTTTTCATTTTTTGTATTGTAAAAAACGATACTCTCTAACGACATGGTTTAAATCGATCATAACGAAGTGGCGTAATATCTACAACCGTATCCTCTCCCGCTACCATTTGAGATAGCATAAGTCCAACTGCTGGTGCTGTTCCAAATCCATGTCCTGTGAAACCACATGCTAAAATCAAACCTTCTGCTTCGTCTACCTTACTAATAAATGGTACGCCATCAAATGCATTATCCAGCCAACCGCACCAACTTCTTACGATTTTAGCATCCTTTAATGCAGGTACATATCCCATAATCGCACGACAACTTGCCGAAAGTGTCATTGCATTGGTAATCAACTTAGAAGGGTCTGTCATATCCGTTACTTCCTCATACCCGCAATCGGAACCAAATACAAAGGAACCATGCTTTGCCTGATGTCCATAGAAATCTGCCCCTGCTGTTCCAAGCATAATGTCAAACATATGTGGCTGCATTTCCGTTACCAGACATTCATCAATCAATCGGGTCATTGGTACATCTACTCCAACGGTTCTTGCAATATAACGACTCTCATATCCTGCTGCCAAAATAATGGTTTCCCCTTCAAAAACCGTTCCATCCTTTAAGATTACTTTTCTTACCTTTCCTTTTACCTTACGAAGTTCTGTAACCTCTGCATCCGTATAAAAACGAACTCCCATTTCTAAGGCTCTTTTGTAATATCCAAGGGTCGTTGTCAATGGGTTGGCATGTCCATCGGTTGGACACCAACTTGCTCCAATAATATCATCTGAAAGATATGGGCAAATTTCCTTTACTTCCTTTGCATCGACCATTCTTACATCCAATCCTACGGATTGTGCATTCTTTGCTAATGTCTGTAACTTTTCCAAATGTGCCTCCGTCTTACCAAGACGAAGATTTCCCTTCTGTGTATATTCCACATCTACACCTAATTCTTCCGAAAGGGTTGGCCATAAGTGTTTGATTCCATACATGGCATAGGGAAGTTCTCTCACATCTCTACCAGACTGACGAACACCGCCACCATTTCTACTGGAACCACCATGTCCAATACTCTTTGTACCTTCCAAAACAATAACATTTGTATTTCCTGCCTTGGCTAAATAATATGCTGCTGCACATCCGACTACACCGCCACCAATAATTACTACATCTGCTGTATTACTCATGAGCCACACCTCCATCCTCTGCCAATATTTCCATTTCAATCGGTCTCATTGGGGCTCTGGAGCTTGCTGGTTCTACCTCAGAAGGTGCTACTCCAAGTTCTCTTGCCACAATTCCTTTTACCAATTTTCCACAAGTCTGTCCCTGACACAATCCCATGCCAGAACGTAAATATCTTCTCAATTCTTCTATTGTAAAAATGCCCTCATGTACGGCTTTTCTTATTTCGCCTTTTGTCACTTCCTCACATCGACAGACGAGCATTCCATCATCCTCTGCCTCTACATAAGGACCAATTTCTTTTAGTTTTTCCTGAATATCCATCATAAAGCAGAACCTCCTATTTTGCACTCTGTTGACCGTTCTCGCCTCTGTAAAAACGTGCCTTCATAATCCTATCATTTGGTACCTTAATGGTAAGTAGATTGGTATGATCAAACACTGGTGCTGTCCGAACTTTTGTCACCTCTGCCTCACATACCTCTTTTCCATCTCGTCCCAAAGCAATTCCCTTTTCACCAACCTTTGGCAATGGAAGAAATTCATAAGGCATTGTCACCTCACCAAATCCAGGCTCTACATTTTCCTGAACCAAAAAGATTGCCTGACCGGAGCAGGATGCCACACACATTCCACAACCAATACATTTATGTTCTTTGCTTACGACTGGAAGAGATGTAATATTTTTCCCAATACAGATACAGCCCTTTGGACAGGCATCCTGACAAGGATTACAAGGAATATTCTGCGTACACTCAATGACAGGATGAATACCTTCCTGCTTGGTAACGCCCGGATATCTTTCAATTTCCGTATCTGCAACATATCCATTTTCCAAAAGGCTCATGGATACGGCAATCCCTTCCTCTGTTTTTTCTACTAACTTTCCACGATTCTTTGGTGCAAACATTCCCTGACGAAGTGTATCAAGCTGTGCCTCCAACTCCTTAATTCTTGCTTGTTTTTCCTCCTCGGTAATATATCCTAAATAACAGGAAATCGTTGCGCCACTCATACGACCTTCAATCATGGCAGAGCTTGCTTCCTCAATTCCAGAAACATCTCCTGCTGCAAAAATACCAGAAACACTGGTTGCTCCATCTTCTTGACAGACAGGCACGTAACCACCCTTTGTATCCGACATTTCACATCCTGCCTGCTTCAACAACTGTGACATAGGGGATAACCCAACTGCCAGACAAATCGTATCCACATCAAAATGCTTTTCTGTTCCCGGAATCACTTTCCAATCCGGTCCTACCTGTCCGATAACAACACCGGTTACACAATCCTCGCCCTCTGCCTCTACAATCGTATGAGACAAATAGAACGGTACGCCGCATCTTGCTACCTTTGCCGCATGAACCCCATAACCACCTACTCTTGGAGCTGCGTCTGCAAGGGCAACCACTTCACAACCAGCCTGCAAAAGCTGAAAACTAACAACCAATCCAACATTTCCAGAACCAAGCATCAATACTCGCTTTCCCGGTTTTATGTGATGTAAATTCATCATGGTCTGTGCAGCACCAGCACCAATTACTCCTGGAAGTGTCCAACCTTTAAAGTTTACCATATTTTCAGAAGCACCTGTTGCTACTAATACCGCATCTCCCTTATAGTGTTTGATTTCATTTCCAATTTTTACTGTAATCTCTTTTTCTGGATACAGCCCAACAACTGTAGCATTCAATACCACTTCTACACCATATTCTCTCGCTTCTGCCAAAAGTTCCTCACCAATCTTAAAACCTCTTACTTTTGCCTTATGCTCTTTTGAACCAAAAAATTTGTGAATCTGCTTAAATAACTGTCCACCCGGTTTTTCATTTTCATCAAATACAATTGGTTTAATTCCCTTTTTTGCAGCTTCAATTGCAGCCGACAAACCGGCAGGTCCTGCTCCAATTACTATCATGTCATAACGTTCGATCTTCATTTACATCGCCTCCTTATCCGGTTCTGCGGATACTCCATACTGTGTTTGTACCTTCATTCCCTCTTCCAAAGGAGTAATGCAGGTTCGTACATTTGGCATATCATTTACGATCATAACACAGTCTGTACAACGTCCAATAGCACAAAACACACCTCTTGGCTCATGCGTTTTAGCCGTATATCTATGTGCCATAACACCATTTGCCTTTAATGCAGTCGCAATCGGCTCTCCTTCATATCCTTCTAACTGTTTCCCATTATATGTAAATGTTACTTTCCTACGTTCCGGTGTCTCACCAAGAATAGGATGGTTTTCAATTCGTTCCATAGGATCAACCTCACTTTCTTGCTTTTCCCTGTCAAGCGGATATTCACAATCCACTTTGCTACTTGCTCCTATAAAAGCGGCACTGCGTTTTCTTGCCCTTTTATAAAGTAAAAAAAGGCATCTGCAACTTACTTTGCAGACGCCATTGTCTTTGTTCTTATTGTCTAAACTTTATCATAAAGCGGTAAACTATGTATTGTAAAAAACGATACTTAGTCAAACGGATTCGTAATTCGCTCCGTTACTTGCTCATAACACGATTTGCTGCTAGTGCAGCAGATCAGAAGGGGCTTGTACCATTTCTTAATTGTGTTAAAAAAATTATAACGTATAGTTTTCCATTTCTCTTCCATACTAATACAGCAATAGAACATAATAGAAAGGAGAATATAATATGGACAAACAAACTGCACATTGCGATACTACCCCTGAAACTTTAGCAATCACTTCCGTTCCCATACAAAAAAGGACAAAAGTATATTTCCCGGATACGGCATTGAAAGAAGGTACCATATTTCCGGAACTAAACCTTCCTTTTTTTGTAACAGACCCTCTTTCTTCTACCGCTTCAACTTGTAATTGTGAAAAGTGCGAATGTATGGATGCAAACAAAATGTATGATCATCTGTTTACCGACCAACATTTCGAAAGAGAAGAAGTTATGAAAGCGTTATATGAAATTAGTTTTTTCCTAAATGATATGCTTTTATACCTGGATACGCATCCAGACGATCAAGAAGCCATTGACATTTTCAATGTGTACAATGCAGACCGAAAAAAACTGTTACAGAGAATGGAAGTGGACTTCTATCCATTATCACCAAATTGTATTGTAGATGCCAGAGGAAATGAGGACCATTTTTCCTGGACAGATGGTGCATTGCCATGGGAAGGAGCGTGTTTATAAATGTGGGTTTATGAAAAACGATTACAATATCCAGTAAAAATCACAAAAACCTGTCCGAAAACAGCACAGTTAATCATCAGTCAGTATGGCGGACCAGACGGAGAACTAAGTGCTTCCATGCGCTACCTCTCCCAACGCTTTACCATGCCTTGTAAAAAAGTCGGCGGACTTTTAACAGACATTGGTACAGAAGAATTAGCACATTTAGAAATTATTTGTTCTATGATATACCAATTGACAAAAAATCTGACCGTAGAAGAAGCCAAAACAGCCGGATTTGATGCTTATTATATCGACCATGCAAAAGGAATCTGGCCACAGGCAGCCAGCAGCCTTCCCTTTACTTCTATAGAATTTCAGTCAAAAGGTGATGTTTTTGCAGACTTACATGAAGATCTTGCTGCGGAACAAAAAGCACGAGCGACTTATGACAATCTGCTTCGAATGATAAAGGACCCAGAAGTCAGAGAACCTTTAAAATTCCTAAGAGCAAGAGAAATTGTTCACTTTCAGCGTTTTGGAGAGGCAATCGAAATGACAAAAAAAGAATTAGATTCAAAAAACTTTTACTACTTTAATCCTGAATTTGATTGTAACAATTTTACCGAACAGAAATAATTACGCTAATTACATGTGACTGCTAGTAGGCTAAGTACAATTTTGTACAAAATAAAGTGGTTAAGTCCACATCAGCTTCCTAAAAACAGTAAAAGCACAAAGTGGTTACATCCACTTTGTGCTTTTGTCGTTAGTTTTCCACTTTAGCAAAATCCATAGCCTCCAGATACACCTCCTGAAAACCTTCCATTTCTGCCAAAGAAATATGCTGCACCTTATGAGCAAGGGTATTTAATGCTCTCCACTTTTCTTGTGAATAAAATAATGCAACCCCAGCCCCCAATAACGCAGCATTGCCAATAGGAACAATTTTTTTCTTTTCCATATCAGGCAATAATCCTATCCGTTGTGCTGCATCTACTTGTAAATGTGTCCCAAACGCACCTGCTAACACAATCCCACGCAAATCACAAACATTCATCTTACAAGCCTGAAGTAACATTGTAATTCCCGCAGAAATTGCCCCTTTTGCCAACTGTAACTCACGAATATCCTGTTGTGTAAGGATTACCGTATCAGAAATAGCAAAAACAGTTTCTCTTCCCCTTATTTCCAAACAATCCACAAGAACCTTTGGACATCCTTGCTTTATAGCTTCGTTTCTATTTAATAAATATCCTGTTTCATCTATTATTCCAAAATTTACCAGTTCTGCCACAACAGAAATTAAACCAGAGCCACAGATTCCCCTTGGTGCCACCTCTCCAATCACATCAAGTTCTATTTTCTCTTTTACCTGCATCCCACGGATAGCACCCACTTCTCCTCGCATACCACAAGAAATGGTAGCTCCTTCAAATGCTGGACCTGCTGCCGTAGAAGCGGCATATAACCTACCCTCCTTTTGTAATACCAACTCTCCATTGGTTCCAATATCAATCATCAACACACGATCCCATTTTGAAATATCCTTGCTGTTTTTCAGTGTTTTTATGACAACTGGTGCTTTATCATCCACCTTTGTCATGCCTTCTTTTTCTTCTCTGCACTGCTTTAAATAAGCCAATACTCCAACCGTATCCGCTCCAACAAAACCTTCAATATTAGGAAATAATCGCACACTGGCATTGATAAGTCCAAACAACGTTCCAGAAAGACTTACACTATCCTTATACTTTGTTTTATAAGGTGCCCTCGTAAGACTTTCTGGACTCACCTCTGCTAAAAAATGCATCATGGCAGCATTTCCAACCACGGAAACCGTAGATACCTTCTCTTTCATGTTTTGTAATAATAGATTATCAACCTTCTGCTCAGAAAAATGTGTGCCTCCACCCATATTTTCATTTTCTATCTCACGACTTTTCTTACAAGGATACTGTTCTAAATATGTTTGCAACAATTCTTCCATTAACGTTGTAATGGTATTTCTAAGCAGCGAACAACTCTCTTTGAAATTTTCCTTATGTTTCAATGCATAGGTCATTCGTGCCACCACATCTGCGCCATATATTTTCAAAGGATTTTCAGCTATCCTGCGACCAACACAACGTTTGTTTTCTAACTCCCACAAAAGAAATTCCATATTTGTCGTTCCAATATCTACTGCAATGCCAAATGTACTTGCACATTTTTCTACACAATCTGCTTTACTCTCCCTGCTGCCACCATGCATGGTTTCCTTTTCTCTTTTTCCGTCCTTTTCTTCTTCCTGCAAACATTCCTTTATCTTTTTCTCATATTTCTTTAATTCACTTTCATACAACAAATGCGCTTCCTTCTCAGAATCCATTTGTAAATTTATATTCGGTACTTCCACCTCGCAACTGCGAAAATGCTTTGGAACAAGCTTACAGGCAAGCCTCCATCCATCCTGTAATTCCTGCTCTGTAAAGAAATGCTTTTCTTCCTCCGTAATCGCATTCACCTCGCCAACCAAAACCTTCACACGACATTTCCCGCAGGTTCCATTTCCACCACAAGGACTTTCCACTAACACTCCTGCCTTTCTTGCAGCATCTAATACGGTTTCCTTTTCTTTATTTATATACGTGATTCCATCCGGTTGAAATAAAAGCATTTCTTTTCCTCCCATCTGCTTAAAATAATCTCTCAGAATCTCTAATCCAGTAAATTCAAGGTTTTTAGACAACAATCCCTCTTTGCATATTTTTGCAAAACATTTCTACTCTATAATACACAACTTCCCTGTAGAGTAAAATAGACGAAACGCAAACAAATAACATTTTTTGAACATTTCCCTGTTATCCATTCTAATTATAACTTTCAAATCCAAAAGATTCATTTGGAAATTCCGTTTTTTCCTTATTGCTATAAATCAAGTACACGGTACCATCTCCATAAATTCCATCTGTATCAAAATAATCCAAATAATTGGATGCAAACCAGGCTTTTCCCGTATTTTTTAATACATATTTACTATCTTCAATTACATATTGCAGTTGGTTTACAAATGCTTTTCCAAATTTCTTTCCATATAATTTACTATAATTGGATACCATTCTCGAACATATCGTTCCAGGTTCAACTGTAAAATCAGATTCTACAATACCTGCTTCCTTTGCATCTTTCAATGCAACCCAATGCACCATTATACTACATCTTGGCAGGGATACATCATCTATGCTTTCTTCCAATGCATCCAAATCTATCTCCCCTACCGGAAATACCGTATCTTTAACAAAAACTTTTTGTTTCTTTTGCTCCTCTACTACTGTTTGCTCTGTTGTAACCAGATTAACCTGTTCTTCCCTTACAGCAACTACTCCCAAAAATGCAATTCCAAAAATAAAGCAAACAATCAGGAAAGAGGAAAACATCTTATCCCCTTTTGTATGATCCACTCTCCATACTTTGATCCCTCTTGTAAGCCAGAAACCAATACCAAAACAAAGGAATGCTCCTATTAAAAAGAAACACATAACAGAACCATAGGAAGCATCTCCTGCATGCATCCATATTTTTCTAACTTTTGCAAACAAACTAATTACAAGAAGCAAAACACAGCCAACTGCAAATGCCACATAAAACGCCACATTTCCAATCCTCTCTTTTATGGTAACCAATAGAACAATCAGACTATACAAAAACAGCATAGCAAACAGTAAAAAGAAAACTTTCTTTGCAAACATGGCCAAATTTATCCATACACCAGCACACCCTGACAATATACCACTTTGCAAATAAATTGTAATTACAATATTTTCGAGTGTCACCATAAAAATCCAAAAGAAGATTTCACTCAAATCATATAAAATACGACTACAATATCGTGTCTGAATTGTCCCTGGAAATACGCTAACCTCTTTTTCAATAAGAATATTCCAAGCTCGACTCAAAATTTTTGCCATAGAAATTACGATAAACAAATTTTCCAAAGAGCCATAATCATATAAAAAAGCTCCGCCCTTATGCAATCCCATTGTCGTAGCCATTACAAAATCTGCTACAAACATAGCAAGGAAAGGTGCCAGCCAAACCCGTTCAAATACAATTTGCCATCTAAGTTTCACTAATTGCACGATATTGTTCCATTTATTTGTTTTCTTTACTTCCATAGACATTCTAACTCACTCTCCTTTCGCTTGCTTGTCAGATATACACAAACATCTTCCGGTTCCACTGCTGAAATTTTCATTCCCGCTTTTTTTACTTCTTTTGCAAATTCTCCATTTACAGAACCTCTTCCAATAAAATAAGTCCCTAACTCTCCACTATTCACTGTAATAATTTCTTCCCTATTTAGAAACGCTTCTGCCTGTTCTTTATCCCCATCTGCACGGAACAACATTTCTCTTATCGTATCCATTTCTTCATAGAAAATGACCTTTCCTTCATGAATTAACACCATTTCTGATAAAATAGGTTTTAATTCTGCCAGATTATGACTGGAAATTAAAATAGTTCTAGGATTTTCTATATAATCTCGTAATAAAACTTCATATGCAAGTTTTCGTTTTTCAAAATCAATTCCATTAAATGGCTCATCTAATAACGTTACTTTTGCTCTAGTCGCAAGTGTAAAGATAAAATATGTAATTGCTCTATTTCCAAGTGAAAGTTCCTGTATTCGTTTTTTACCACTTACACCAAACAAATCCAACAATTTATTTGCAAAGGCAACATCAAAATGCGGATACATTCCTGCGTATAGCTCCAACACTTTCCTCACGGGAAGATTACCTTTTATTGGTAATTCTGGATTACAAAATGCAAGTTCTTCCTGCATAGCTAGATTAAAATTTACCTTTTCATCTAAAACGCTTATTTTTCCCGTTGTTGCCGCTATTGCTCCACTGCAAACCTTGAAAAATGTAGTTTTTCCGCTCCCATTTGCTCCAATCAACCCAATCAACTGTTCCTTGTGCAGTTTTAAAGAAAATTCATCTAAAGCCTTCACCCTTTTTCCCTTTACATACTGCACCGTTACATTTTCTGCTTCCATTGCATATTCATTCATTTTTACGCCTCCTTTTTCTAACTTTCGCTCTTTCGTTTTACCGCTTCCTTTACTCTTTCTACCAGCGCATCCTCTCCAATACCAAGCTTTGTAGCCTCATCTACCAAACGCTCTATAATCTCTCCCAAGATTTCCTCAACCTTTCTTTCTTTTATCTCTTTCATTGCACCAACCTTCACAGTCATTGCCTGCCCTCTCACCTTTTCTAGTACACCTCGCTCAACCAGCAAACGAATACCTTTTGCTGCCGTTGCAGGGTTAATATTTAATTCTTTTGCAAGCACTACCTGCGAATAACACTTTTCTCCTTCTTTTAACTTTCCCAATAAAATATCATCTTCAATTGCATCTGCAATTTGAATATAAATGGGAGTAACTTGACTAAAATCAATTCGCATAGAAACCTCCTTTCAATGTCTTGCTTTTGCTACCTGTAAAGCTCTATTATTTCTTTCTGTGCCAAGAACAAAGTGGACAGGTCCACATTAGTTCCCTATACCCCTCAATTATGAGGAGGTTGTGTTACAGTTTAAAGATATGTAAACTGTAACTGGCATTTGCCTTTTGCAATTCATTTACATAACCCATGCATGCGTTATGATTTTCAACTCTTTCTCATTCATTTTTTCTTTACCACATTACCCAAGTAATGCAGTAAGTATATCATAGAAAATTTTTAATGTCAACGCAATTCTCAAATTATTACACTTGCTACGATAAGTAGCATCCCTGCAAAACAAAGTTTCTTGCAAAAACAAATTAAAACTATTATTCTAAAAACAGGTTTTAAAACTACTTTTGCTTTGTAGATATTTTAATAAAAGAAGGGAGATTTTAAGTATGAATTTAGGTGAAAAATTAAGAAAGCATAGAAAAAAAGCAGGTTTATCCCAAGAGGAATTAGCAGAAAAATTAAGTGTATCACGTCAAGCAATTACAAAGTGGGAAAGTAATCGAGGACTTCCAAGTATTGAAAGCCTCCAAAATATCTCTAAACTTTTTGATGTAAGTATTGATTATCTTTTAGATGAAAAAGGAACCGTTACAAGTAACACAATTCGAGAAGCTATTGATTTATCCCAATATCAAAAGATTGGAAAATGCCGTAATAAATATGATGCTGTTGCAAAACAAAAATTTCCAAAAGCACTCTGCATTACTCCATTGATACGACATAAAAAATTGAGTAAAATTGAATGGATTATTGATTTTATCGTACAACCTGGAGTACTAAATGTAGCAGATTCACTTAATGATCAATCTGCCTACTATCTTGTAGAAACAGAAATGGAACAACTTCTTGTTCACGTAACAAAAGATTTCATTGAAAGTACTGGATTAGCCAACAAATTTACCAAACGAAAAAAAGTAATCGGCTCAAACATTTTTATAAAAGCCACTTATACTTTGTAAAGGATATTCGCAATTCACGTTACTACATGCTCCTATAAAAGCAGCACTGCTTGCCTTACGAGGTGCAGTGCTTGAACCTCACACCTCGCACAAGAGCACCCACCGCCTAAATGCAGTGGTTTCCTTGCTCTTTTATAAAATACGCAAAAAACGCCCCTCTGTGCACACAAACGCATACACAGAGGAGCATCTTTCTATTATTATTACTTAGGCAAATTTCTTTCCTGTAAGTAACTCATACGCTTCTTCATATTTATCCACTGTCTTTTCTACCACATCATCAGGTAATAAATAATCACTTTCAGGATTCTGCTTTAACCAGTCTCTAACAAACTGCTTATCAAAAGATGGCTGTCCCTGTCCTGGCTTATAACCTTCTAATGGCCAGAAACGAGAACTATCTGGTGTCAACATCTCATCACCAATTACAACATTTCCATTTTCATCTAAACCAAACTCAAATTTTGTATCTGCAATAATGATTCCTTTGCTTAATGCATACTCTGCACATTTCTTATATAAAGCAATTGTGCAATCTTTAATCTTTGTTGCATATTCCTTTCCTTTGCCAGGGAATGCCTTTTCTAATACGTCAATACTCTGTTCAAAAGAAATGTTTTCATCATGATCACCAATCTCAGCCTTTGTACTTGGTGTATAAATTGGCTCAGGCAACTTATCAGACTCTACCAAACCTTCAGGAAGTTTAATACCACAAACGGTACCATTTTCCTTATAGCTTGCCCAACCACTACCTGTAATATATCCACGAACAATACACTCAATAGGGAGCATCTCTAACTTTTTACACATCATGCTGTTTCCATCAAACTTTTCCTGCTGGAAATATTCAGGCATATCCTTCACATCAGTAGAAATCATATGATTTGGAACAATATCCTTTGTAAAATCAAACCAGAACTTAGACATCTGAGTTAAAATAGCACCCTTCTTTGTCACCTTGTTCTTTAAAATAACATCAAATGCGGAAATTCGATCTGTTGCAACGATAATCAAACTATCTCCGTTGTCATATACCTCACGTACTTTTCCTTCTTTAATTGGTTGAAATTCCTTCATTGTTCTCTTAACCTATTCCTTTCCTGGATACTAACACTGTATACTTGCACAGAATTAGCTACCAACGTAATTCCTTATGCCTACGGAAATTTTTATTACGATTCCTACGCCTGTATGCCACAATATTTTCAGCCATGCTGTATACAAAACAAAAGCACCAATCCAAACAATCAATTTGCCACTTTGTTCCTGTCAAGGATATTCGCAATCCGCTTCTCTACTTGCTCCTATAAAAGTAGCACTGCGTACTTTGCAAGCTACTAATCTTGAAGCCCACTTTGCACAAATGCAGGTTGCACACTTTTTGCATCAACATTTTTTACACGCACAGAAACAATAACAATTTTTATTTCCAACCGCATAATGTTCAATTAAATGTTTACAGAAAAATTATAATACACTCCCCCCTTAGAAATCAACCTTATTTTATATCTAATAACATTTCTCCTCACTATTTCTCCCAAGTATGCCCAATAACGTTTTAGAACAATGCTTTATGTCAAGGATATTCGCAATCCGCTTCTCTACTTGCTCCTATAAAAGTGGTACTGCGTGCTTTACGAGGTAAGTGCTTGAACCCCATATCTCGTGCAAGAAACCCCACATCCTAAAAGCAGTGGGGTTCTTGTCCTTTTATAAAAATATATATTTCTAGTCAGTTTTTACCCTCTATCACCTTATACGTTTTCTCAGCTATACTATTATATTTATATTTGTGCCGATATAAAGATTGTGATAAAATTATAATGTTGGGGGCAAAAATACTTTGCCCTCATAACTAGCTACGGATTGTTTTGCACTTTTTGCTCACACAATCCGATAAACGGTTACAGAAATTTATTCGCACTGTTTTTTGCTGTAACCTTAATTTTAAATCAGTGCAGAAATGGAGAAAAAAATGTTACGGAAAAAAGAAACCGCACCAAAAGGATTAAGTATTATTATTGTTGGTTGCGGAAAAGTAGGCTCAACATTATTAGAACGTTTAAGCAAGGAAGGACATGATATTACAATTATTGATAAAAATACGGATCGTGTACAAGATCTTGCAAACTTATATGATGTTATGGGTTTAATTGGAAATGGTGCCAGTTACAGTTTACAAAAAGAGGCTGGTGTCGATACAGCAGATTTACTCATTGCTGTTACCGATTCCGACGAGTTAAATCTTTTGTGTTGTACCATTGCAAAACACACATCAAACTGTGCTGCAATTGCTCGTGTTCGAACACCAGATTATAGTAATGAACTATTATTTTTACAAAATCAACTGGATTTAGCAATGATCATCAACCCGGAACGAGAATTTGCTCGTGAGGTATCCAGAATCTTAGCCATGCCAAACGCCTTAGAGGTAAACTCTTTTGCACATGGACAAGCAGAACTTGTAAAATTAAAAATTCCATCTAAAAACATGCTGGAAGGCATGAATATTTCTACTTTTGCAAGTCTGATGAATATAAAAACCATTATTTGTGCAATTGAGCGTTCTGGAAATGTATATATTCCAAGTGGAAAATTTGTTATGCATGCGGGCGACGTTATATCTGTCGTATCCTCCAGAAATGGTATAAAAGAATTTTTTGAAACTATCGGATTTAAGACGAAACACGTAAAAAATACATTGATTATAGGTGGTGGAAAAGCTGCTTACTATCTTGCTAAACGTTTAATGCACATGAATGTTTCTGTAAAAATCATTGAACGAGATCGTTCCAGATGCGAAGAACTAAGCGTTCTTCTTCCAAAAGCCATCATCATAAATGGTGATGGTACCGATGAGGAACTTTTACGTGAAGAAGAAATTGATACCATAGAATCTTTTGTTCCATTAACTGGTATTGATGAAGAAAATATTTTGCTCACATTACATGCAAGACAACTTTCCGATGCCAAAATTGTAACGAAAATTAATCGTACTTCTTTCAAAGATGTTATTAGCTCTTTAGATTTGGGCAGTGTAGTTTACCCAAGATATATTACTACAGAAGCCATTATCGCCTATGTACGAGCAAAAACAAACTCACAAAACAGCAATATTGAAACACTTTACCATATGTACGATCATCGTGCGGAAGCGATTGAGTTCGTTGTACAAAAAAATACAAATGTTACAGAAATACCATTAAAAGAATTAAAGCTAAAAGATAATCTATTGGTAGCCTGTATCAATCGCAATGGTCAAACAATTATTCCAGACGGTGATGACTGTATCAAAGTAGGCGACAGTGTCATTATTGTTACTACACATACTGGATTTAATGATATTGAAGATATCTTATCCTAATACAAACATTATAATAATTTTCAAGAAAGGAGTCTGTAATACAGACAAAAAATATGAATCGATCAATTATACAATATATTTTAGGATATGTGCTGATGATTGAGGGTGTTTTATTTTTGATTCCTTGTCTTACAGCACTGATTTATTTAGAAACAGAAGGATTTTGCTATCTTGCAGTCGCATTAATTTGTATTTTAATCGGCTGGATCATGCGCAGAAAGAAACCTGCTAACAATGTTTTCTATTTAAAAGAAGGATGCGTAACAACTGCTTTAAGTTGGATTTTTCTAAGTTTTTTTGGTTGCCTCCCATTTGTATTTACAGGAGAAATTCCATTCCTTCCAGATGCATTATTTGAAACAATTTCAGGTTTTACAACTACCGGTGCCAGTATATTATCTGATGTAGAAACCTTATCTCATTGTTCCATTATATGGAGATGTTTTACACACTGGATTGGAGGAATGGGCGTATTAGTATTTTTGTTAGCCATTATTCCTATGAGTGGAGGTTCCCATATAAATTTAATGCGTACGGAAAGCCCCGGACCATCTGTTGGAAAGTTAGTACCAAAAGTAAAATCTACCGCACAGCTTTTATACATCATTTACTTTACAATGACCGCAATAGAATTCATATTTCTTTTACTTGGTCGTATGCCAGTTTTTGATGCGATAAACACAAGTTTTGGAACTGCTGGAACAGGTGGATTTGGAATTAAAAACGACAGCATGGCAAGTTACTCACCATATATTAAATGGGTAGTAACCATATTTATGATATTATTTGGCGTAAATTTTAATGCATACTATTTAATCCTCTTTAAACAATTTAAAAAGGCTATCAAAATGGAAGAGGTAAAATGTTACTTTATGATTATTCTCGCTTCAACCCTAGTTATTTTCATAAATATTGTAAAGACCTATACAAACGTCTTTAAAGCATTTACAGATGCAGCATTCCAAGTTGGCTCAATAATTACAACTACAGGATATTCTACAACAGACTTTGATTTATGGCCCGGGACAAGTAAAACAATTCTCGTCATGCTCATGTTTGTTGGTGCATGTGCTGGTAGTACCGGTGGTGGTATAAAAGTCTCCCGTTTTGTAATTATGTTTAAAACTGTAGTAAAGGAATTACGTTCCTACATTCATCCAAAAAGCATTCAAAAGATAAAAATGGATGATAAACCGGTACCTCATGAAGTAGTACGCTCTGTAAACGTCTATGGCATTACATTTATAACAATATTTGCAGCTTCGATATTTTTACTATCTTTAGAAGGAAAAGATCTTATAACCAATTTTACAGCGGTCGCAACTACTTTAAATAACATAGGTCCAGGATTAAATCTAGTAGGACCAACCCGAAACTTTGATTTATTTTCACCTTTTGCAAAATTTGTTTTAATGTTTGATATGTTAGCTGGACGATTGGAATTATTTCCACTATTAATACTATTTCATCCCACTATTTGGAAAGAACATAAGTAACATTGGATATTACACATAATTACTACAACAAAAATAAATGATGTCCCTAGAGACCACATAAAAATTAGACATAAGTGCCACGATATATGTTACATATCAATAGTAACTATTATAGTTAAGAGCTTCTGCTAAGAAAATATAGCAGAAGCTTTTTGTAACTTCTGCTTCTAGTATCCTTACTTTTATCTTCAGAGACAGAATTTTTCTACCTAATCTATTTTTTCAAAACAACTTATCGTTTGTTTCGTCCTTATTTTATTGAAGCTCTATATTTATTATATTCTATTATTAATAATAACCAAATCAAGCGGATATTCGCAATCCGCTCTGCTACTTGCTCATAACACGATTAGCTGCTATTGCAGCATATCAAAAGGGGATTATCCCACTCTTGATACAAGCCAGTCCCCACCCACCACTTATTGTTTTACGCAATTGAAGCGGGACACTTTCTTAATCATGTTAAATTCAATTTCCTTTACTTATCCACAATATTTTTAAAACTTAAACCATCTATTCACATTTTTCTTATTTACATAAACATTTTGTTACATATTAACATATATATTTGACAAACAAGGACAACATCCCTGTTTATCAAATATATAGTTTTTTCATTCGTCTTCTTTCAGTTTCCACCACACAATTATTTCAGCCATTATCCATTTCAGCTATTATAGTATTCTCTCTCTAATTAAATTATTTTTTACTAAACAAAGAACAAAATGGAGCAAGTCCTTTCTTTCATGAGGAACTTGCTCCACTTTGCATTTCAAATGCTGGTTGTACGCTTTTTACAATTATCTTTCTTACGCATCTATGCACATCTCGCGGAATATTTTACGCTATAACTTTCCTATAAGTAAAAAACTCAATTCTTCAAATAAAAGAATTGAGTCTCTAAAATTTTTAATGCCCAGAGCCGGAATCGAACCAGCGACACGGGGATTTTCAGTCCCCTGCTCTACCGACTGAGCTATCTGGGCATAAATTGCGGGGGCTGGATTTGAACCAACGACCTCCGGGTTATGAGCCCGGCGAGCTTCCAGACTGCTCCACCCCGCGATAATATTTAATTTGTAGGTTTCCTACCGAATGGGTGGTGGTGGATTCGAACCACCGAAGCATTAAGCAGCAGATTTACAGTCTGTCCCCTTTGGCCACTCGGGAAACCACCCATATGTTTCCTATTCAGTTAGAAACAAGCCGATGATCGGACTTGAACCGATAACCTGCTGATTACAAATCAGCTGCTCTGCCAATTGAGCCACATCGGCATCAATGGGACCAATAGGACTCGAACCTATGACCCTCTGCTTGTAAGGCAGATGCTCTCCCAGCTGAGCTATGATCCCATAAACAATATTCAATT
>CADABQ010000049.1:40048-54120 GCA_902786205.1 uncultured Lachnospiraceae bacterium | reverse complement strand
TATACCAAAACCATTGGTTTCATGCTATTTTTATGCCAGTTATTATTGAATTTTCAAGGTGCATAGGCACATTTTAATGTGCGAAGTTTGAGTTATTAAAAAATGATGAAATATTAAATCCTGCCATTGTAACTCCTCCTTATTTCATTGCTTTCATATTGGAAAATAACTCTTGCATTCAAAAAAATGTATCTTCTAAAGGCATTATCTTATTACATCTTCGTAAATCATAAATATTAAATCAACCCATTTTTCGTGAAACAACCATTTTTAGGTGTGAAAAATAATCACCTACGCCTAAATTAGCATTACAATCAAAAAACAGTTTTAATCTATTCTATTACTGATTAACAAAGAGCAGTATTGTTCTATGGGTAACCGGGAATTTCAAAAGAAAAGAGATGTTATATAAATAAACATACGCGAAAAAGATATAGTATCCCTATATCTAACTAGAAAAATCTCAATCCTTGAGAAATACAATCCAAACTCCGTTTCGAACTATAAAATATGACAATTATGGTCTTCTAGAATATGTATCGGAATAAAGATATAAAAACTTAACCCTCTTTATACTACTTTATGACACTTTATCCTACTTCATAATATTATATCACACTCCTTGGTAAAATACTATATAAAATAAAGGAGGATTTCAACATGCGACCACTCAAAGAAAAAATCAGTATTACTGTAGATAATGATGTTGTACAAAAAATCAAAAAATTAGCCGAAGCTGATGATCGTTCCTTTAGCCAATATATCAATATGGTTTTAAAAGAGCATGTTAACAAATCAGAAAAGAAAACAAAAAAATAGTTTTCATTATAAAACTAAAATACCTACAAAAGAATAATTCTTATGTAGGCATTTTGCATTTCAATTTATTTTTAAAAGTTCATACATAAAATATTCTTCTATATCAAGAACGATACTAATAAAAATTTATATTAAAGCATTTCCATATTCACTCGTATCTTTTTGTTTCCATGTAGCAAACAAGAATTTGTCAAACTTACAGAACTCAGTTTCTCCATACCAAAATTGTCTATTATATTTACCAATATTAGTTGGAACACCCGTATGTAATACTCTGTAAGCAGGATATTCTACATCTTTTGCTACATTTCCCAGTTGTTTATACGTTGCATAGTTAAATGATTCATCAATTTTTATATGTTGACATATGTCAGAATATTTTTTCCCTTTTTTATATTTGGTAAACAAAGCTAAATTAATTGCTGCATATGCAAACGCTTTGAAAAGTATGCCACACCATCCAATCCTAATTCTTTACATCCAAGCATAATGCTTTGCGAAACAATATATTCAGATTTGAATATCCTCCCCTTCTCCTCAATTACATATGAAGTAGCTATCATAAGAATGATTAATTATAACCAGCAATGTATATGGTCGAGATTATAATCATCTAATTCAAACTGTCTTCTAGTCATAACCGCTAAATTCAAAATTTTTTGTGTTCCATCCAACAATACAGGAGAAACATTAAATTTGTATTCCGCTGGACATCCTAATTCTAACCAACATGCATATGATGTGTTCCCCAAATACAAACTTGGTATACCAGGAATACTATCTATAATTACCTGTCTTACCTCTTTTGTCAAATGGTATATGTAACATATCCTTCGGTTTAAATATAACTGTTTCTTCATTAGTTCGTGCTCTAAAAAACTGAATCTCATTACTTACACCAAGAAATGATTTGCTTGAATTAATTTCACAAACAGCCAAAGGATTCTCCATTACATCTTTGATCAAATTTTTAATAATGGTATGAGATGTAGATATTTGACCAGCATAATATTTCCTAATTGACTCTCTTACTTTTAAGGTATACTTTTTTATAATTTTGATACTTTCTTCATCTGCTCCTGATTTAATTGCAATATCCAGTAATATTCTATATTTTTTGCACAAATCATCATAATATTTTATATCACTATCCAATTTAAATGGTGCCCACAAATTAGAATTCATAAAATCTGCTTTTGTAATCCAATCTCTACTCATCTTTTGCCATTCCTTTTTTAATATACTGTATATTTTTACTTCTATATCAATAATACCACGTTTTGCCACACTGTACCATCAACAAAGCAGAACTTCTATCGTTCTACCGACAGAAGCCCTGCTCCCTTACTTACCTTCCCTTCCTACTTCTCGTTTCTCTTTCTTCCGTACACTCTCCCAACTGCGCTAACATCCTACTATCGCGTTCAAAATTAGGCTTAACTCCTAGTTGTCTATGCACCTCGAAAAACACCTTTTGCAATATATCCTGATTACCCGATAAATACGAAAATAATGGCGCAATACTATCAACCTGAAGTCGGTCAAAATTGTTCGCAGTTACCCCTGCAATCTTTAACTCCTGCACAATTGGTTTCACCTCTCGCTCGACAAATTGTTTTCGGGCAGCCTGCTCGATTGGATATGCAACATCAAACAACTCACTTGCATAGGAAAACTGATGACCTGATGATTCTGCAAACATCTGCAATAACTCTGGCACATGCTCTAAGCTTTCTATATCTGAACATAAAAGCTCTGCCTGTGTCTCTGGCGAAAGCTTCATAAACTCTTGAAAACTGTCTGGCAATTCTTTTCCCAATTCTTCTTTTTCTGAAGCGTTTACATTTTCACGATATACAGCACACGCTTTCACATATAACTCATCATTATCCGCTACTACACCCATTATCTGTAATGCCCTTGCAAAGGTTTCCTCAAACTCCATTTGACTAACATTCGGTGAACCTACAAATAATGCAATGATATCATCTGGCATTGACAAAATGGTATCCTTATGGCAACCGTACTCCACTAATGCATCTGCCATCTCTTGTGCCTTTTGTTCTAACGCATCCCTTTTCTTTTGCTCTGCTAACTGCTGTGCCTGATGAATTTCTTGCTCCTTTGCCAACCGTTCTTGCTCTTCTTTTTTGCGTTGCTCCTCTAGAGCCCGTTTCTTCTCCCATGCTTCACGTTCAGCTCTACGTTTTTCCTCCTCTAGACGTCTTGCCTCTTCTCTTTTTATTTGTTCTTCCTTTTCCCTTCGCGCTTTTTTCCATGGTGATTCTGGAACACTAGGCTTATTAATATCATCAAAAGCAGGCTTAACTACCGCTCTATAATAGCTTTCAGAAATAATATCAAACTGC
This sequence comes from uncultured Lachnospiraceae bacterium, assembly GCA_902786205.1. Lineage (GTDB taxonomy): Bacteria > Bacillota > Clostridia > Lachnospirales > Lachnospiraceae > CAG-411. Next base: position 50,932 of record CADABQ010000049.1, on the reverse strand, counting down.
ATTTCCTTGTCCTTATATAGTTGCTTCTTTTCCGCCTTTAGTTGCGCAAGTCTCTCATGATTTGCTTCCAACTTTTCCTGTGATTCCTTCAGGTTTTCTGGGTGATTACGAATTGTCGCATTAAGCTTTCTGTTTTCTTTGTAGATTACCTTCTGCTCCTCTGTAATTGTATCCATTCGATCCTGCACCCTCTTAAGGTCTCTACAATAATCATCCATGGTACGAATCTTATGCTCCACTAAATACATATACTGTGCGTGTATCTCATGCAACCTTTTGATATCCTGATAATGCCTTGCAGCATGATTATAAAATCGACTGGTTTCCAACTGATGAAGTCTCACCATTTTGTCATACAACTTTTTGCGAAGACTCGATTCAACCTCTGGCTCATAAGCTTTGATCGGTTCAGGTGTTTGTGAAAGAACTACAACACTCACATCCATTCCACGAAGCTCCTCAAAAGTCTCCTCAATATTCTGAACAGACAAACTTCCATCTAGCGTATCCAAACGGCGATACCGACTCATACCATCCATTCTCACTGCCAAATGTTTTCCTCTTTTTACTTGATACCCGAGTTGCTCCAGATTCCATATAAATTCATCCATACATTCTGCCTTTGACATACAATACTCCACATCTGCCAAAATAACGTCCTTCATAGACTTTTGATATTCATATTCTTTTCGGCTCATACGCTGTGGCTCTTTGCTATACTCTGCTGGCATAATCGACCAACCATACTTATCGCAAAGACTGTTAGTTATGGGTTGAATAATATCTTTCCAGTCGCCTTTTTTATATTGATACTTATAACCATCAATCATATTGCAACTGTTGTACACGATATGACTATGCAGATGTTCCTTATCCATGTGTACCGCAAACAATGCCTCATATCGCTCTCCCAAAAAATGTTCGATGAATTCTTGTGTCAATTGATACATAGTCTGTGGATCACCTTCCGCAATGGGGCATGATATGACGATGTGATAACCCTGCCTTCCCAGCTCTTTTCCAAACATCCTTTTCGTCTCACACATTTGCTCATACGCAAGCATGGCATCAGGAATGCAATTCACCGCACCTACCAACAATCCATCATCTGTTTTTTCTGGATTCACGATATATAGCAAAGAACGTTTGAGGGAATCCGAAAGATTCCCCCTCCTACTTTTGGGAATGTTCCATATCTTTGTAATCGCCATCTTCATCGCCTCCTATTCCTTGTTTAGCAACTGATAAATATCCCTTAATAGCTTCTGCACCTCTTTTATCTCATAACTCATAATATACTTGTTCGTATTCGCCATTCTTGCAATCTGATTAATGTTATTGCCAATTGCAGATACCTCTCGACGAAGTTTTTGCCAATCTATATGCACATGTGGATCAATTACACCACCATTTAATGCCATAGCTCTTACATAAGCAGAAGGTTTCATTTTCTGCTCCTTTGCCTTTTGCTCTATTACCTGCCGCTCCTCCGCAGAAATTCTTATGGTCATCGTCTGCTTTGCTTCCTGTCTTCCTTTTGGTCTAGCCATAAAACTTCCTCCTCTCACTGCTGTTTTATCCGTCTTTCCAAAACTGCTTCCTAGCACCTCTCGCTTTTAGAAATATGCTGTTACGTGGTAGGCGAGATACGGTTTTCGTGACACGAAAACCCATCTCGTTAGGGGTGCTCCCCTAAAACCCCCTACTTTATGGCACGAAAAAAGGACAAGCGTTTTACAATCACCTGTCCTTTTTCGCACCAATATAAATATATTGGCTTCAACTTATATCTTTTTTGTAGCCACTTTATAACGATATTACTCCGTAGCCACAATACCACTTTTCTGTAGCCACCTCTCATAAAATGGTGCTATCCTGTAGCTAATCTCCCAGAAAATCAAAATCCAGCAATTCGTTGTCTTCTAATTGCTCTGGTGTAAGATCATTCTCTGTGTTATCACTTAATGTCGAATTGTTTTCTTGCGTCATATTTGATTCCACAACTGGAACTGCAATGTTAGGAACTGCTTGCATTTTCATAAATGCCATTCCAATGATTTCCGGCACACAATTTGCCATACGATCATTTACACCAGCAACAATTCTCTCAATAAACGCTTGCTCATTTTCTCTGCTTTCAAGTAAGCTATCTTCCTGCTTTCCCACATGTCGATTATAAAATTCATTGATAGCAGCAATAATAAACTGATTCTGTGAACCAAAACATTTAATCTCACTACTATGCAAAATCTCCCATGCTCTTTGATCCTCATCACGGTCCCCATAAAAGCGTACATTGCGATTTTGAATCGTCTGCTCCTTTCTAGGTCTTCCCATAGCATCACCTTCCATTCTGACGACGAAGCATCATATAGCAATAATACTCGTACCCTTTAACCGTTACTCGAATATCTAAATCAAAGGAGGTTCGTGCTTCATCATACTCACCATACTCCTTAATAATTCTGGCACCTCCACCAATAAAATGAAGCTTCATAACATCCTCCACATATCCATGCTCTCGCAGAATACGAAAGACTCCCTTCACATATTCCTTTGCAGCCGATTCCATTAAAGCCAAATACGAATTACTTACATCCAGTCTTCCACCTCGAAGAAAATTCTCAATAATTTCCTCTGGAAGTTTTGTAGCAGTCTTATCGCAAACAGTATCCTGAATCAACTTAAAGCAATGATGCATTCCAAAGTTTTCTGTCCACGATTTACTCTCTGCCGCTCTACCATTATTCAACTGCATCAAATTGATTGTTCCATTTCCTACATCCGCTAGCATTATCAGTCCCATAAAATCTTTTAGGTTTTCCGCTACCGCAGCATAGCACTGTGGCATCACCGTACAACCAACCAATTCAATGCTAAACTTTTCGCCCTTGTAGGTGTACTCCACAAACCGATTCTTAAGCAGATAATTCCTAAACGATTCCCTCTGCTCCTTTACCCATTTAAGTGGTAAGCCCACTGCCAGATGAACCTTTCCACCATACACCTTTCTCTCCATTAACTCAGTAGCTACTGCTGCCAAAGTCATAATATAAAATTCCTCATCCACAACCTTTTCTGCAACAAACTCCTTGTGTCCCTCACCAATGATATAATAGACACCATCGTATTCTAATACATCCTTACTAAAGGCTGGCTTCTCGTTGCTCTTTATCACTCCTGTTGCAAATGTGCGATGCACGCTCTTGGTATTTCCATAACCATTATCCACACCAATAATCATGACACCATTTAAATTGTACTGTCTGATATTACCCATACACATAACCTCACTTTCCTTCTTTTCCTTTTCATCGTTAAATATCAATCCTGTTAATACTGTTCCTGCCATAAATAACACCTACCTTCCTTAATGATAGCAATGCACAACATCGTTTATCACGATTTCCTCTGTCTGCTCTCTGATTTTCTTGCGAAGTTCCCATTGCAGCATGGTGGAAGCTCCTGCTTCCTTTACATGCTTCTTAAGATACCTTTGTTCCATTGCATCCAAAAGCGCATAAGCTTCCTCGTTAACCTCTGATGCTCTTTCCTTCAATTGTCCCATTCGTTTCAGATGCATATAGCGCGACGGATATTGAACCTTCATATAATCCATCCAAATGAATCCATACTTTCCAATAAACTGATTTTCCTCTTCAGGTTGTGAAATATTAGGATATAAAATGCCATCCACTTCAACATAGGTTCCACCCATCTTTTCATATAATGATTGTTCTTTTCTCATAGTAATCACCCTTCCTTTCTTCTAACGACGCTTTGGTCTATCCTCTTCCTTGCAAACGCGTTCCTCATGCCACTGTTTTACCAACTGCTCTATCAAATCCACCTTCTGCTTTGGTGTATAATCATCAGGAAAATAGTGATTCAATGTTTCAGCCTTTAGCTTAATCATTTCCTTTTGATTCGGTTTTTCCTGCTCCAAAATGTCATAAATCTTATCCATATCTAAGACTCCATTTTGACTAGAAACCTTTAATTGCAATGCCTGCGATAATGACGGCGTGCACTGCTCCAAATCCATTGCAGCATACAATTCATACTGTTCTTCCTCGCTCAGATAAGAGAGCTCTACTGCTGGTGTTAATGCGATTCTCCCTTCATCCACCATATCAAGAATTTTAGGAATCAGCTTCGTCAAACGAATATACCGCTTAATTTGCGCAGCGCTCTCACCCACCTGTTTTGCTAAGAGTTCATTACTTCGCATCTTTTCGAACTTCGGTTCAAGTTGGTCCGAAGTAACCATCTCTATCCTCTTTCCCTGATGCTTCATAGCTTTCAATTTCATTTGATAAGCAAAAGCTTTCTCACTAGGAAGTAAATGCTCTCGTTGCAAATTACTATCTACCATCGCAATAACCGCCTGATCATCTGTTAGATTTCGAATTACTACCGGAACTTCTGTGAGTCCCGCCCAGTCACTTGCTTTTGCTCTCCTATGCCCCGATACAATCTCATATCCAGTTCCATTCACCTGCTCTCTTACAAGCAGCGGAACAATGACGCCTTCCTTTTCAATACTTTGCATTAAATTGAACATTTCCATATCACTCTCCACCTTAAATGGATGATTCCTAAACGGATATAATTTCTGAATTGATATCATTTTAATCTCTTCCATAAAAATTCCTCCCTTAAACAACAAAAGACCGCTCACTTTCAATTACTTGAAAATGAACGGTCTAAAACCTTACTATGCTTTTATTAAATGATGTTATTCAAAACCTATTTCGATGTGTTCCCGCACTCCACTTTCAAAACCACCGATACGTTAACTCCATCAGAAATCGCCTTTTTGTATGTTTTTCGGTCTCCCTGCGAAAACATAAAATGTCTCTCAAAGTGCCTAAATACAATGATTTCTAAGAATTCGTCCGATGTAGTGCAACTATGGTCTCCACATGCACCGTCTGCGGGAACATATCCACGCACTTCACACGTTTCACCTCATACCCACATTCCTGCAACATTTCCAAGTCTCTTGCCAGACTGGTTGGTTTACAGGAGATATAGACCATCTGGTCTACTCCATAATCAATAATTTTCTTCAATGCTTTTGGGTGGATTCCATCGCGTGGTGGGTCAAGGACAATCATGTCTGGTTTTTCCTGAATGGTATCCAGTACCTTTAGTACATCGCCAGCGATAAATTCACAATTTGTCAAACCGTTTCGCTTTGCATTTTCTCTGGCGGCTATTACGGCTTCCTCTACGATTTCTACCCCAATGACTTTCTTGGCTACTGGTGCCATCATTTGTGCGATGGTTCCCGTTCCACTGTACAGGTCAAATACAACTTTTCCTTCTGCTGCATCATTTCCTGTGCTAGTCATAAATTCTCTGGCTGTGCTATATAGTACTTCTGCTCCCAGTGAATTTGTCTGGAAAAAGGAAAAAGTTGAAATCTTAAATTGTAGACCTAACAATTCTTCGTAGAAATAATCTTGTCCATATAATACTTCTGTTGTGTCGCTCTGCACTACGTCTGCCAAACTGTCATTTTTAATATGCAGGATTCCCACAATTTTTCCTTCTAATGGCAAGGCTAATAATTGTTCCACCAACTCTTGTAATGGGACCAATTCCTGTGTCGTTGTAACAATACTAATAAGCAGTTCTCCAGTTTTTACAGCTCGTCTTACTAATAAATGTCTTAAATATCCCTCATGAGACATCCGATGAAAGAAGCTCACTTTTTTTTCTGTAAAATACTGTAATACTGCTTCTAAGATTGTGTTGTAATCTTTATGCACAATTTTACAGTCCTTCGTTGTGACAATGTCATGAAAGCTTCCTTTTTTATGCATTCCCAATGCTAAAGGACCATCCTTATACTCGTCACCAAAGGTAAATTCCATTTTATTACGGTATTCCCATTCGCTTGGACTTCCTACAATGCCCTCGAATGGTACGTTTGAACAGACTCCACGCAATAATTTTTCTACCTGCTTTGCTTTGATCTGCAACTGTTCCTCATAAGAAAGTGTCTGATAACTACATCCTCCACAGGCTCCAAATCCTGCGCATGAACCTTGTCTCGTTTCAAGTTTTGAGGTTTCTAACACTTCCAGTAATCTTCCTTCAAATTTTCCTTTTCTTGCTTTATTAATAGAAAAGCGAATCTTTTGTCCTAAAATTCCATTTTTAACAAGCACCTTATTTTTTTTCTTTTCACCATTTTCCTGGGTTTCCTCTACATAAACCACTGCTTTATTTGGGAAATCAACTTCTTCTACAATGCCCTCATAAATCTGACCTTTTTTCATATTTGATACCATCCTGCCAAGCTTTGGCAGTTACAAACAACAATTTAAACTGTTTGCATTTTCCTTTCTTATTTTATACTAAACTATTATCAATAACCATGATCCACATACTTCCATTTTCCGCCCTTATTTCGTACCAAAATCCAGTTCCAATCATCATATGTACTGTTGGCTTCTAAAGAGCCATCCCCACCAGATGAATCTACATCAAAGGAAGATAATAAAACAATCACTTCATCTGCATTATTTCTATCTGCCCAATCTTGATATGCATCCAACGACTCATCTCCTGCATAGCAAATTTTATTCAGCTTGCACCCTTTCCAATTTTCTTTAAATTCTTTTATAATAATTTCTATTGCAGAATTAATCTCTTCGGAAGAATATTTCTCTGACTCTTTCTCAATGATTTTGACATTCTTAACATTTCCGCCACATGCACATAAAAACAAAGACATAGCTACGACAATTAGAATCATTGTTGCGCTCTTCATTTTCGTTATCTCCTTGTGCACCTCTTTCCATACTTCGATTACCTTCTGTAACCTCATACAATCTCCTTATCTATTTTTGTTATTACAAAACTAAGAGAGTACACAACCTTTTTTGCGGGCTTTTCACTATCTGCTCTATGATTTCTGCTTGTTTCGTTAGTTCCCTTACCAACTCAACACTTCGGCTCCATCTTCTGTTACCAAAACCATAATTTCCCACTGTGCAGATGGAAGCCCATCTTCTGTATAAACTTCCCAGCCATTTTCCTCATCTGTAAAAATATCTGGTTTTCCCATATTTACCATTGGTTCTATCGTAAATATCATACCAGGCACCATGAGCATATCGGTTCCTCTTTTACTATTGTAACCAACCCATGGATCTTCATGAAATTCAAGTCCAACTCCATGTCCTCCAATTTCTCGTACAACTGTATATCCATTGGCAAATGCATGGTCATGAACAGCCTGCCCCATATCTCCTAAATATCCCCAAGGTTTTACCTGTTCCAAACCTTTATACACACATTCCTTCGTTACATCCACCAATTTCTTTTTCTCCGGACTTACATCGCCAATACAAAACATTCTGGAAGAATCGGAAAAATAACCATTTAAAATAGTAGAACAATCTACATTTACAATATCTCCTGACTGTAAAATCACATTTTCAGAAGGGAAACCATGACAAACCTGATCATTCACAGAAGTACAAACACTATATGGATAACCTTCATAATTTAATGGTGCAGGGATACCGCCTCTCTCTGTCGTCATATCATATACAATTTTATCAATTTCAGCGGTACTCATTCCTTCATGAATATGTTCCTCAATGTAATCCAAAATAGCAACATTGATCTTACAACTTTCTTTTATTTTTTCAATCTGCTCCTTATTTTTTATAATGGAGCGGGATGGTACAATGTGTCCCTGTGCCTTTGCCATAGCAATTTTTTCATCAAACTGTAGATGGCAAGCCTTATACTTTCTACCACTTTTACACCAACACATATCATTTCGTCCAAGTTTCTTTTCCATAATTATGGCCTCCTACATCTATCTCTATGTTTCCATTCTCGATTTCGGGAATTGGTATCAACTTTATTAACATTTTTACAGTTTTCAAGGGCATTCACGCACAATTCCATAAGCTAATGTAGATTCAACCCTTTTATCCCTTGTATCATTATAATGGCCTTTTGCCAATTTGCCAAATGTTTTTTATCCTGTTACATTCTATCACAAATTAGTAGTAAAAAACGAGCCTATTGTATTTTTTTTCATACTTTATTGACTTTTTTTTTGCAAAAGAGTAGGATAAAATGCAGAATGCTTAGGATAAGGAGAATAAATATATGGAAAATAGTTTGTATACCCCATCAGAAGTTCTAGATAATAATATTAATGCTGAGGTTACAAAGGCAAATCTTCCTCTTGGAAAAATGATTTTGCTTGGTCTTTTAGCGGGGGCATTTATTGCCATCGGCGGTGCGGCAAGTAATGTTGCTGTTCACGACATTTCAAATGTAGGTCTGGCAAGAACACTGGCAGGTGCCATCTTCCCAGTAGGATTGATGTTAGTTGTATTGGTAGGCGGAGAATTATTCACAGGTAACTGTCTTATGCTTATGGCATATTTTGACAAAAAAATCAGTGGATTATCTTTTATACGAAATCTGGTTATCGTTTACATCAGCAACCTTGTAGGTGCATTAATCATTGATGCTTTACTATTTTTCTCAGGTCAATTTAACTATACCAATGGTGGTCTTGGTGCTTACACGATTAAGGTTGCAATTGCCAAAACAACGATTTCACCGGGTGCTGCGATTGCAAGTGGCATTCTTTGTAATATTCTTGTTTGTCTTGCTATTTTAATGGCAAGTGCAGCAAAAGACGTAGCTGGAAAAATTTTAGCAATCTTTTTCCCTATTATGGCTTTTGTAGTTTGTGGATTTGAACATTGCGTTGCAAATATGTTCTATATTCCTGCAGGTATGCTTGCAGCTACAAACAGTTCCTATGTAGAAAAAGCAGAGGAATTATATGGTATTACCGCACAACAATGTGAACAGCTCTTATCTGTTGCCAGTACCAAATGCTTTTTCTTTGTAACATTGGGTAACATCATTGGCGGTATGGTATTTGTAGGTGCAATTTTTTATGCCATCCATAAAACACATTGGAAAAAATATCAATAACATTTTGCTACTTGCTTTCTAATACAAATTCATGTATAATTATAGATGAGTAAGTTTGCGAACCAACACCGATTACGAGGAGGTAATAAGCGTAGTCGGTTTTTTTATATCCATACGTCTCACAGTATAGAAAACTATCACAATACTTTGATTATGGATTAAAAAGTTTCGCCAGCACGGATTTTTACAACGGTATCTTTACTTGTACCTGTAGAATAAACGGGTTCACCTTAGAGATACTTTGCTACAGATAACATCTGTTCCTTTTCTATAAGTATCTATTTTTACCCCAATACAATTTATATACTTCAAAATGGAACGTGATAAAATATAAGGAGGGTTATACCTATGCCAACAAGAAGAATTATGGATGTAAAAGATACAGGTGAATTACGAAAAAACGTAGATCATCTGGAAGAAACACTTATGAGAAATCACCGCATTGATCCGGATTTATATGAGAAATACGATGTAAAACGTGGTCTACGCGATAAAAACGGAAAAGGTGTATTAACAGGTCTGACAGAAGTTTCCGATGTTTGTTCTTACAACACCATAGACGGAAAACACGTACCAATTGACGGTGAGTTATATTATCAAGGAATCAATGTGATTGATTTAATTAATGGATTAGATGGTAGAAAGTTTGGTTTTGAGGAAACCTGCTATCTCCTACTATTTGGTAAACTTCCATCCGATGCAGAATTGAAGCGTTTTCTGGATGTCTTTTTTGAAATGCAGACTTTGACCGGTCACTTTGTTCGTGATGTTATCATGAAGGCCTCTAATCCTAATATTATGAATGCTATGGAACGTTGTATTCTAACACTTTACAGTTATGATTCCTGTCCGGATGCAATTACACCTAAAAATGTATTTCGCCAATCTTTGGAATTAATCAGTAAGCTTCCTTTGATTGCCGTTTATTCTTATCATTCTTATCGCCATTTTCGTATGAATGATACTCTTTTAATCCGCAATCCAAAAAAAGGACTTTCTTTAGCAGAAAATATCCTGCTCATGCTTCGTCCAGATGGAAAATATACCGAGTTGGAAGCAAAAGTATTAGATATTGCTTTAATTCTTCACGCTGAGCATGGTGGTGGTAACAACTCTACGTTCACTACACATGTGGTTACTTCTTCTGGTACAGATACCTATTCTTCTTTAGCTGCTTCCATTGGTTCTTTAAAAGGGCCAAAACATGGTGGTGCAAACTTAAAAGTACAGGAAATGTTCAAAGATATGAAGAAAAATATCAGTGACTGGAGCGATGAAAGCGAAATTTCTTCTTACTTAAATTTAATTTTGGATAAAAAAGCTTTCGACCACTCTGGTTTGATCTATGGTATGGGACATGCTGTTTATACTTTATCTGACCCAAGAAAGGTTATTCTGAAAAAATTTGCTAAAGCACTTGCTGCTGAAAAAGGTCTTACGCACGAATTTGACTTTTATGACCGTATCGAACACCTTGCGAGCGAGTTAATTATGAGCCGCCGCAAAGTCTTTAAAAACGTTTGTGCAAATGTAGATTTTTACAGCGGATTTGTTTATACAATGCTTGGTATTCCAGAAGAATTATTTACTCCTATCTTTGCTATTGCAAGAATTTCCGGATGGAGCGCACACCGCTTAGAAGAGATTTTAAATGGAAATAAGATCATCCGACCAGCTTACAAATATGTTGGAACACATGTTGCATATACACCTTTTGAGGAGCGTTAAATAGCTTTATATGGTTTGTTTTCACCTATAAACACTTCCATAGATTTATGAATATTTTATCTCTATTTTTGTAACAGTTCAGCCGGGCAGAAATGATTGTGGAAATTGCACATGACTGCTAGCAGGCTAAGTGCAATTTCCACAATCATTTCTATTTGGCTAACGCCA
>CADABQ010000049.1:0-40014 GCA_902786205.1 uncultured Lachnospiraceae bacterium | reverse complement strand
GTGAGAAAGCGTACAGAGTGAAGTGTCCAGCCAAAAAGGATATTTTTAGTCATGTTGTATATTCTGGCACTTTATGAATGTACCCGGCTGAACTGTTACCTATTTTTTAAGAGATTCAAAAAAATGGTTATCTTGCTAAACAAGATAACCATTTTTGTTTTTTATATATTATTGATTTTCGTTTCTATACTGCGTTGGTGTCACTCCAAATTCCTTTTTAAACACTCGGATAAAATGTTCTGCATTTGGATAACCAATTGCATAGGATATATTTTCTACCGTCATATTTCCATTCTTTAATAAGGTTTTCGCTTTCTTTAATCTTACATGTGTCACATGTGCACCAAAGGTCTTTCCTGATTTATCTTTGATATATTTTGAAATATATGGTGTAGATAAATGGAACGCATCTGCCATATCTTCTAATGTAACAGTTTGATAATTGCTCTGAATATAATTAATCATTTCCATCAGGCGATCATCTTTTCCAGCTTCCGTATCCTGTACTTCAGGAATTTTATTTACCGCTACTACTAATGCGTGAATAGATGCCTTGATGATATCCTCATCAATACCAGCTCCCCAGTAGGATACTCCATTGCAATTAATACCAACATATGCCATAGCTTTTGAAGAAGAACCTCTGGATAACGCATGTTCTTCGTAAGTTGTCAATTCATAGCTAATTCCATAATACTGTTTAATCGTATTGCTTACTGCATCTAAACGACCATTTCCATTTGCATCCACAATCGTTTTCTTTTCGCCAGAGCAGATTGTTGCTTCTGCCATAATTCCATTGTCCTGTTTAAAGTGACAATCTGAAATTGTAAAGTTAGGTGTATAATCTAAAAAGTTCTCTTCAAAAATCTCATATACCCACTTTGGTGATAACTCTTTATGTTCCTCATCGGAAACCTGTTTTACCGTATATCCTACTGCCTCACGCATCTTTTCAGGAACAACAATTGAGAAGTTTTCTTTTAAGATATAAGAAATACCACCCTTACCAGATTGACTATTGATACGGATTACATCTGCATCATAGGTTCTTCCTACATCTACTGGGTCAATTGGTAAATATGGAACCGTCCATGTTTTTAACTTTTTCTCTTCTCTCCAATTCATTCCTTTTGCAATGGCATCCTGATGTGAACCAGAAAAAGCAGTAAATACCAAATCACCTGCATATGGCTGACGATCAGAAACTTTCATTCTTGTAAGACGTTCATACACCTCTCTAATCTTAGGCATATTAGAAAACTCTAATTCTGGGTCTATACCATAAGAATACATATTCATTGCAACCGTAATAATATCTACATTTCCAGTTCTCTCTCCATTACCAAATAAAGTACCTTCGATACGGTCAGCTCCTGCTAAAATACCCATTTCTGCATCACAAACACCACAACCACGGTCATTATGTGGATGAAGACTTAATACAACATTTTCTCTGTATTTTAAATTTTTACTCATATACGCAATCTGTGAAGCAAATATATGTGGCATTGCAGTTTCTACGGTACCTGGTAAATTGATAATTGCCTTTCTTTCCTTAGAAGGTTTCCAAACTTCCAACACTGCATTACAAACTTCCAATGCATATTCCACTTCCGTACCATGAAAACTTTCTGGACTATATTCAAAGGAGAAATCTCCGTCTGTCTCATCCGCAAGCTTCTTTAAAAGTTCTGCACCGTCTACTGCAAGCTTCTTAATCTGCTCTTTATCTTTCTTAAAAACCTGCTCTCTCTGTGCTACAGATGTGGAATTGTATAAATGAATTACTGCATGTGGCGCACCCTTTACCGCTTCAAATGTACGTTTGATAATATGCTCTCTTGCCTGTGTCAACACCTGTACAGTCACATCATCTGGAATCATATTGCGGTCAATCAATGCACGCATAAAGTCAAATTCGGTCTCTGATGCAGCAGGAAATCCTACCTCGATTTCCTTAAAACCAATGTCTACTAACATTTTGAAAAATTCAATCTTTTCTTCTAATCCCATTGGCTCAATTAATGCCTGATTTCCGTCACGTAAGTCAACAGAACACCAAATTGGCGCCTTTTCAATATGGTCCTTCTTTGCCCATTCTAAATCTAATACTGGTGGCATAAAATATTGTCTTGTATATTTTTCTACATTTTTCATGGTATCATCCTTCCTTCTATTCAACGTTCCTAACTATAAATTTTTGTTTTTTGAAATAAACCGAACTCATATAGTTAAATTATATCAATTTTTATGATGTTATTTTAACATAGTATATGCATAAGGAACATGATTATATTTAATCAGTTTGGTTGATATTTTTTAACATCTTGCATTTTATCACAGAATTCTTCCCTTGTTCCTCCTTTTAAAGCTAATGTACTCTCGGAGTCTCTTTGTGCCTGATTTTGCAAAAATATGCACAAATTTATGAGGCGTACGTGGAGCGTACGTTGATTAAATTTGTGTATAGCTGGCGGAAAAACAGTCGCAAAAGTGGGTGCAAGGGAGATTCTGAGAGTACATGCTACACTATTTCATCCATTTTATGTAAGTTCAGCCTCATTTCATAAAGCAACAAAGTGTCGTACTTATCCTTATGCATCCATACGACACTCATTCTTCTGCTTTCTTTCGTTCCAACACTGTCTCCTTCGCTGCACAATATTTGTCAGCAATACAAACTAATACACTTTCCTTATACGCTGGCAATCTAAGATTTAGTGGAAACATATGCGTTCGTATAATATCACGCTCTACCCTGTTTAAATTAAAATCCCTAACCGCATTTTTTAGGGCGATTTCCGCATGAATAAATCCATGCCACTTGTGTTCTTCACTCGGTTCATGCCAATCATACAAAAAGTAATCATGCAATAACGCTCCCCGAACAAGCGTCCTCTCATTCACCCGCCATTTCCATTTACGGGCAAGATACAGACTTGCAAATGCCACATTTAGGGAATGCCGATATACCGATACCATTCCATGTTGCATGAAGCCCCGTTCCGACTTCATACTGTCTGTTGCAAGAATATCTTTTCCATATTCGAACACAAGCTTCCAGATTTCTTTTTCATCCATGAGCTCGCCCCTTTCCCTCAAAACTTAGTCTATCCAAACACCTGCATTTTATTCTGCTTTCAAAAAAGCCTTCAATTCATCCAGTTTGCGAACAGCCGTCCTTCGACCAATCTGATAAACACGCTCTAATTCCTCAGGATTTTTTTCCGTACCTCCGATATTTAATGCCCGCGGTGGTCGAATCACAAACACTTCACCACGCAATTCCTTCTCACGAATATATTCTATTGTTTTGTTATAGCGAATATGTCTGTTCTCCATTGCCTCCAACATCTTTGGATATTTCTTCAATACAACCTTTGCCACTGGCATATATTTATTTTTCTCTTTTATATAATTAAACGGCTGCGTCAAAATTACTACATTTCGATTATACCCCAATTTTTCAAAATGACGAAGTGGTATCGAATCTCCTACTCCTCCATCTAACAGCTTGTAGCCATCAATTTCTACAATCTGTGACACCAACGGCATCGATGCAGATGCCCGCATCCATTCTGTATCTTTTCCTGTGCCATCTTTACAAAGATGATACACAGGTTTTCCTGTCTCTACATCTGTACAAGTGACATAAAATTCCATAGGATTCTTACGATATGTCTCCACATCCCATAAATCCAATTCAAAAGGAATCGTATTATAGCAAAATTCCACACCGTACAAATTTCCAGTCTTTATGAGAGATTCAAAACTGGCATAGCGTTTGTCCTTGCAATATGCCTTATTATAACGTATGGCTCTTCCAATTTGTCTTGACTTATAATTACAACCAAATACTGCTCCTGCTGACACACCAATTGCCCCATCAAACGTAATATCATTTTCCATCAATACGTCTGTGACACCACAGGTAAACATGCCACGCATAGCACCGCCTTCCATAATCAGCCCTGTTTTCATCTGTTTCCTCCATTTTTATTCCTATTAATTCTTAATTAAGTTTATTGTACCATCATAAATGCAAACGGGCAAGTCACACATACATGTAACTTGCCGCTTGCCACAATTATTTAGAACTGTTATTGATAAAAACAATTGCTCAAAATAGAAATCTAATAAAATTATTGTACTGCCTTAAATGCTTCACTTAAATCCTCGATAATGTCATCAATATGCTCTGTACCAATGGATAAACGAATTGTATTTGGCTTAATTCCCTGATCTGCCTGCTCTTTTTCATTCAACTCTGCATGTGTAGTAGATGCTGGATGAATAACAAGTGATTTTACATCCGCAACGTTTGCTAACAAGGAGAATAATTCCAAATTGTCAATAAATTCCTGTGCCTTCTTTGCATCTCCCTTAATTTCAAATGTAAAGATAGAACCACCACCATTAGGGAAATATTTCTTATATAATCTCTGCTGCTCTGGATCATCTGATACAGAAGGATGATTAATTTTTTCAACCAATGGCTGTTTCTGTAAAAATTCAATTACCTTCTTTGTATTTTCCACATGACGCTCTACACGAAGAGATAACGTCTCCAATCCCTGTAAAAAGATAAATGCATGAATTGGGGAAAGTGTTGCACCCATATCACGAAGAAGAATAGCACGAATTCTTGTAACAAATGCTGCTGGACCTGCTGCATCCACAAAGCTGATTCCATGATAACTTTCATTTGGCTCAGTAAGCTGTGGAAACTTTCCAGATGCTTTCCAGTCAAATTTTCCACCATCAACGATAACACCACCAATTGTAGTACCATGTCCACCGATGAATTTTGTTGCAGAGTGTACCACAATATCTGCACCATATTCGATTGGACGGATTAAGTATGGTGTACCGAATGTATTATCAATTACCAATGGTAAATTGTGCTTATGTGCAATTTCTGCTACTGCTTCAATATCTACTACTTCTGAGTTTGGATTTCCAAGAGTTTCAATATAAACAGCCTTTGTGTTTTCCTTAATTGCACCCTCGATTTCACTTAAATTCAATGGGTCCACAAAAGTTGACTCAATGTTATAATCTACTAATGTATGTGCCAATAAGTTATAAGTACCACCGTAAATGTTCTTTGCAACTACTAAGTGGTCCCCAGCCAATGCTAAATTCTGAATTGTATATGTAACTGCTGCTGCACCAGAAGCTACTGCTAAAGCTGCTACACCACCCTCTAATGCTGCAATTCTACGTTCGAATACATCTTCTGTAGGATTGGTCAAACGACCATAAATATTTCCAGCATCTTTTAAGCCAAAACGATCTGCAGCATGCTGTGAATTGCGGAAAACATAAGATGAAGATTGATAAATTGGTACTGCTCTTGCATCTGTAACTGGATCTGGAGTTTCCTGTCCCACATGAAGCTGTAATGTTTCAAATTTGAAGTTTCTATCTTTTCTTTCTAACTTTGCCATATGCTCTACCTCTTTCTGCGAATATTCCATTCGACTTATATTTTTCTGTTCGTTTCTTTTTCCTAGTTTTCATATCGGATTTAATTTATGTCTATATTATACTTTACAATTCCTATTATGTCAATAGGTTTTTAGAAGTTTTTAAAAAAGTCCGTTATTACAGGAATTACGGACTTTTTCACTACAATGTATCCGTTTTATAATTATGTACATTTATTATATACACGCCCAATACAACGAGCAATCCTGCTACAATGTAACGTCCATAAAATGGCTCTCTCAACATCAAACAGGATAACACTGCACCTATAATAGGAATAAATGCATTAAAAATAGAAATTTCTCCAACCGGGTTATAACAAATCAACTGATTGTATAGAGAAAATCCAACCGACGATACCAATACCAATAATAGTAACACAAGGATACCCGTATAGGTAATCCGGTGTAAACTTCCTCCCATCAACAGTCCTGCTAGGATAAGTACAAAACCTCCAAATGCCAAACTGATGCCCGTCGCCATCAGCGTATCAACCTTTTGCGTTACTATTCTTGTCATGACTCCACCAAATGCCATACAAATGCCACTACAAATTAGCATTCCATCTCCTTCCAGCGAAAATCCACCCTGCGTCATATCGCTGCCAAAATTCAGAAGAAGCACACCGCAAAAACCTGACAGACATCCTAAAATCTTTCTTTTTGTCATATGCTCATCGCGAAAACATATACAAGCAAGAATGATTACAAAAAAAGTTCCCAAGGAATCTAAAATGGCCGATCTGGCACCACTAACCTTTGATAACCCCATATAAAAGAAAAAGTAATGAAGGGCAGTATTTACAAGACCAAATGCCAATAACCACCAAACATCCTTTTGCTGCTTTATTTTCACTTTATGCCCCAGCATTTTTCCGATTAATAGTGTAACAATTCCAGCAAGTAGAAAACGGACACCGGCAAAAAGTGTCTTGGAACCGGTGTCTATTGCAGTAATGGCAAACGCTTTAAATCCAATTTTTATTAATGGAAATGCAAATCCCCAAGTAAACGCTGCGATTGAGGCAAATAGTACAACAAAAAATTTCTTCTCAAATATTGATTTTGTCTTTTTCTCTTTGTTTTCCATTTCTTCTTCCTATTACATAAGCTGTTTTCCGTCAGAAAATGCATTTCCAACTACTTCTGTCATTTTCACATATTGATTATTGAATGGGTCAAATGAAATTGGTGCAACTTTTGCAACGTCAACATTTCCGTTTGCATCTAATGCATTTTCGTCCACACTGACATTTACAATTTCTCCTACTAAACGACAGGTTTTTTCATCATAACTCTTTAATTTGCATTCTACGCACACTGCTAATTCATTTATGATTGGTGCATCCACAAATTCTGATTTTGTAACTGTAAATCCTGCTGTTTTTATTTTATCTGGTACTTTATTTCCAGAAGCAATTCCTACATAATCACACGCTACCACATGCTCTGCATCTGCCATACTAATTGTAAATGCCTTTTTCGCTAAAATATTCTTTGTTGTCTTATGTCCGGCACTAATGCACATACTGATTTCGTTTCCTTCACTGATACCTCCCCAAGCTGCATTCATAGCATCTGGTGTTCCATCTTCTCCATAAGATGCGATAATAAATACAGGCTGTGGATATGTGTATGGTTTTGCTCCAAAATTCTTTCTCATAATAATTCCTCCTATTTAATACTCTTTGTATACATCACTGCTTTATACTTCCGTAGGCAATACTTTCTGAATACTTCCATTTATATAGTTTACCATATCGCCTACGTCAATATTCTGTTCATATAAATATTTATCTGCTACATTCAAAGTTTGCACTTTATTTTCTGCATTTTTTATGGTTACCTTATCCATTCTCTCCATATGTTCTGGCAACCCTTCACAGCCAAAATCTGGTTCCTCTATATCCACTACTTTATATAAATTCGACATATCTTCCCCCTATCTAAACTGTAACTTTAAAGCATCTGCCAACACTTCTATTATTATAGCACCAGAATATAGATTTTCTCAACTTTTTATTTTTAACTGCCCCCTTGACGATAACTCTCCCTATAGTATATCATACACTTTATCTAACAGTTGTCCCCAAAAATTTGGACATCGACCCACTCTTTTAATTGTAATTCTATAGGAAAGGATTTTTATAATTATGAATAATAAAATTGGTCGTACTTTTACACCATGGACCCTTTTAAAATTTGCCGCCCCATCTATTGCCATGATGATTTTCATGTCACTTTATACAATCGTAGATGGAATCTTTATTTCCCGTTTTATCGGAAGTAATGCACTTTCTTCTTTAAATATTGTATATCCTATTATAAATATTGTCATTGCAATTGCTACAATGCTTGCTACTGGCGGCAACGCTATTATCAGTAAATACCTTGGACAGAACCGCAAAAAAGAAGCAAACGAGTGTCTGACACAGTTTATAATCATTGGCTTATTCGTCAGTATCGTTATCTTAATATTAACGCAATTTTTTCTGACACCAATTGCCTATTTTCTAGGCTCTAACGATGTACTTTTGCCTAATTGTAAGCAATATTTGTCCACAGCCATTCTTTTTGCTCCTGCATGTATGTTGCAAACACTTTTTCAATCCTATTTGGTTACTGCGGGGTATCCATCCCTTGGATTACTGCTTACTGTAGGAGCAGGTATTTTAAATGCAGTATTGGACTACCTTTTTATCGTTATCTGCCATTTGGGAATTGGCGGTGCCGCACTCGCCACTGGAATTGGACAATCCATCCCTGCCATTGCCGGACTATGTTTCTTTTTCCTTTCAAGAGAGGGCTTGCATTTTACAAAATTCTCTTTCCATGCAAAAGAACTTGTCCTAGCCTGTTATAATGGTTCCTCAGAAATGATAACG
Organism: uncultured Lachnospiraceae bacterium; assembly: GCA_902786205.1. Taxonomy (GTDB): domain Bacteria; phylum Bacillota; class Clostridia; order Lachnospirales; family Lachnospiraceae; genus CAG-411. The sequence continues at coordinate 31,637 of CADABQ010000049.1, read as the reverse complement.
CAACTTTCCAATGCGATTGTTACTTTTTTATTCAATATTATACTAATGAAACTGGCTGGCGAACACGGCGTAGCTGCTATTACCATACTTCTTTATGGCCAATTTCTATTTAATGCATTTTACCTTGGTTTTTCCATTGGAATCAGCCCAATCGTAGGATATCAATATGGCGCTTGCAACAAAAAGGAATTAAAAAACACCTACAAAGTTTCCTTCCTATTTGTCGCAATCTCCTCTATAGTCCTTACTGTTCTATCGATTGCTTTATCAACACCTTTAGTAAATGTTTTTACGAAAGATGCTAAAACCTTTGCCTTAGCAGACTTTGGATTTAAACTATTTGCTATAAACTTTTTATTCAGCGGACTAAATATTACCAGTTCTGGCTTTTTTACCGCCCTATCAAACGGCAAAATTTCTGCTATTATCTCTTCCAGCAGAACCCTGGTATTTACGGTACTGGCACTTCTAACTTTACCTAACTTTTTAGGAATCAATGGTGCCTGGATTGCCATACCTGTTGCAGAACTTATTACACTGCTTTTGTCTTTTCGTATGCATTTGAAATACTTTATATTAGCTGGAGGGAAAAATTATTTGGCATAAAATTGAAATAACCTTATACCCAAACAGAGGAGTGTGTGACACGAAAAAATTCGTGTCATACACTCCTCTGGGTTACTTTTTTGTATCTATCCAATCTCACACACTTTCCATTTTACAAAAGCGAAAAAATCCCCACTGATTTTATAAATAGAAATGCTAAAAATATCGGTGCAATATATTTTATCATAACGTAAAACAATTGACTTCTTCCCATTTTTTCTCCATTTTTCTGTACTTCGTTAATAATAAGTTTTGGTCCGACTACCCAACCAATTAAAATACAGGTTCCAATTGCTACTATTGGCATAAATATATAATTACTGATATAGTCCATAATATCCAAAATCTGTGCGTGGGAACCATTTGGCAATACAATATCAAAATACAATTTATTATATCCCAGACAAACAACTACACCTGCGACCAATGCTAAAATGCCTTCCAATATAGCTGCTTTTTTTCTGCTAATCTTAAATTCATCCATAAAACTAGATACGATCGCCTCTAACACAGATACCGCGCTGGTTAGTGCAGCAAATAAAACCATGGCAAAAAACATACCACCTACTATATTTCCCATCATTCCCATAGAGGCAAATACCTTTGGCAATGATACAAACATCAAACTTGGTCCCGATGCAGACATTCCCTCTGGTCCCATAAAGGTATATAAAGCTGGTATAATCATTACGCCAGCTAAGAATGCAACCACTGTGTCAAAAATTTCTATTTGGTTAATGGATTTTCCCAAATTGGCTTCGTCGGATACATAAGAACCATAGGCAATCATAATTCCCATAGCTACACTTAAACTAAAAAACAACTGCCCTGTGGCATCAATCACAACTGTAAAAAAGGATTTTACTGTCATGCCGGAGAAATCAGGTATGACATATTTCTTTAATCCATCCAGCCCCGTTCTTGTCACTCCGCTGGCATCTGTATGTGAAATTGTAATGGAATAAATAGCTATTCCAACTACCAATAGAATCAACAATGGCATGATAATTTTTGAAGATGCCTCAATTCCTTTATTTACTCCACGCAGTACAATAATAAATATCGCTGCAAAGAAAATAATCATCAACACAAGAGGCTCTGTATCCTGTGCTATAAAGTCAGTAAAATAGGTTTCCTGTGCTGCTGCTTCCCCTTTTCCTGTCAAATATACCAGAAAATATTTTAATACCCAACCACCAATCGTAATATAGTATGGTAAAATAATTACTGGAACCAAACAGGCAATAATCCCCAAGGGCTTCCATCCCTTCTTTATTTTGCTATATGCAGTTAAGGGACTTTGTTTTGTCTTTCTACCAATGGCTATTTCCACCGTAAGCAAAGTAAATCCAAAGGTCAGCGCCAATATAAGATAAAATAGTAAAAATACCCCGCCACCATCTTTAGCCGCTAAGTAGGGAAATCTCCAAATATTTCCCAGACCAACTGCACTTCCTGCTGCCGCCAGTACAAATCCTATTGATCCTTTAAATGAATTTCTCTGTTCTTTCAACACTCTTTCCTCCCTGTAAATAATCACAAAACAGACTATAATCACCAACTCTTATTCCATCCCTTTGAATGCATAAAAGATTACTCCCTCTGCATTGCCAATCCAGATAGCCTGTTTTAATTGCATTTTATTATAACATCCCCTTATTCTATTTACAATCTACTCTTTTCTACTATATTGATGAAAAGCAGAAAAAATGCAAACTATTCCATTTGCATTTTTCTGCCTTTTTCTTTTCTTCAAAATATTTTATCTAATGTCAATATCTTACCCTATTCTGTCCATTCTGCATGGTCTCTTGCAATTTCTCTTACAACCATAATTGCCATTGCCGCCAACAATGGAAGATACTGTTCTTCATAAACGATAATTACTGCATTGTCATAAACAATATTTTGCATATTAAGTTTTAAATCGTCCATAATAGCTCCAAGCATTTTTCCATTTAAAGTCACCTGAAAATTATGTCCAACATACCCACCATACTCTACTAACTCCAATGTACCTTCTTTGGTCTCCATTTTAAATTTGTCTTTTACAAGAACAAACTGCTTTTCCAAAGTTCCATATGGTTCCCCTTTATAATAAAAACGGTAGGTTGGAAGTGCATGCCCAATCTCTTTTGTTACTTTAAATACTTCCGTATGTGATTTATCATAAATATGGAAACTAATCAGTGGCATAGTTCCATCTATTTCATAAATCTGATTTCCTTCTAAATCACATAAGTCAAAATGCTGTCCTGTCAATTTGAAGTCCTCTGTAAAGGTATAGACTCCAGATGCAGTTGGTAAGTTTAATTCCAACGTCTGTCCTGTTTCTGCAAAGTGTTCCAAACTTTTCAAAAGGTACTTCTGCAACAATGCAATGTCGGAATTATAACATATATATTCTGCGGTATTCGCGGCAAAATCCGATTGTACTGGTATCAAAGGTTCATTCAGTTTTTTCTTAATTGTTTTTTCTAAAAAGGAATAACCAAGGTATCCTCTGTTTCCATCTTGGGTAATCCAAAAATACAAAAATTGTCCTCTACTATCTGGACCAAATACCAATGCCTTTTGCTTCATTGTATAAAATTCTGCTAAATAACCAGAACCCAATGGCGTACTAAAGTTTTTATATGCTTCATAAAATTCTTCTATCTTTCTTGGCCTATCAAAAGAAAGCATCTGTACCGTATCACTACCTTCATTATAACTATCTGGTGCCGCCATTTTCCAAGCAGCTACTCCAGCAATTAATAGCAGGGTTCCCACAATAATCCAACCAGTACTTTCATAACCCATAAAAATAACTGCAAAACCAGCAATTACAAGCAAAGCCCCCAAAAAGTGCAATCGGTGATAACGCCTTTTCATAGCAGCAGACATTTCCTTGTATTCCTGCCTTCTTCGCTTTCTTGTCGCAAATGCACCTCCAATGGCCTCTCCCACTCTCCCCATTGAAGAGTTTCTACGACAAAGCCATGCAAAGTAGCCAAATACTGCCCCAAGAAGTACTCCTAAAAAAAGAAAAAGGAAACTATCTCCCTCTCCAAATACCTTCCAGTGTCCATACACCGCAGTCTCGTCACCACAAATATATAAATATTTTCGATATCCAACTAATGGTTTAACCTCTGCTTTTCCATTTCCTACCATCATAATGGCAGACATTTTATCCTTGGCTCCCAATGCTCTGTATTCATACCTTAATGCTCCATCAGAAATATCATCTTTCCCTTTCGGATAATAAGTAGTAATCTTTGGAATTGAATAGGTAAATACCGTTGTCAAATCTATTTTTTCATCCTCGTTTGCTGTAGTGGTAACCTTTTTCGATACTACTTCATAACATTCCTCGTCCGCCCTGGACCAATCGTTTTCTTCGGAATCATATTTTTCCGCTTCCGTATGAATATAAAAATACTTTCCTTTTAACATTCCTTTTGTATCTTTTATCGTGTCTCCTTTACAGGTAATACCAGTAACAATCATCTCCTGTGTTTCTTTTTCTTCTTTATATTCAGAAAGTTCCGATACGTCTATAACTGGATAGCTCTTAATCTCCTCCGTCATTTGTGTTGTTTCTTTACTGTCTGCTATCGTCCCTGCAAGCCCCAATACAACACACAAAACTGCAATGATAATAAATACTCTTTTCATATATTTCCCCATTTCTCTATGCCTTCTCATAGTTCATTGACTGTTATTCTTTCCTTACAGCAGTCCAATTTCTCCTACCCGATTCACTGCCTGCTGTCGATTTCTTACCTGCAACTTTTTAAAAATGCCAGAACTGTGAAATTTTACTGTTCCTATTTTTTTATCCGTTTTTTCGGCTATTTCCTGATAAGACAATCCCTGTGCCATAAATTGTAATATCTTTTTTTCCGTTGCAGTAAGCGGTTCATAATACTCATCCGGTGATTTCATATAATTAGGAAGTCTTTTTCCAACCTCCCCTGCAAGAATCAATATTTCATCCGTAAAAGTATCTGCACCTCTTTTCTTTTGGTATGCCACAAGCATCCGTACCATGTACGCTCCCTCGTCTGCAAGCAATCGGATATAGTTATATTTTTTGGCAATCCTCAATGCCTTCTCCAATTCATCACACATATCATCCATACTTCCGGCTTTACAGCAGGCAAAGGCAGACAACATATAACACTCACACAAATCCATAAAACGTTGCCCCTTCTCTAAAATATGAATCAATTGTTTTGCCAGAATAAGCGCGAGCATATATTTCCCAATCAAAAGATAACAACGAATTTTGACCAGATATGCATACATATCCATCATATATAATTCTTTATTCTCATCTGGTGCATTTGTATAAAGCCATTCCTCTACAATCTCCTGTTTGCCATCATAACATGCCGTCCACGCCCCCAATGCATTCAAACTGCTGGTCAATTCTTCCCATCCGGTTCTTTTGATACGTTCCCGAATTTTTTCCACTAATGGTTCTGCTGCCTGCATCTGTCCATTTAAAAGCAAAATTTTCATCTGTAATGCCATTGCAACAAACAAGCATTGCATATCCTGCATATTCTCCATCATAGGAATCGTCCCTGTCACCAAAAGAAGTGCATGAAAACTATCGTTATTCTGATAATACCATTCTGCAAGTGCAATCTCAAAAACTCCCTTGCTACTATCTCCATACAATGCTCGAATCGTTTCCGTAATATCCTCCCTATACTGCATCATATATTTCCCATATCTTGTGAAATCCCTAAAACCATTGATAATACTTGGTCTACTGGCCGATAACGTAAGACTTTGTATCGGTGGAACTCCCATTTTTCTAACAAAACAGGCAATATGTAAAAATTGATTGTCACTTATATAAGGCATTACCAGTTCTGTAATAATACGAAAATAATCCTTCTCCGTAAAGTCTTCTGCCTGTATATGCCTTGGAGTGCTACCAAGTATGCTGACATAGGCCTTCGCACCTTCCAAATCATTCTCCATTGTGGCAAGTAATGCCCGAATCGCAACCATTGACATACTTTTACGTGTATTTTGGTGATATACTTCCTCTGGTAATTTATGGATATATTCCCTACATGCCCATAATGCGGGCATACTTACTGATTGAAAAAACTCCGTTTCCATTGCTGCAAGAAGTTCTCCCTTTTTATCTGCTGCTTTTATAATTCTAAGTATTTCCTTGGCCGTTTTGGGAAATACCTCCTTCTTTTTTCTTCCGTTTTCTATGCTTCTCACCTCCCAAACGACAAAAAGCCATCAGAAAAGATGCTTCACCTTCTTATTCCGACAGCTCTATCTCTATAAATAGATCGTATTCTACTATTCTTACAAATTGCTAACTTTGCAAAACTCCCCTGCTGAATCATAATAACTCCCCCCTTGTATCCCTTTTAAACAGTTAAAAACTATAGAAAAAATTATAATTGCAGCCTATTTTTGTGTCAACCCAACCAAAGTATAGGTTTTTCTACAAGAAAATCCTAACTTTCCTATCCAAATTTCTTCCCAACAGTCTTTCTTTTCCCTATTTCTACAAAACGAAAATTTACTATTTTTAGGAGATGCTTGAAAAAATTTTGTTTATTTTTATACAATTTTATATTTTTTATTCTTTGTTACTTTCAACAAATTTGACAGGTTCTTTCTCACCATCTAAAACACACTCTACTAATTCATCCTGTTCATAACGCAATTTTAACGAGAAAAATGTATCCCTCTCTTCTAATAGTCGAAAAAAGACTTTGTCACCTTCCCAAATGGGAAGTTCGTATACTTTCTCTTTTTCAACCCATTCTAGGTCCCCCTCCTCACAGGTTATCATTTCGCCTGTAAAACCATCTGCCGTATATAAAAACATATATTCCGTCTGCCAACAGTCGCACAAAAATGTAATAATTCCTCTTAGTTTCCAACGGGTCAGTGTAAATCCTGTTTCTTCCTTTACTTCCCGCAATAAACACTCTTCGGGTGATTCATTTTCTTCAAAGTGTCCACCAACACCAATCCATTTATCTTTGTTGATATCTTTTTTCTTTTTTATGCGATGAAGCATCAAATATTTTCCATCTTTTTCTATATAACATAATGTAGTAAGATTACTTTTCATTTTTTCTTTTCCTCCCATTTAATATCCAACTATTGTGCTGTATTTTGTCTTTTCAAAAGCGACAATAGAGACTATGATACAGAAAAACAAGCCTGTCAACAAATACTCTCGCTAACAGACTTGCTCTTTCTTTCTGTAAATTTTTCTATCTAAATATAAGAAAATTATTTGTCAACCTTTGGTAATTTTTCTCTATATTTTGCTAATTCCTCATCCGATGGAATATAATCTTCCATCTTACCATCATGGAATTTCTCATATGCAAACATATCAAAATATCCAGTTCCTGTTAAACCAAATACGATTGTTTTTTCTTCTCCTGTCTCAATACATTTCTTTGCCTCATCCAATGCCACTTTAATTGCATGTGAACTTTCTGGTGCAGGAAGAATACCTTCCACTCTTGCAAATTCTTCTGCCGCTGCAAACACCTCTGTCTGCTCTACACTTCTTGCCTCTATCAATCCCTGGTCGTATAGTTCTGATACGATAGAACTCATACCATGATAACGAAGTCCACCTGCATGATTTGCAGAAGGAATGAAATCGCATCCTAACGTATACATTTTGGATAATGGGCAAACCATACCAGTATCACAGAAGTCGTATGCATAGACACCTCTTGTCAAACTTGGACAAGAAGCAGGTTCTACCGCAATAATCTGGTAATCTTTTTCCCCCCTTAACATTTCACCTGCAAATGGAGAAATCAAACCTCCAATGTTTGAACCGCCTCCTGCACATCCAATAATAATGTCTGGCGTAATTCCATACTTATCCAATGCAATCTTTGTCTCCAAACCAATTACTGTCTGATGCAATAATACCTGTGATAATACACTTCCCAATACATATCTATATCCTTCTGTTGAAACAGCAACCTCCACTGCTTCTGAAATGGCACATCCAAGGCTTCCAGAGGTACCAGGATGCTCTTTCAAAATCTTTCGACCTACATTTGTAGTTTCGGAAGGAGATGGTGTAACTTTAGCACCATAGGTACGCATAACCTCTCTTCTGAATGGTTTTTGCTCATAAGAACATTTTACCATGTAAACATTACAATCCAAATCAAAGTAAGAACATGCCATAGATAGTGCAGTTCCCCACTGTCCCGCTCCAGTCTCTGTAGTAACACCCTTTAGTCCCTGCTTCTTTGCATAATACGCCTGTGCAATTGCAGAGTTTAACTTGTGACTTCCACTGGTATTGTTACCTTCGAATTTGTAATAAATTTTAGCAGGGGTTCCCAACTTTTTCTCTAAACAATAGGCTCTAACCAATGGTGCTGGACGATACATCTTATAAAATTCTCTGATTTCTTCTGGAATATCAATATATGGTGTTGTATCATCCAATTCCTGCTTTGCTAACTCTTCGCAAAATACATTTGATAATTCCTTTAAGGTCATAGGTTCTAATGTTTCTGGATTTAACAATGGTGCCGGCTTCTTCTTCATATCTGCGCGAACATTGTACCACTGCTTTGGCATCTCGTCTTCCTCTAAATAAATTTTGTAAGGGATTTTTTTCTCTTTCATTTTTGTATACTCCTTTCTTTCTCATAAAAAATTTAAAATTATATCAAACAAAGTGGAGAAGTCTCCTTTCACTTTCTCCCCCATAAAGGGATTCCTTTATAGGAAGCACCTTTCTATAAAGGAAAAAAGCTCCTGTCCCAGACTTGGGACAAGAGCCATACTATCTCTCCTGCGGTGCCACCCAAATTAATGATACCTTTCTTTTAACATCGTATACAAACATATACGCTCCATTTTTAACGAAGTGTCACTCCGTCTCACCTACTAAATAGTTTCCTATCATTCAGTTCGCCCTCAAAAGTCCATTCTTTTATTCCTTCGCTATCGCACTTCCACCATCTGCGACTCTCTATCAGCCAGACAAATAAAATACTTACTCTTTTTCAACGGTTTACCCATTAACTTTAGCATAGAAAAGAGGGATAGTCAAACTATTTTTTGTATCCATACCTTATGCAATTAGACGCGGCACTGGGTATCCTGCTCACAGGCATAGGTGCCGCCATGACCGTGGATATAATGCTAATACCAAATCCTGGTGATGGCATTGTAAATAGCATTTCCATACGCTCAAAGAAAGAACTCGGTCTATGCAAAAACTGTTTTGACCTTGGCTGCGTCATCTGCTCTCTGGCAATCGGCTTGCTATTTGGCAATGCAATCCTTGGTGTTGGTTTAGGAACGCTGCTCTCTATGCTTAGCGTTGGTCGTGTCATTGCCATTTTTAATCATATGACAAAAGAAAAGCTAGTGACTTTAGATGGAATCTAACCGGATTCTAGATGTCCGCTTTCCCGAACAATAACACAGAGGGTGCAGTCGCAACTACACCCTCTGTTTTTTAATATAATGCTCCACTTCCACGTCCTTGCGCAAGCGCATCCACACGCTTACACATAACTGGATGATCTGCCAAAAGATTCACATACCAAATAAAAAATCCCTTCTGTGAACGCATTTCATTAATATAATCTTCCTGATCTACCAACTTATACAAATGACGATCTACTACAAGCATCAACATGGATTCAATTCCACTTACACCAGTTAATCTTTGTGCCAGTCGATCACAACTATATTCTCTGGTTCTGGATGCAATGGCACCAATAACCGGAATCTTATCGGAAAACCAAATTGGTAAATTATAAGGAAGGGTTGCATGTCCATAATAAATGTGTGCCATTTCATGTGCAATAACAAAATTTAATGCATCCCTATCATGATGTTCTCGATATGCCACCTCAAAAAGTTCTGCATGAATACAAATCCACTGCCGTTTAAAAAGAAATGTTGAAAATGCGTTTAATATTCCACTACTTTGCATGACATAAGCCTTTGGTACAGCAATCCCTAATCGTTTTGCATATTCTTCTATTGTTGCATATACCTCTGGAAAATTATTTTCTGTAATACGCAATGACATAGAACGATAGTATGCATTGTAATAATACAATCCCAAATATCCTATTACCAACAACAAAATTCCAAATGCAAATGCCTGTACTGCAACGGGTATATCATCTTGTGTTAATTTTTCTTCCTTTTGCGTTTCCTTTTTCTCTTCTTTCGTTCTCTTTCCTGTTTCCTCATCCATTTCTTTTACAACCTGTTTTGCGTATTGTTTTCCCAAATCAATATATTCTCCAAAATGAATAACAAGACAGGCGATAACTGCAATAATCAGTGCAAAATTTAAAAATACTAACCTTCGATACCATCTTTTTTCCAAGCGATGCCTACACAATTCTCCCATTTGTTTCGTAATAGGACGCTCTAATTCTTCCGGTGTCATATCATACACCTTTTTCTCTCCTAGTATCCTCTCATAACGCTTTGCTTCTCTTTTTGTTATTTTCATACTATACTTCTCCTCTTTTTGTTTTCTATCTAAAAAGTATACCAATTTTTAACTTTTTATACAACTTTCTTATCTTTATATAGAGGCTATTTTCGTAACCGTTCAGCCGGGAACATTCATAAAGTACCAGAATATATAAATTAGCTAAAATCATTGTAAAAAATACAATCTTCACAGTTTGTTTGGCACTTTACTCATAGGTATCCACTGCAAATAATGGTTCTCCTGCCTTTATTTTCCCCTCCTTCAGTAATCGAATTTTCTGATTTCCTTCTAATTCTGTACAAAGAATAGGCGATACGATAGATGGTGCATGACTCTTAATATAATCCAAATCCAGTTTTAACATAGGATCTCCTTTTTTCACATTTTGTCCCCCTTCCACCAAAACTTCAAATCCTTCTCCATTTAACTTAACCGTATCAATTCCAATGTGTAGCAGTACACTAATTCCTGTATCTGTCAAAAATCCAATGGCATGTTTCGTGTCAAATACAAAACTGACTACTCCATCCGCTGGTGCATAGATTACTGATTCTTCTGGCGTTACGGCTGCCCCATCCCCCATCATTTTTCCGGCAAAGGCTTCATCTGGCACTGTCTCCAATTTTCCAGCCACTCCTGTTACGGGACTATAAATTAAAACCGAGGACTGTGGTGTACTTTCTATTTGTAAAAAATCTGTCTCCTTTTCTGCTATTTTTTCCTCTTTCTGTACAGATTTCTCTAGCGGAACTTCTACTACGTTTTCTTCTGATGCGTGTTCTAAATAATCTTCCAAATTCGACTTAATTACAGTAACCTTCGGTCCATAAATAATCTGTATCCCGTTTCCTTTTTTCACAACGCCTGAGGCTCCTGTAGATTTAAGCAAATCTTCCCTTACTAATCCCGAATCTATAACAGTACAACGAAGTCTGGTTGCACAACAATCTACATCACTGATATTTTTCTTACCACCCAGACCTGCAGCAATTCTTTCACTAAGTGCATCTTCTGTTTCTGTCTCCGCTAATGCTTCTCTCTTTGCATTTACATCTGCTTTTCCATATAATCTGGTTTCCTCGGTATCCTCTTCTCTACCTGGCGTTTTAAAGTCAAATTTTCTGATTAGAAATGTAAATACCCCATAATATAAAAAGAAGTATACAATCCCCACTGGAATTAACAACAACCAGCTTGTCTTTTCATTTCCCTGTAAAATACCAAAAAGAAATAAGTCAATTAAACCACCAGAAAAAGTAAGCCCTACTGCTATATTAAGCATATGTGCAATCATATACGCACTACCTGCCAGTACAACCTGCACCGCAAACAACGCTGGTGCTACAAAAAGAAAGGAAAACTCCAACGGCTCTGTAATTCCTGTCATCATACAGGCTAGTGCTGCGGATAGTAACAATCCTCCTGCTGCCTTTTTCTTTTCTGGTTTTGCACAACGATACATTGCTAATGCTGCTCCAGGCAGACCAAAAATCATAAAAATAAACTCTCCTGAAAAATATCTGGTAGCATCCGCACTAAAATGTGCAATATGAGAAGAATCTGCCAACTGTGCAAAGAAAATATTTTGTCCTCCCTGAATGGTTCTTCCTGCAATCTCCATGGTGCCACCCACCGCGGTCTGCCAAAATGGCATATAAAATACATGATGCAGTCCAAACGGTATCAACGCCCTCTTAATCAAGCCGAAAATCAAGGTTCCGATATAACCACTTCCTGTTACCAGACTGCCCAATGCATAAATACCATTTTGAACCACTGGCCATACAAAATACATAAGAACACCTACAGCCATATACACGATTGTAGAAATGATGGGAACAAATCTGGTTCCACCAAAAAAGGACAGTGCATTTGGTAGTTCTATTTTATAAAAGCGGTTATGCAGTGCCGCCACACCAAGTCCTACAATAATCCCCCCAAATACGCCAGTCTGTAAGGTTTGTATTCCACAGGCCGATGCAATCGTCCCCTCTAACACCTCATTAGAAATACTGCCATCTGACAAAATTTCTCCATTTACCTGCAACATGGCATTGATTGCCGTATTCATAACCAGATAGGCAACCACTGCGGAAAGGGCAGACACTTCTTTTTCCTTTTTTGCCATACCAATCGCTACACCCACCGCAAAAATCAAAGGCAGATTATCAAAAACTGCACTTCCTACCCGATTCATAATCATCAATAAAGCATACAGTAACGTTCCTTCTCCTAAAATTTTCTGCAATCCATAAGTCGCAATGGTCGTTTCATTGGTAAAGGAACTACCAATTCCAAGCAACAATCCTGCCACTGGTAATATCGCAATAGGAAGCATGAAACTTCTTCCCACACGCTGTAAAATACCAAATATCTTTTCTTTCATAAGTACCTCCAATCTATTATAATGTTTATGAGGCGTACGTGGAGCGTACGTTGATTAAATTTGTGTATAGCTGGCGGAAAAACAGTCGCAAAAGTGGGTGCAAGGGAGATTCCGAGAGTACATTTATACTCTCTACGAGGATAAAACAAAGTGGACAAACCCACATCTTCGCAGAGCGTTTTTGCTCTATAGGACACATTTTCCTAAAGAGTAAAAAAATTCAGATGGGAACCATATACCGCACAAATCTGAACTTTATAACAGACCTCGCAAGCAGGTCCTACATTAGTCTTTCCTACAAACGCTACAATCATACAAATAATTTAAAATTCGTTTTTCAAGCAGATATTCGCAATCCGCTCTGCCACCGTTACTATTCACAGCCTTTCTTCTCTACATTCAGAAAAATCTGTGCAAAACCTGCGCAGAACGCTGCAAAATCAGAAGGGACTTGCTTGCTAGTGTTAAAAAACAAAAGACGAAAAGTTATCTTTTTCATTTTCTGATAACTTTCCGTCTTCCTTACTATAAAACAGGTGACTTTTCTAAAAATTATACTTTTCCTTAAACATTTGAAGAATGAACTCTGCCGTTTTTTCTGTACCTAAGAAATTCGACTTAACATATACGTCATAGTTTCTTAAGTCCCTCCAGTGTTTATGTGTAAAATACATACAATGATTTGCTCGCTCTTTCTCCACCTTTTCTATTTTTGTCTTTGCCTTTTTTTCCTCTATTCCATCTCGTTCAACAACTCTCTTTATCTTTGCGTCCATCTCAGCTCCCACAAAAATATTAAAGCAATTAGGCTCTTCACGCAAAATATAATTTGCCAAACGACCAACAATTACGCAAGATTCCTTTTTGGCAATCTTTTTTATAATTTTTGTTTGTGCATGAAAGATTCTTTCTACGATTGGAAGTTCTTCCTCTTTTGTTGATTGTGTACACCAGTAATAGAAAGAATGCACCGTTGGATTTTTTACCGTCTGTTCCATTTCCTCTACCAGTTTTTCTGATACACCACTTTCCATAGCAACCTGATGTATCACATCTAAATCATAATATTTTATTCCAAGATGTTCTGCCAACATTCGTCCGATTTCTCTACCACCACTACCATATTCTCTCGAAATGGTTATCACATAATGCTCTGCAACCGGTGCAGTATTCTCCATTGTATTCCCTTCAAACTGTTCTGGATATAACAATCTATCCCTCGCTGCACCAAAACGTTTGGATATAACTCCCAAGACAGTTCCTACTAAAAGTGCTGCCAAGATTGTTCCTATTCCAACGCTTCCCATATTTCTAATAAAAGTCAGACAAGAAATAAGTGAAATGCAAACCATTGTTATATCAAACCCAATCTTAACTTTTGGAAATTCAATTCCTGTTACATCAGATACTGCTTGCATTGCTCCCTCTCCTGCAAGTGGCATGATATTAGGTGGCATATACAAAAAAATACCAAATGCAACCAATACAGTACTAACCAACACCATCAAAAGGCGCACAACAAGATTAGATGGGGTCGGTAAAAAGGAAGCCCCCCAATTACAAAAGGTTGTAAAATATCCAAAGATGACACCTACTCCAATTTGCATTAAATTAATCATCTTAAAATTCTTTCGCAATAAAAGGATTTGCAACACAACCAAAAAGCAATGAAACAAAATTGTTGCTTTTCCCATCTCAATTTCCCATACAACCTGCATTGTATATGGTATGGAACTAACAGGAGAAACGCCTAGATTAGATTTTACAGAAATAGCGATTCCTATTGTCATAATAAAAAGGCCTATAAAATACATAGGCACTCTTACTTTCAAATTTTTCATTTTTCATCCTCCTTAGAACTATGTATTTTCATATTTTTGCACATCTTCGATAGCAATTCACATAACAATTCTCCTTCTGTTTCTGTAAAACCATCCAATGCTTTTTCTTCAATTTTAACAAATTCCTTTCCCAATCGCTTGGCTAACTCCAAACCTTTTGGGGTTAAAAAAACATACGACGAACGTCGATTTCCGTTCTGTAACTTTCGCTCTATCAATTGTTTGCTTTCCATACCATTTAATATAGAAGTCAAAGATGCCGGTTCAATATGACAGGCAGCCGCAATATCTTTTTGAACAGTTCCGTCATGGTTCAACAAGTAATCCAATACTTTAGGCTGTCCCGGTGTAAGTCCGGTATCCTTGATGGACCCAATCAATGCTTTTTGTAACATTGTATGATCTGCCATCAATAAATAATGTAACGTTTCTTTCATCAAAAGCTCCTTTCTATTAGAATTCTAATTATTAGTTTTCTAATTATGGATTATAACATTTTACCAAAGAAACGTCAATTTATTCTATCCAACTGAACTGTTACAAATACAAAAAGCGAACCGACATTTTTCTTTGCCGATTCGCTCTCTTTATACTTATTTATGTGCAAAACTTTCCCTTATCAGACACGCTTTTACTGCCTACCTCTTAAAAATCTAAAAAATGGAAACTGTTTATATGTTCTCAAATTCCTCTATTACTTCTTTAGAAGGTTCTTTGGTTAACAAGCTAACCAAAACATTCACAAGTAATGCTAGGATAAATGCTGGTAACAATTCATAAATGTCAAAATAACCGCCAATTGGACGAAGCAGATATTTCCAAATAAATACCATCGCTCCACCTGCAATCATTCCTGCAAGTGCACCATTTCGATTGCTACGCTTCCAAAACAGTGCTAAAAGCATCGTTGGCCCAAAAGCAGCTCCAAATCCAGCCCAAGCAAAACTTACAATCTGAAATACACTACTATTCTGATCCCATGCCAGGAAAATAGAAATAAGACTGATTACTATAACAGTTGCTCTGGCAACAATAACCGATTGTTTCTGACTCATTTTTTTATGGAAAAAATCAGTCAAAATATTCTGTGATACACTAGATGACGCAGCCAATAACTGACTATCTGAAGTTGACATAGTTGCCGCAAGAATACCTGCTAAAATTACACCAGCAATCGCTGCTGCAAATACTCCATGTGAACTTAATACATGTGAAATTCTTACAATAATTGTTTCACTTTCTGAACCAGCAAGTGTATCAATCACTCCTGCTTTGGACATACCTAGTCCAACCATACCAATGATAATTGAAATTGCCATAGAAATCACAACCCATACAGTTGCAATTCGACGGGAAAGTGTAAGTTTTTCCTCATCTTCTGTTGCCATAAAGCGAAGTAAAATGTGAGGCATTCCAAAATATCCAAGTCCCCATGCAAGGGTAGAAATGATTGTAATAATTCCATATGGTTTTGCAACATTACCAACTACATCATGTGTAGAAGTCAGAGATAAGTATCCTGCAAGACTTTTGGCATTGTCCATAACAGCATCTACACCACCAGCCTGACTCGTACCATAACCCAACACTACAACTAATGCAATGGTCATAACAATACTTTGAATCAAGTCTGTAGTAGAAGCCGCAAGAAATCCTCCCAATGCAGTATATGCGACAATAATAACTGCACAGATAATCATTGCTACATGATAATCTATGCCAAATAAACTATGGAATAACTTACCACAAGCAGCAAATCCACTTGCAGTATATGGAATAAAGAAAATAATGATTACTAACGCAGATACACAAGTTAAAATATTTTGCTGATCCTTGTATCGTTTGGAAAAGAAATCAGGAATGGTAATGGCTCCAATCTTATGACTATATCTTCGAATTCGCTTTGAAACAATAAGCCAGTTCACCCATGTTCCTATGGCTAGTCCCATAGCTGTCCAAAAAGCATCACAAATACCGCTTAAATACGCCACACCAGGTAATCCCATAAGCAACCAGCTACTCATATCACTAGCTTCTGCACTCATGGCTGTAACAAATGGTCCTAATTTTCTACCGCCTAGGTAAAAATCATCTACCGTATTATTGGTTTTCGAGAATTTGAAACCGATCAATAGCATCATAATCAAATACAAAATAATTGTAACAAATATTGCAATTGACGAAATAGAAATTGACATGATATCCTCCTTTAGTTATTTATGTACTCTCGGAGTCTCTTTGTGCCTGATTTTGCAAAATGTTTTTTTGTCAGATATGCACAAATTTTTATGAGGCGTACGTGGAGCGTACGTTGATTAAATTTGTGTATAGCTGGCGGAAAAACAGTCGCAAAAGTGGGTGCAAGGGAGATTCCGAGAGTACATATTTATATATTTATCTGCCATTAAACAGACTTGTCTATTGTATCACATTTAAACGCTTAATATCAAATATTTTGTAATCACCCATCCAAAAAGAATCTTTTTCGTCAATTTGTTTATTCTGACATTTTATTTATATCCCAAACTAAACCATACACCGTTACCGTATTTTCTACTTTCTTACTTTTAATTGGTTTGACAAGTATATCCGCAGTCTGTATAATGAAGTATCAACAAATTTTTAAAAAATGGCCGTGAATAGCAGCGGACAATGAATATACTTGAAAGGATTGAATAGCATGGATATGCAAATGAATATAAAAAGAAAATTATATTCTCCAAATGAGTTAAAGGAAAAATTTCCAATGACAGAACGAATGAAAGCAGTAAAGGAGCAACGAGATCAAATTATTGCAGATATTTTAAGCGGAAAATCCGATAAAATGATGTTAATTATCGGTCCTTGCTCTGCAGACCGTGAAGATGCTGTATTAGAATATATCAGTAGATTAAAAAAAGTACAAGAAATAGTAGAAGAGAAATTAATTTTAGTTCCTCGAATCTACACAAATAAACCAAGAACAACTGGTGAAGGCTATAAAGGAATTGCATTGCAACCGGACCCAGAAGAAGATCCGGATATGTTGAAAGGATTACTTTCCCTTCGTGAATTACATATCCGTGCTGTACAAGAGACTGAGCTTACTTGTGCGGACGAAATGCTTTACCCTGAAAATCATAGCTACCTATCCGATGTACTATCCTATGTAGCGGTAGGTGCTCGTTCCGTAGAAAATCAGCAACACAGACTAACTGCAAGTGGTGTTGGCATTCCAGTTGGAATGAAAAATCCTACCAGTGGAGATTTGGAAGTTATGTTAAACTCTATTTTAGCAGCACAAATTCCACATACCATCTCCTACCGTGGATACGAGGTAGAAACACCAGGGAATCCTTTTGCACATGCTATTTTAAGAGGATATGTGAAAGAGGACGGAAAGTGCTACTCGAATTATCATTATGAAGATTTGGAACATTTGTATGAAGCATACCAGAAGAGAGATTTAGAAAATCAAGGTGTTATCGTAGATACCAATCATGCAAATTCGAACAAAAACTACTTAGCTCAAATCCGAATCTGTAAAGAAGTATTGCATAGCTGTCATTTATCCAAAGATATTCGTTCCTTTGTAAAGGGATTTATGATCGAAAGTTATCTAAAAGACGGCAATCAGAAAATTGGAGAAGGCTGTTATGGAAAATCCATTACAGATCCATGTCTTGGATGGGAAAAAACAGAACGTCTCATCCTTGATATTGCTGAATTATTATAAAGAAAGTACAACACAGAAAGTCCCTTCTGATTACTCATAAACAGGTATTCAAAAGGGACTTTTTCTATGAAAGTTTCGAAAAAATAAAAATTGCAACTCCCAAAATAACCAACACAACTCCCGTTGCCCTATTCAACATTTCAGCAGAAGCCTTATTGGCAAATTTAGCTGCTATTCTTGCCCATAATAAGGTAAATATCACGCAAAGTCCCCATACAAACCAATCCGGTTTTCCAGCGATAGCAAAATGAGATACTGCACCTGTAAAAGCGGTAAAAGCCATAACAAACACACTGGTCCCAATGGCTGTTTTCAAATCATATTCCAAAACAGAGGTTAAAATCAACAGCATCATCATACCGCCATAAACGGATCCATATGCAAAAATGTAATAAGCATCGGACTGATTACCGCCGCTGCACTCATTCCGGCAAATCCAGTTCCAAGCCCTGCACCCATTCCGGCAAAAAATGTAACTATAAGTTTTATAAACCAATTCATTTTGTATGCTCCTAATCTTTCTTTTTTCTTTTGCAATTTATTTTGTTTCTACTGAAAATTGTAAAATTATATATATTGCACATGCGGTTCTTTTCTATTTTACTCCCTCACAATATACTCATAAATATCTTCTCTTACTGGTACATCCAGCTTCCATTCAATTTTAACAGCAGTCTTATCTGTATTATTCATAATAATTTCTTCTGTTCGCCCTGTTGCTTCCATTCTTCCTAAATAATAAAACTCTTTTGAAATCTTATCATCTTTATTCTTCCGCACAAATAACTGTACATCAATACCACGTTCTTTTGCATGAATAAAATTTTGTACATCCTCTGATTGCAAACTTCTTCCATTTTTAGAAATCGCAATTAAACTACTGCTATTTATAAAATGATCTTCATATTTTGTAGTATCACTTATTTCCTCATTTTTATTATAATTTATAAATACAGGAAATGTTTTTGTCTTTTTATCATACTTATATCCACCGATATTTAACGGCACTTCATTACTCTCCCAATTTAATAAGCGGCATGCATCCTCATAAGTATACTTCTGGTATAAAACAAAATCTGTATCTTCATAATGCTTTCTGTACTGCGTTTCATATCTGTTGATACCAAATTCCACAAGTTCAGATAATATTTGATAAAATACTGTATTCTCCAGCATGCTATGAAAATTCGACGAAATGGTATATTTTTCCCCTCCTCTCAACTTTTCATCGTATGAACGAAATCTTTCTTCCTTAAAATAGTTTTCCATCTTCTCCACAAAAACACAATTATCATATGTTTTTTTGCTTACTCCAGATTGGAAATTATTCGTCATAACACTCACTACATTTAAAACTTGTTGTTCATTGACAATTATTCCATACCGATCCCTTAAATCACAACTCCAATCTTCTAATACATCTGTATTTTTCAATGTATCTTTATATTTTAACATTCTCCGAAGTAATAATAATTCCTGTACTCGCTTTCCGCTTGCCAATTTTTTTGAAACAAATTCAATTACTTTTTCTTCCTCTTCTGATAAACGAATCGTATATTCATCTTCATACTTTACCAAAAATCTATAATAAGAACCTAGACTTTTATTATCAAAAATACGAAGTACATCCATTTCCCCATATTTATCGAAATCTTGTAATGCAGGAATATGTCCCAATTTATTTTTTAAATTCGTATAATTTTCCTTAATCAATTTTAAATCACTAAAATTTGCATTATCAATTGCTGAAAAAATTCTTTTTCTAGAAACTTTGTCAAAATGAATGGTACTAGCTCCTGGTAATACTCTTCCACCTTCCATAACATAACGGCGAATATTATCTTTGTTATATGTACGATCTCCCGAAAGTGCAATAGGAATCATAAAATTATTTTTATAATTTCCAATAAAATCAAGTATAACAACATATTCCTTTTCATCTGCTTTGCGTAGGCCCCTTCCTAACTGCTGCACAAATACAATTGGCGACTGAGTTGGGCGAAGCATAATAACCTGATTGATTTGTGGTACATCCACACCTTCTGAAAAAATATCAACTGATAAAATGTAATCCAGTGGTCCTTCTGTCACATCCACATCCGATTCGTAATCCCCAGAATCTTTCTCCTCCATTATCAAACGTTCTATCGCCTTCGCTCTTTCTTCTTCCGAGTCACTACCAGTTAATACAAGTGTTCTCCATCCATTTTTATTAAACTTCTTTGATAATTCCTGTGCTTCTTCCACCCTACTACAAAAAATCAACCCTTTCACACGATTCCCACAATAACCATAGTACTTTGCCTGTTCCATGACATGTTTCACACGCTCATCTGATGTAAGAAAACGAAAATTTTCTAGTTGTTCCTCTCTTGATTTTCCTGTATCTTTAATTCTTTCAATATCTGTCACTCCAAAATAATGAAACGGGCATAACAAATCTTCCTCCATTGCCTGCTGCAATCTTATTTCATATGCAATCTGGTGATTGAATATTTCGTAAATATTTCTCCCATCTATATAATCATCCCTTTTATCCGGTGTCGCAGTCATACCAAGAGTAAATTCTGGTGTAAAATAATCCATTACACGCTTATAACTGTCTGCTGCCGTATGATGTGCCTCATCGTATATACAACA
The DNA here is from genome assembly GCA_902786205.1 of uncultured Lachnospiraceae bacterium. GTDB lineage: Bacteria > Bacillota > Clostridia > Lachnospirales > Lachnospiraceae > CAG-411. The sequence continues at coordinate 10,959 of CADABQ010000049.1, read as the reverse complement.
GTCAAAATAATTTCTAGGTAACTTTTTAAGATTTTCTTCTTTACTCAAGGTCTGCACTGTTGCAAAAATAAAATCTGCATCATAATCCTGATGCTTTCCAATAAACATTCCCATTCTTATTTTTCCACCAAACACCTTACGATATGACTTTAACGCTTGTTTCGCAATTTGATTTCTATGTACTAAAAATAACACCCTTTTAAATCCTAATTCTCGCATAGCAAACGCAGATGCATATGTTTTTCCTGTACCTGTTGCAGAAATAAGCAACGCCTTTTCTTCTTTTTCTTCATACAATTTCTGCAAATTTGCAATAAATTGCACTTGCATAGAATTGGGTTGTAATGTGAATTCTTCTAACGAAACAACTTCTTTCTCTCTTGCAACTTTTCTTTGTTTTTGAATAATCTTATTCTTTAAATATTCCTCTGTATACTCTTCTATAAATCTCTCGTATTCCATAGCGTGGGGAGAATCCCATAGTTTTTCAAACTCATCTAATATATCCTGTGTATATTCTCCCTGTTTCGTTGAAACTATTTTTGTATTCCACTCTTTATTTGTTGTAAGTGCGGTTTGTGTTACATTCGAACTTCCCACAATAATCCGATAAAATTCGCCCTTTTTAAAAATGTATCCTTTCGTATGAAAACCTTCTTGTACTTGTTTAGTTCGATACATTTTCAAAGTTATATTACTTAATCCGTCAAGACAGTTAAGTGCTTCTGGTTCACTAAAATTCAAATAGTCCGTCGTTAATATTCTTCCTGGTATTCCTTTATTCTCTAATTCTTTAAATGTTTGAAGTAACGGTGTTATTCCCCCTCTTGTGATAAAAGCAACACTAATCACAAACGAATCACAATCTAATAATTCCTCTTCAATGGCAGAAAGCACTTTTTTTCCTTCTTTATAATTATTTGATACAAATTGTGGTTTATATGCAAGATTAGATGCGGTATTACTATCAATAAATGCGGTAGCTAACCCCCTTCTCAACAACTCATACTTTTCTCCCATATCGTTCTCCCTCCTCATACATACACTATAAAACTATTATATCTTATTTTTTTACAAAACACTATACTTTCCGTTCTGTAACTATTACTTTAGTATTAATCCAGCCAAAAAAATATTTCTGCAATGGGGTACTCTTATGGAGGTGCAGGGTTCAAGCCCCGTACCTCGTAAGGCACGCAGTGCAGCTTTTATATGAGCAAATAGCAATGCGGATTGCGAATATCATTGACATACAAAAAGACAGATAACCTTATTGATTACCTGCCTTTATACATTCTAATTGTCATAACACACCAATTGTTGTTTTCTATCATTCCTACTGATAATAGTTTTCCACAAATTTTACCCATTCCCTATATATTTCTTTTCTATCCTTTCCAAATACATCTGAATAATTTTCTGTTTTTATCAATTGTAGAACCTTTTTCCAGCCATATGTTTTTTCAAGATATTCTATATAGGTTTGTGAAAAAGTATATCCGCCACAATTTGAAAATCGAATTGGATTTCGTGTACACGTTTCCTTATAGGATGGTATTGGCATACAATCCAGATACTTTTTGTAAAATGGTTCTCCATTCGTTAGATATAATGCACACCCCTCTGTCAACCACAAGTGTATGTTAGGATTTGTAACGCTAATATATGCATGCACAATTTCATGCAATACTGCATATTTATTATTCTTATAATCGTGTACCTTACCCGGATTTGCTGGTGAGGTCAAAATAACATTCGTTCCAATATTATCACCTATGTACCAATCTAATCGAAGCAACGGACCAATCAAACCATATTTTTTTCTTTGCATGGTCTTCTGGGAATCATAAATATAAACATTTATTTTTTCTTTTGTATCAAATCCAAGCTTTCGCGCAAGTGACTCTGTTTCTGCATCCGCATATTGAAAGACATCTTCCGCTGCTTCTTTCTCTGTTTCATAATATACATCAATCCACTTTCCTCTTAAAACAGACATGTCCCTAGTCTTTAATTGAAAAGTAGGTATAAAATTTATAACACCGAGCAACACAACGATACCCAATATTCCTATTCCAATTTTAAAAGATTTTCTTCTCCAGATGCTTTTCCACACTATTTCGACAACTCCTCAGCTTCCTGTGTTAGTTTCTGTTTCATTTCCTGTTCCAATGTAGCTTTGTCTAATTTAGGCGTTGTTTTGTTCGCATAAAGGAAACCAACTCCACTTCCTAGCAATATGGCAACTACAACCGTCGCAACCAAAATCAAGATTTGCTTTTTATTCATCACTAAAATCCTTTCTCTGTTCTTTCTCTTATTTTTTCTTAATTCCAATTTGCTTCATCGCCTTCTACACAAGCAAAATACACATCTGATGATTCGACAACATAATTCTTCGCATAATCCTTAAATTTCCAGGCACCATCTTTGGTGCGAACTAACCTATAGGTTCCCTTTAAAACACGCGTTTTTTTCACTTCAATCTTGCTGCCTTCTAACTCATCTTTACTATATCCCTGCTCCATAAGTAAATCATAAATTTGTACTGCATCTGTTTTTGATTTGTTTTTATGTTGTTTTTTAATTTCTGTATTATAGTCTTTCGTCTGTGCAATATCATAATCTTCTCTACTCGTCATAATACAGGTATTTTTATCCGTAAATGAAAGATTTGTTATTTCATAATGTAAAATTTGTGAAAGTTCCAAATCATCCTTTTTAATGTACTCTTTAGATTCCTTCTCTATTTGCCCTCCTGGTGCTAAAACATTGGCATCTTCAATGTAAGAGAAATCCTTTGTTTCTACAGAACGACTATATGAATTTGATAGTTTGCCAAGTTGTACATTAAAATAGTCATCCTTTGCGGTATAGCTATAATCTGTCATACCACCATTTTCTTCCCCTTTTATATACAAGTGTACCTTGCTGGTTCCCGCCTGACTAATTTCCTCGTCTGTCTTAAATCCTACACAATACACTTCTTTTTGCTGACGATAAATAGAATCATACACTTCCTCTAAAGACTCTGAAACATCTTCTACATCCCGATAAAAACCACCGGTTTCTTCTGCAATTCTTTGCAATGTATCCGTATAGGTATCATAATCCTCTACTCCAATTCCAATGATAAAAATTGGAACATTATACTGGTTAGCATAAGCAATTACATCATCCTCAGTGGATGCACTACAATTATCCATACCATCTGTAAATGCGATCACGCAGCGGGCACCTTCCTGCAAATAAACACGCTGTGCGGCCTCAATCAACGAGTCATATAACTTTGTTCCTCCATAGGCTTCTAAAGAATTTACGCTATCGACTAAACTTTCCCGTTCAGAAGTAAAATACTCCTGAATCTGATAATCATCACAAAAACTGGAAAGCTCAATTTTATCTCCTACCTCAAACTGTACATTTTCCAGAAAATTTTCCATCACCTCTTGAACACGTGGCATATTATAATCCATACTTCCACTGACATCTGCCACCATGGATATATTCAAACTTTCTTCTTGATTTAACTGTGTAGCCTTTGTAATCTTTTGCTTTAAATATTCCTGATCCGCCCCCTGTTTTTCTGATAAAACAAAATAATTTTTATCTAAATTTTCTACTACATCTCCCTTTTCATCTGTAACTTCTAAATATAAACGAATATTTGGATAAGAGGATAGATCCTGTTGCACAATAGAAACATTCCAACCTGTTTTTTCCTCTGTGACCTTATCTCCGTACTTACAACTCTGATTCGCACATTGCACTGCCAACGAATAATCACCATTTTGAACCGTCTTTTTAAACTTAGAAACCTGTGCATTGTATTTTTTCTCTTCTTCATTTGTCATCATAAGTGTATCATACTTTGCCAATTTGTTTGCTAATGTATTTACATATTTTTTATTTTCCTCTTCTGTATCCTTTGCAAAAGTATCCATTTCTGTTAGCCAATCTTTTAATTGTGTTTCCTCTGCACGATTCACAATCTGCTCTTTTGCCTGATTCATTTTTTCTTTTACTTTTTTCCTTTTTGTATCATCTAAATACAATTTGGCAAATTTATTTTTGTAATCTACTGCCTTATCACAAAACTCCAGATAGGTATTTAATTCCTCTTGAATCTCCGCCTTTAATTGTATATTCTCTAATTCCGTATGCCTTACTGTCAAATAAGCTGTAAGTCCTGTACTGAGTAAAAAGAATATGATTGCCACAGCTATCGTAATTCCAATAAATTTTCTATTTTTTCCTCTTTTTTGTTTCAATGGTATTTCCGGGTCAAGATTTTTTTCCTGCATGTTTTCTTCTACATGCTCGTTCTCCATCGAACTCTTTTCCACGTTTTCTTCCACCACGGACTGTTCTGGCATTTCTCTCCATTCTGTCTCACTGGCATTTTCCATTGGAATCTCATCATCAAAAACACCTTTTAAATCTAACTCTGGAAGTTTCATTTCTTCTGAATGACTTTCCTGCTCTTGAGACAATTCTGGATTTTGCTGTATTTCTACCGTTTCATCCAATTCAACTTTTGTTCCGCATTCGGTGCAAAATTTATTTCCACTCCCCAACTTTGCCCCACAATTTTTACAATACATACAGTACCTCTTTTCTTTGCAAGAATCTTTTGTTTATCCATCTACTTTTTCTTTGTTTTACACGTCTGGTATTTTGTCAAGCCCTTCTAATCACTTAAATAATTCATTATACACCAGTCATTTATCTGCACAAAAAAACAATGTTATTATACCTTTCAAAATCATTCTTTGTCAACAGATTGTCTCCTATAAAACAACACTTTTATAACATTTTAGCAGAATATAGACTAAACCAAATAAACATTTTCCCAGTTTCCACACTCATAAAGGACTTACTCCGTTTTGCGTGCCAGATTTGGGTTGCACACGTTTTACAACCACCTTTTTTCACATCTTTACGCATCTGACAAAATATTTTTTTTCTTACAAATTTTCTACATAGAAAAAGGCACCGAAAAATCCTATTTCCGATGCCTAATTGCCTCATTCTGCAATATACTCAAATTGTTTTTTCTCTTTTTATTTTATATAAATACGTGCTTCATACGGACGAAGAATAGATGCATCCTTGCTTTCTTTATAGTTTCCAAGTAAGAGTTCCATATCCTTGCACATTTCTTCTAATGGCATGTTTACGGTTTTATCAAAGAAGTTACAAATAATCACCATTGTCTGATTTGCATTTTTTCTCTGATAAGCAAAAATATTTTCATCGTTTTCCAACAGCAATGTAAAGTTACCATCTACGAATACTGGATACTGTTTTCGCAACTGGATTAGTTTCTTGTAACAACTAAAAATGGAATCTGGGTCTTTCACCTGACTTTTTGCATTGATTTCCTTATAGTTGCTGTTTACTTTCATCCATGGTATACCATCCGTAAATCCAGCATGTTCTGTATCATCCCATTGCATTGGCGTTCTCGCATTGTCACGTCCCTTTGCATAAATAGAACGCATAATATCCTCTTTTGCATATCCTTTCTTCCGTCGCTCCTGATACATATTAAGGATTTCCACATCTCGATAATCCTCTATTTCATACTGCACATTTGTCATTCCCAATTCTTCTCCCTGATAAATATAAGGAGTTCCTTGCATTCCATGTAACAAAATTGCCAGCATTTTTGCAGACTCTACTCTGTACTCTTTGTCATTTCCCCATCTGGAGACAATACGTGGCAAATCGTGATTATTCCAAAACAAACTGTTCCAGCCGCAATTATGCAGTTCTGTCTGCCAGCGTGTCAGGATTTGTTTCAATTTTAAAAATGGCAATGGCGCTAAATCCCATTTTTCTTTTCCTTCCTGCTGGTCCAGTCCGATATGCTCAAACTGAAATACCATGGAAAACTCACTTCCATCTGGATTGCTGTAAAGTTTGGCTAATTTCGGTGTTGCTCCCCAGGCTTCTCCCACTGTAATCAAATCTCCCTTTTGGAAGGTTTCTTTACTCATTTCACGAATGTATTCATGCAGTCTTGGACCATTTTGTGTAATTTTAAGGTCTGGCTCTTTTGCGATCTGATCGATAACATCCAAACGGAACCCACCAACGCCTTTATCCATCCACCACAAAATCATATCATAGATCTCTTTTCTTACCTGTGGATTCTCCCAATTCAAATCAGGCTGTTCCGGCAAAAATTGATGAAAATAATATTGCTGCAATTCTGGCACCCATTCCCATGCACTTCCGCCAAAAACGGCCTTACAATCATTTGGTAATACGCCCTCTTCTCCATCTCTCCATACATAAAAATCATGATACGGATTTTCTTTGCTTTTCTTTGCTTCCTCAAACCATCGATGCTTGTTTGATGTATGGTTTAAAACCAAATCCATAATAATGCGAATATTATATTTTTTAGCCTCTGCAATCAATGCTTCCATGTCATCTACACATCCAAACATCGGCTCAATATCCTGATAATCTGAAATGTCGTATCCATTATCATCCTGAGGTGATTTGCATACAGGAGATAACCAGATTGCATCGATGCCAAGTTCCCCAAGGTATGCCATTCTGTCAATAATTCCCCTTAAATCACCAATTCCATCTCCATTGCTATCCTGAAAACTTCTTGGATAAATCTGATATACCACTGCATTCTTCCACCATTTATCATTCTTTCTATTCTGTCCCATAATCCTTTTCCTCCTTATGACTTGTTATAATTCACAAATCTGTGAACGATAACATTACGATTTTTCTATACCATTTATTTATTCCTGCTTCTTGTTGCGATATTGCTTTTGATGTATTATACTGCTATTATAAGATATTTTCCACGTAAAATCTTGCAGTATTTTTTCATTCTATGACACAATACTGCTATCTGCACAGGAGGAATCATTTATGAAAGAAGGGCAATCACTTACACCAGAACAAAAAGAAAACGCCAAACACGGCGAGGTCTTTTTTCCCATTCAAAAATATATTACAAGACTGGCGGACGATTACCCTGTGATTACGACCCACTGGCACGATGAAGCCGAACTTACCCTGATTACAAAAGGCTCTTGTGTCTATCAAATTGATCTGGTGGAATATGAGGCAAAAGAGGGAGATTTATTATTTATTCCACCGTTACTTCTACATGCCATTACCCTTGGCAATTGCGAGGAATTTTTTTCAGAAACTTATGTTTTTCATATGAATTTTCTTGGCGGAAATGCCACTGATGTATGTTCGACCCGTTATTTGACGCCCATGATGAATCAGGAAATTTCCATGCCTTACCTGATTACATCGGAACATCCTGCTTACGCCTCTGTGCACAAATGTTTTCAGCAGATTACCACTTTGTATCGTGAAAAAGTAGTCGGATATGAACTGGCATTAAAATCTTTGCTTCTGCAAGTTATTTTTCTGCTGCTTCAATATAGTAGCAAACATATTTCCTCTGTTTCAAAGAGTTCGTCAGACAAATTGAAAGGTGTTTTGGATTATATTGAGCTTCATTATGCAGAACCAATTTCTGTTTCTGAGTTGGCAAAACTGTGCTATTTCAGTGAATATCACTTTATGCGTTTTTTCAAAAAACATATGAACATGACTTGCGTGCAGTATATCAACAATCTCCGTCTGGAAAAGTCCGTAGAACAGTTTGAACGTGGAAATACTTCCATACTGGAAGTCTCTATGTCTGTAGGTTTCCACAACCTCTCTTATTTTCATCGGGCATTTAAGAAAAAATATCATATGACACCGCTTTCTTTCATCAAGCGGTTGGAGGAATGAGACTAATCTTCTTCTGTTTCATATCCACCTTTGCCATAACACCATACTGCAATGCACATCTTGGCGTGGCATGTCCGAAATTCATATTATAAACAATGGAAAGTTTCCTATTATCTATCACTTTTACAAGGATTTCTGCGTATTCCTGATAGTATGCCTCATCTTGGGGTTTTCCAACCAAAACTCCATTTACAACATCAAATATACCTTTCTCTTTCAGTAGTGAAACTTCCTTTTCAAAAAGTTCTGGCACAGGCTTTTCTTCGCAGGTTTCTATAAATAAAATTTTATTTTTCCATTCTTCTATACTTGGAAATAGCCCATACTTTTCACAAACCGCCTTTTCATCCTGATATCTAGTCGTTGTCAATATATCATATAAACTTTCTAAGCATCCGCCTAATAATCGACCTTGAAAACTTTCACTTCCCTGTAAAAGTTCAAAACCTCGTTTCTCCTTATGTGCTATTCGATCTGTTCCAATTGCTTTTGCTGAAAAATCTTTCCTTTCTTCATACCAAATTTCACTAGCTACAATCTCCTTATAATCCTCTCCTTCTAAATAACTTTCAAATGCTCTTTTACTATAGGGTAACATCTCATCCGAAATTTCCCCCAAATCACAGATAAATGTAGGACCATAATAGGTGGACAGTCCCAGTTTATAAAACATCAAATGATTAATTGTAGTATCTGAAAAGCCAGTAAATAATTTAGGATGCTCCTCTACCGCCCGAATGAACTCTGCATCTTCCATCAAATAGGGCAACAACCTGTATGTATCATCCCCACCTATTGCACAAATAATTCCTGCAATAGAATTATCGAAAAAAGCATCCTTTAAGTCTTTCGCTCTGGCTTCCGGATGCTCCTTTACATATGCAATACCTTTCAATGCATTAGGCATAAATACTGGTTCTAGTCCATATTCTTTTAATCTCTTTACTCCTATTTCTATATTATGACTGCAAAATTCTTCCCCTAACATTCCACTGGACAAGCTGACAATGGCTACTTTGTCACCTTTTCTCAACTTTCTTGCGTATTGCATATCCACAATCCTTTCATTGATAAGACAGTATTACTTCTTATCTGCACGCTAATTAACCTTGAATTCTTTCTCTATATAACAATGTTCCTGCTTAGCAACCAACTCATTGTCCTCAAAATCCAATTCAATTATATATGGCATCCAATCTATAATTCTTAAAAAATCTTCACAGGCGAAATCACTATCATAAAAGTTCAATATAGTACTAAGAGCAGTACCATGTGTCCCAACAACAATCTCCTTATCGATATTTTCTGATAAAATTGCATTCAACGCCTCCATGTTACGTTTTTGAACCATCGCAAGGGACTCTCCTCCCTCCTCATGATAATCATGGTCATCCCAGCGTTTCTGGAACATCCCATGATTATTTCCATCTAGTCCTTTTTCACGCTCCCTAAGTCTCTCATCTGTTATAATTTCTTTGTCGAAAAAGGCTGCTGTATCTACAATGGTATCCAAACTTCGCTTATATGGACTACAATAAAAAGTGTCAATTTTCTTGTCCTTCAGAAATTCCAATACAATTGCAGAATCCTTCTTTCCTTCTTCCGTCAATGGTCTCGTTCTATCATCTTTCCAATCATGTTTCGGCTGTGCATGACGCACAAAATATACTTTTGTCATTAAACCAGCTCCGCCTTTTCTATACCGCCCCAACACTTGTTTTCTTTCTTAATAAAAATACAAATCAGTATTGCAACAATCGGCATAATACCTAATTGAATAATATCTTGTTCCACATATATACCTGTCAACATAGCACTCTTGTTATATTCGCTTATAAAGTAAACGGGTACTTTTACAACGATATCCCATATTGTGTGAATCCCCATAACAAGTAATAAGTTATCCGAAACCATATAAATTGCTGCAACAAACATTCCCCAACAAAATGTATACAAACCGCTCCACAAGCAATCTAAAATGTTGTTTCCATATATAACACCCAATGCATGTAACGAACCAAATAATAATCCAGAAATTAATACCGTTAAAATACGACCTCTAACTGTATCCTTCCATTTCAACAACATACCACTCATTACAATTCCTCTGGAAGTTGCTTCTTCCCAAAGTCCAGTTGTCACCTGCGTAATCCACATAACAAAAAAATCAATCCATAAGGATGTTTGTATCTGTTTCGCACAAGCAAAAAATAAAAATTCCAACACAAAATATATACCAATGGGAAGAAGATAAAGTAAAACATTCCTGCTCACTTTCTTCTTAAATAGCTCTCCAAACTTATCTGCATAGATTGTTTTTAAAACAATTAAACCGACAATTCCAAATAATAAACGAATTCCACCATCAATATATACCCATTTATCTGTATATGAAAGGTCTAATAAAAGCCTTTCCAATAAAACAAATACTATTGAAATAAAATAGCCCACTCCAATTCCAAACCATATAGGTTTTTTATCGTACAATTTTTTCATCCTTACCTTCTCCTTGTTATATTACAGATTATAAACAACATTCTTTTCCTTTTGTTTATTCTGCTGCCTCTCTATCCAAAAAAATTATTCTTTAAAAAATATCCTACTGAAACATACTCTTTCAAAATCCTTTTTTACACATCGTTACAGCCATTTCTACCAGCCACAGATGACTTTCATTCGTTTATTAATGGCAAATATCCTAACCAAGCCTTATATTTACTAAGTTTATTAGGATACTTTTATTTGATACAATCTTCTACAATATTTAGAAACCTAGAATTTCATATGCAGTATATTCATGACTAAAATGATATCCCAGTTTTTCAGCTAATTTTACTGACCATTTATTTTGTGCATCCCAGCTTGGATATAATCCCTTTTTCAAACATTCCAAAATTAACTTTGCACCGCATGCATATGCCAGCCCTTTTCTTCTGTAGTCCTCTCTTGTGTCTATTTCTATATCAATTCCTTCTCTGTATCTACTGTAAGATGAAGCACCTGAAACCAATTCTCCGTTCTTCAAAACAACAACCCCCAACCCTAACTTCTTATAAGAATCATAATCCCTAAATAGTGTCTGCTGATTAAACAGATATTTGTAGTTCCCAATTGTTATTTTTCTTCCATTTTGAGAACAGATAAAAAAGAGTATAAAGTATCAGTCTCTTC